>CAZAXA010000018.1:0-27973 GCA_964488965.1 uncultured Phaeodactylibacter sp. | reverse complement strand
CCACCGCTCCCCGCGCCACCAGGCCGGCCTCGCTGGTAAAGACGGGTATGCCGGCATCGTTGCAGGCCTTCATAATGGTCTCGAAAGAGCTGAATATGGTATTGTCAGGGTTGGCGAAAAAGGCGTCGATATTTTCGTTGAGCAGGGCGCCCGCCACGAGCTGCACATCGGCGGTGGTGTTGACCGGGCGGGCCGCCAGTTCCACATTCAGGGCAGCGGCCAGGCCGAGCAGGCGTTCGTAGGCTTCCACCGACTGGGGCTCCGACTGGTTGTACAGCAGCCCCACCCGCAGCCGCTCCCCTTTCGGTTGCACCAGCTGGGGGATGAGCGAAAAGGAGGTGTCGATATAGTCCAGCCCTTCAGCCACTCCAAACAGGTTGGCGGGAGCATTGCCCTGAGCATCTTCCACTTCCATCTGCGACGGAGTGGGCGAGACCATCATGAAGATGGGAATATCTTTGGTGTTCTGAATGGCGGCAATGGTCGACAGGGATGGGCTGGTGGCCATGAGGCCCACCTCCTGGGTGATCATGTAGCGGACGATCTGCGTCAGGGTGGGTATGTCGCCCTGGGCATTGCGGTAGAGGAGGTTCATCGTCCGGCTCTCTTCGGAAAAGCCGCCTTCTTTCAGGGCGTCCAGAAAGCCATTTTTGGCTTGCTCGATGGTACTGTCTTCAAAGGCGTCGACAAAGCCGACGGTGGGCGCGCCTTCTTTTCTGTTATTACAGGCAAACAGCAGGGCCAGCAGCATCAGCATAGCCGCCCGGGAGAGGTTGTTCCGGTTTTTCATTTGTCTTGTTTAAATCATTGATCTTGTTGAGAACGGATAGAAGGGAGGAAGGGTTGAGCACTTTGAAGCGATAGCCGCCACATTTTTGAAGATATATCCCCATCTTTGCAACACCTCCTGAAAAAACGCCAGCTCAGCAGGCGCTAAAAACCAAGGATCATGCAACATCTTCACAAAGCCCTGCAGTCCATCAGTTTCCATACCATCAACCCGCTGCCCGGCGAGCACATCGGCCTGTACCGGGTGCCCAGCGCCGAGGGCTGCATCGAATTCGTCAAACTGGAAGCAGGCCGTTACCAGCCTCACGTCCACGATACCATCGACGCCCACCTGACGATACTGGCAGGCTCGGGCCTGATCATCCTGAACGGAACCCCCTGCCCTTTCGGCCCCGGCAGCACCTTCGACGTGCCCAGGGGCGCCAGCCACGGCTTTGACATAAAGGAGGCCACCGTATTGCTGTCCATTCAGGATAAGCCGATCCTGGACGCGGAGACGAATGAGGCGGACATCAGGCTGGCCTGAACGCAGGTAAAACCTTCACGAAAAATAAAATGCCCAACTATGGATGAATTTTTACAGGCAGCGCTGGAGGAAGCCAGAAAAGGATACCGGGAAGGCGGCATCCCCATTGGCTCCGTCCTCGTCCATAAAGGAAAGATCATCGGCAGAGGCCGCAATCAGAGGGTGCAGAAAGGCAGCCCCGTCCTGCACGGCGAAATGGACGCCCTGGAGAATGCCGGCCGCCTGCCCGCCTCCGTCTACCGGGAGTGCGTGCTGTACACCACCCTCTCTCCCTGCCCCATGTGCGCCGGCGCCATCCTGCTCTACGAAATCCCCAAAGTGGTGATTGGGGAAAACCGGGCCTTTATGGGCGAGGAGGAGCTTCTGGCTTCCCGCGGGGTGGAAGTTGTGGTGGCCGACAGCCCGGAATGCTATGAATTGATGGATAAGTTTATCCGGGAACAGCCGGGCTTGTGGAGCGAGGATATTGGGGTGTAGTACTACTTTGCTAACTTAACAGGAGCGCGGGCCCCGACAAAAATCGGGCAGGCTCTCCAGGCCCGATTTTTGTCGGGGCAGGCTCTCCAGGCTCGCGAGTATGAAAATATATCATAAAATTCATAAAATACTGGCTCTAAAGATGGGCAGTGGGCCATAGGCCCGAAAATTTTGAAGTAACAAAGTAGAAGTAGGTAGCCGGACACGATTATATATGAGGGATGGGCATAAAGGCTAAAAGGCGCCCAAAGGCCAAAGGCAGGCGCGTTCTATTTTTATTATGCCCACCCCTCAGGCTAATTAAATGTGTCTGGCTACCGGATATATACATCGCGCTCAAAACAGCGCTCATTTTTACTCTATATCAGGCCTGATCGTCACCGGCCGGCGGCCACTACCATTTTTTCTCTTGCCTGTATGGCGCCGTCGACCTCCAGGGCTACGATATAGTATCCCGAGGCCAGGCCTTCGCGGTTCAGGATTACGGTTTGGCTCGCGCCGGCTTTTAAGGCAATGGTTTTTATAACATGGCCGTCCAGGCCGGATATCAACAGTTTTGCTTCCCGTGCCATTTCCGGCACGTCGCACTGAATGGAAACGCTATGCTGCCAGGGGTTAGGCAGACAAGGATAAAGGCGCGCTTTTTTCCCTTCGCCTTCCGTCCAGGTAAAACGCAATTCCACAGGCGCTCCGGAGCTGCGGTAGGCCAGGGCCGGGATGGAGGATTCGCTATATGCCAGGCGGGGTTTAGTTGTGTTGGACTTAGGCGTGAACCGGAGGCTGAACAAAACCTCGCCCGGCTGAAAGCCTGCCTCTTTCCCGGAACTCCAGAGTAGCGGCAGGCGGCCCTCTTCAAGCCGAAGGGGAGAATAACGAAAATCGGAGGCGCTGGCCTGGGCGCCGGGCTCGATAGCCGTAAAGGCGAGTTCAGCCGGGTCGAATGTCAGTTCGCACTGCCAGGAAGTAATCTCCTGGAAACCCGGGGAGCGGAAATGAAACGCCCACTCTCCCCGATCTTCCAGCCAGCTTCGCCCAACCAGCCATTCCAGCGAATGGGCAGGCTGGCGCAGGCCCATCCCGCCGGGCGCTCGCTGGAAAGCGTCGCCGTCGAGGTCGCCTATTTTGATGGCAACAAAATCCTGGCCGCTCAGGTTGTCGGCAATATCCTGGTGTTCAATGGTTTCCGGGTAAGGCGGCACGAGGGGATCCTGACTCAACGGCAAGGGCGTTTCCCCTTTGGGGATAAACCGCCAGGAGGTGTTGTTATCTATGGGCTGGCCGGGCGAGAGTGCAACCCTGGCCAGAGCTTCGCAGTCATCCGCATCGATCGATCCATTGTGATCCACATCGGCGGCAACCTTCTGCCACCAGAAGTCCCAGGGCCTCAGGATGAAGGCGTAAAACTGGCAAAGCCTGTAATCATTTGAGGTCACGCCTTCTGCCCAGTCCCGGTCATAAGCAGGGCGGATGGTGAGGTCAACGCCCGGCGGCAAAGTAGTGTCACAATACATCCCGAGATCGTCCGTAAACACGACATCCGGGCCGCCGGGAGGGGCCGGCAAGGCCTCCATAGCCACTTCCACATCTTTTTTGCCGCCTCCGTTTACTTTTTCAATCAGGCCGCACACCTCTACCTCTTCAGCGATGCACACCTCCCCTTCCCGGGTGTCTGCCTCCAGTTGCGCCGTGTTCTGCCCGGAGCATTGGAAAGCCCTGGTGGGAACCCGGGAATCGTCGATGAAAATGCCGCTGCAGGCGCCAGATATACCATTCAGCCGGAGAGTGACATAGAAGATGATATCGCCGTCGGCCCGGCTCACGGAGCAATCACCGTCGCTGGACCATAAGGCCTTCAGCTCGCCGGCACTGAGCTGGCGGACCATCGTGCCGGGCAAAGACACATCAGCTATATCCTGGATGGACGCCACCGAGGGATCGGCGACGCGGATGGCCATTTGAAAGCTGTTGATGTTCTTGAAATTGCGAACCCTGACTGGAATGCGGATCACCGTACCGTTCGCACCGGAGGCCGATCCGATCAGGAAGCTCATCTGGCGGTCGTTTTTGAGGGTGACGAACTGGCCGGCGGCAAAACCGACAGCGGGGTTTGGAAAGTGAACGGACAACAGCGCCAGGGGCGGAATGGCTGGGTTGCCGTCGTCCACCCAATGATCGCCGCCGTCGCCGGTGCGCAGGATGACGCCGCCGTCGCCCACCAGCCAGCCATTTCGCTCATCGGTAAAATGGATGCAGTTGTAAGATCCGGGCGGCAGGTTGAGCGGCGCCCAGTTCCGGCCCCCGTCCTGGGTTCGAAGTACGTAGCTCCCAAAGCTCCCAACGGCGAACCCCAGGGCGCCGTTGACAAAAAACACATCGTTAAAGGGAAAGATAGACCCGTCGGCAGCGTTCTGATAAATGAAGGTATTCCAGCTTTGCCCGCCATTTTCGGTATGGGCAATGAGGCCACCGTCGCCAACCACCCAGCCTTCCTCGGGATTTATAAAATGTATATCCATCAGGCACATGCTGGAAAATGACGGCAGCGTATCCCAGGTGGCGCCGCCGTCGGTGGTTTTCAGCAGGCCGCCGCCGCCCGTACAGGCATAACCGGTCATTGGGTTGTCCGGAGGAAAATGCAGGCCGTACACGATCCCGTCCGGGCCCGAAACGCTGGCCGGGCTCCAGTCGTATCCGCCGTTCACCGTCATCAGGATAGGCATGCTGCCGCCGAGGAAGCCGGTATCCGGCCCGGTGAAATGTAGGGCGTAGAAAGTAGCGTAAGAGTGGGTTGGAGGCACATTGCCGGGGGCCCAGCTTTCGCCGCCGGACTCTGAAACATATACGGCGCCGTTATCGCCGCAGGCAACGACATGCCGGCTATCAGTGGCGAAGATGTCTTCAAAAAACCGGCAGAGTGAAAAACCACCCGTCGGGCGGGCCTCCCAGCTGCCGCCTTCGTCCAAAGACCGGGCGATGAGCCCCTCGTTGCCTGAAGCAAACACCCGTCCGTTTTGGGCGGCAAAAACGTCCGTCAACGCGGCTGTGCCGGCATCATATACTTCCGCCCAGCTTTGGCCGCCGTTATTGGTCTTATAGATCAGGCCGCCGGAAGTAGAAGCATAACCTGTCGATGTATTCTTGAAATGCACGGCATTGAAATGGCTGCCCCCCGAAGCGATGGTATCCACCTGCCAGTCCCGGCCGCCGTTGGCGGTATGGACGAACAGCCCATAATCGCCAACACCGTACCCGTTAGACTCTGTGGGAAAATGCAGGGACCTGACCGGACGAGGCACTGAGTTGGCGCTTGCCCAGCTCTGGCCCCCGTCATCAGAAGAATACAGCAGGCCGAGGCCGCCGCCGGAGCCGGAAAGCCTCATAGAGAGGTGTATCCGGCCCGGCGCCGGAGTTTCAACGGCATAAATGTTGGTAGGAAATTCCACCATCATCGGCGCCCAGCTTTGGCCGCCGTCGAGGGTGCGGAAAAACAGGCTGCTGTTCGTCACCGCAAAACCCTCTTGCGGTGAGGAGAAACTGACATCCACAAAGATTTGGTTAGTGGTAAAAACTTCCTCCCAGCTTGCTCCGCCGTCAGTAGTCCGCAGGATAGCGCCGTTGCCCACCGCAAAGCCGGTTTCATTGCTGACAAAATGCAGGGCCTGGATGAGGCGGCTACCCGGCACAGGGGTTTCCACCCAGCTTTGCCCGCCGTCGGTAGAACGAAGGAAAAACGGATAATACGAATAACCGCCTGTGGCTATAGCCAGTTGGCCATTTACCGCAACGATGGCGGAGATGGCTTTGCAGTTGGAGATTCCCGGGCTGGGGCCGTACCAGTTTTGCGCCCAAAGCCTGGCAATAGCAAAAAACAGGCAGATATGAAAAAGCCATAGTTGTTTTTTCATGGTGAAGATAGTTTAAACTATGAGCCGTTTTCGAGGAATCCGAAACAGCTCGCAAGCATGAAACAATAGCAGGTTTTATGGTTTGAGGAAGGGTACGCAGGCCAGTTCCACCGCAATCTCAACCACCGGCGCTATCTTGGGCCGGAGAATTCCGGGGATGTACACGTTGAAATCGGCCAGGGTAAGCGGGAAAACGGCCCTGGCAAACAAGGTGTTATCCCGGGTGGAGAAAACGCCGGAAACCTTCATTTTCCGGCTCTGGCCGTGCAGGTACAGGTAGCCCTCCGCTTCGATGGCTTGCTCACCCTGCCAGTCCTCCAGGCAAGTTTTCCGCCGGGAGAGCAGCCCTGAAAACGAAGCCGTGGGAAACTGGCCGGAATGCACGAAGTCGGTGTTGAAGTGCTCCTGCATCAGCGGGTTTTTGAACTGGAAGCCCCGCATCTGGAATTCGATGTTGACGATGCCGGAAGCCAGGTCTATCATCCCGTAAGCCTGCTGGTTAATGGCCGTAATGCTGGCCACCGGCGCTTCCGAGACGAAGCGGGCTTCGCCTCTGGCCACCTGGAAGATCTCCTGGCCAAGGCCGGCGGTTTGCATGAATAAACAAGCTGCCAGAAAGGGGATCAACTTCTTCATAGCAAAAGGATTTAGGGCCGGCCGCTGCGCACAAACAGGGCCGGCAAGGTTTGAAAATAAGGGTCAGGACATTTAAAGCCTCATATACTGCCGGTGGGGCCTCTCAGTTTTTCCATCAGCCCCGGCAGGTATTTTTTCCCTACCGCCAGCTTTTGGCCATCAATCCAGATCGTTTCTTTGGAAAAACGGGTTATACAGTAATAATTGACCAGTCCATTTTCCGCCTGAGCGGCCAGGCTAAGCGCGAAACAGAAAAAACTGAGTGCCACTGCTAAATATTTCATGATTTTCTGCTTTATTGAAAGCCCGTTCGCCACCGTGCATCATGCCGTGCCGGGCGCGCCAACTGCTTGTCTTTTGTTACTTGTTTAGGGGCTGCTCTGTTAAGGCAACTATCAACAGACAACAGGGCCCCCCTAAGGCGACACCCGATACCCGGCGCCAACCCGCACCAGAGAAACGCCATAGCCCAGTTCGCCGAAAAAGGTAAGCCGGTTTCGGCCGAGGTAGCGCAGGCCGACAAAGCCCGTATAGGCCAATTGCCCCCGCTTTCGCTTCATGCCGTTCAAATCTTCTATCCGGCGCACGTAGGAATCGTCGACATTGGGCATGATGTGGTGATAGAAGCACCCCAGCATAAAGCCCCCGTAAATGTTCCAATGTTCACTGGGGTTGCCATGGATGGAAGCGCGAAGGCCCGCGTAATAGGTGCGGTTTTCCCAGTAATAGGCGCTGGTGTCGCCGATGCCCTTTTTCGGCCGGGTTTCGGCAACCGAATGCCCCGCCATCAGGCCGAGCGAAAACTTTTCGCTTAGCATGTAGTCGAACGAAGCGTCCACCGGCGGGACGATGGTGCGGCCTCTGTCTTTCAGGATCATAGGGCTTGCGCCTATCCCGAACTGGACGAAAGCCTGCCGGCTTTCGAGAAAAGCGTATTTCTTTTTGCCAGAGCAGCCGGTGTTATTGTCGTCCTGGCCTAAGCAGGCAATGTTCCAGCAAAACAGGCATCCGCTTATCAGTAATAAGCATAGTTTTTTCATGGCCAAAGGGTTTTATGGTTAGAAAATGGAGTTCTCAAAGATTTTCTTTGCCCGGACGGGCAAAGCATTGTTTTTGTAAGGGCAAAGCCTTCCCGCCTCTCGCGGCCGCGAGAGCAATCAATGGTGTCGTTGGCTGTGCGTTTAATTTGAGGTTTGGCAATAAAGGGTGTTGGTAAAGCCTGCAAAGGGCCGCGGCTTATCTGGCGTACCTCGGGCAGCCATTAGCCATGCCGGGCCAAACCTCACAATTTTGAGCAAATAGTCAGCAGTTCTCGTTTTAGAATGCCATTAAACCACGAAGGAACGAAATCCCACAAAATTTAGTGCGGATTTCGTGTTTTTGTGTTTTTGTGGCAGGATTTAAGGCATCATTTTGCCAAAACGAGAATCGCCGGCAAATAGTGGTTATTAGCAGTAAAAAAAACTATACGTCAAGTTACGCTCCTCCTGCCCACCCGGCAAATTTTTCTTGTGAAGCCTACTCTCTTGTTTGCAAACAGAGGGGATAAAACTTCACCGCGTTTGTTTCATTTTCAGCCCGAGGCTGAAAAAACTAAATTGCCCATTCACATTCGGTTGATTATACGGCCTTTTATGGATTGGAACTCTTCATCGGTTAAGATACCCTTCTTATTAAGTTTTGCGCATTTCTTCAGTAGTCTTATCTCGCTACGATCAGCCGGCTTATTCGGCTTCTTTTCTCTATCAAGAAAAGATGTATCGTTTATGGAATGAGATGAAAGAGCATAATATTTTTCTTTCACCTTCTTCATATATTCTTTGGGAACATTTGATTCCAGGTCATCTTCTAATTTGATTATCCCTTTCCTTTCATCAAATTCTGTTGCAAATTTCAGATTAACTAATTCCCATCGATTGGTTTTGCATATATAATAGCAGTAATCGGGATATTTTTCCCAAATTGATTTATAAATATCTGTTATAGGCTCTTTGATAAGCAAACCCCTGGCTGAAAGCCCGTTTTCGACTTCATAAACGACTGTCTGTCCATCACGGGCTGAAATCATTAGAATATTATCCAGACAAATGACATACATTTCATCGTTTTTTCCAGAAAATTGCTCTTTGTGTTCCAGTCCTTGTGTGCCATCTTTATTATCCAACTCAACAGGGCTATCTTCTTTTTCCGATAAACCTATTATTCTTGTTACTTGTATCTCTTTCACAAACCTGATATTCAAAATAAAATCACGTCCGCAAAAAAAATCATGCATTTCATTTTTGTTAAACGATAAAGCGCTGCAATTTTTACTAGTGAAAGCGGCACGAATTAACGAGTTAATTTAAGCTACTGCGAGCCATGACGTTAAGGGGGCCCGAAATCGCCCGTTAATTCGGCCTAGCCGCACTAGCTTCAGCTGTTTGAAGTGGCTTCTTTACCAGATAACCTCCATATCCCCGCTCAGGCGGATTCTGATCATGCAGCAGGTAATGCTTTTCGCCTTTCCTGCTGTTATTCTGTACTCAAGGCCGGCCCGGTTGATAAAGGCCCCGGTGGTTCTTCTAAGAACTATGAGAAAAAAACCTCAGGCAAATTTCAGTACAATATTTTTAACATTTAAAAGAAAAACAAACTTTTGTAGCAGATGAGAGGCTTTTTGTAGTGGAATAATTGGAAAAGAAGAATCCAGTGCTTTTTCAATTCCCCATTTTCCGGTTTTGCGAATCCTCTCCCCTTATCCCCACCATCAGGAAGTAATCAAAAATGAAGCCCTCCTTCAGCCGCACCATCCGTTCTATCTTTACCCCCCGCTCTTCCAGCATATGCCGGTATTCTTCCTCGCTATGCTGATGCGGATGCAGCACATCGCCCGGCAGCCATTGGAACAGTTTTTTCAAAAAAACAAACCTGTGGGCGTCTACCGACAGGATCAGCCGCCCGCCGGGCTGCAGCGCGCCGGCCAGCGCATCCAGCGCCCGCCCAAGCTCCGCGACGTGGTTGATCGCGTTGAGGCAGAAAACGGCGTCGTACCGGCCCGCCGGCCGAAAGTACTCGATAGGTTCAGCAAAAAAATACACATGGGGAAAACGGGACGGGTTGAAATGAGGCAACTTCGCCCGGTAAGCCTCCAGAAGCGGGTCTACTGCATCGGCCTCCTGCCCTTCCAGGATAATAAAGATGCCCGCCGGCCCGCAACCGGCATCCAGGACGCGGGCGCCGGGCGCCGGCTCATAGCAGGCGGCCTGCAATACCCGCCGCCAGTAAGCCGCCTTCTGCCGCAGGTAATCCTCCGGCAGCTTCTTCCGGAGGTAAAACCTCCACCATAAAATCTCTGCCGCCTGGGCCAGTTTCCAGCGTAGATTCATACTTCTTTTGTTGTCCGCATCAAAGGTAAGGCAAGTACGCGAAACAGAATAATCGCCGATTTGAACCCGGAAAAAAGTTCTCTTTTACCTGCTTCAGAAGATAAAGGGTATCGTTTTACCGATTTCACATACTAAATCGGTATTTTTGAACCGCTGCTGGAATGGATTGTTTTTCCTCAAACCAACGGGCCCGTACCATGCTGTTCGCCGTAGGCACAAAAGTTCGCTTCCTGCACTCCAGGGATGAAGGCGTCGTCACCAGCCTGCTCGACGACGGCATGGTCAATGTCTTGCTCGATGGCAGCAACTTCGAGATTCCCGCTTTCGTCGACGACCTCGTACGGGCTGAAGATTATATCGACGCCAACCCATCGGTAAAGGCCAAGATCGTTCCCGGAAAACAGGAAAATAAAAGCAAGCGGCCGGAGCGGCCGCCGGTCGAAACCCAATATACCATACTGAAGAGCTTCGGCATTCAACTGGCCTTCGACCCGGTGCTCAACCTTCAGGGCCATGCCGAAAAGTACCGCATCGTGCTCATCAACGATACCCGCCACGACGTGCTGATCAGCCTTGAATTGTATCTCGGCGGCCGGGTATGGCTGCGCTACAATGGAAAACTGGAACACACTTCCACCCATCAGGCCGGCGAGCTGCTCTTCGACCAGCTCAATGACAGCCCGGCCTTCGAGGTGGACTGCTGGCGCGTCACGACCCAGGGCACGGGCAGCAAAATGCACAAAACCCTGCGCCTTAAGCCCAAGCAGTTCTTCAGCAAGGTAAAAACTGCCCCCTTGCTCAACAAACAGGCACACCTCTTCCGCCTCTTTGAAAACCTTGAAGACAAGGCAGAACCCCGCGAAGAAGGCCTGGAAGATTATACCCGGCGCAATACTCCCCCTTCCCATCCATGGGTTGACATCCGCGAGCGCCTGCCCCACGAAGTGGTCGAACTGGCCGAATTCATCCCCGAACTCGACCTGCACATTGAAAAGCTCACGCCTAATTTCAGGAAACTTAGCAAAGCGGAAATCCTCCGCCTCCAGCTTTCTCATTTCGAGTATTATATCGAAAAGGCCATCCGCCTGGGCGTGGAGCGCGTCTTTATTATCCACGGCGTCGGCACGGGCCGCCTGAGAGACGCCATCGCCACCCGCCTGCTGCAGATGCCGGAGGTCAACACCTTCCGCAATGAATACCACCCCCGCTACGGGTATGGGGCGACGGAGGTGGTGTTTTGAAGGGCCCCCTTCCAGAGTGTGTTTAAAGATTTGCCTGAATATATTAAGTAAAATGAAAATTACCAAGTAAAATTTTTAAGACTTGACTTTTTTTGCAATGGCGCTCCACCCCATGGCCAGAACTGGCTGATAGCTGCCAGGCTAATGCTCCGTTTGGGTAAACGTTAGACGAAGAACCCCTCTCACCACCGAATCACTGTCGGCGAAGACGGGGCGGCCCGAATGTGCCCGCCAATTCCCCCACGCCGTTCCCCCTACCGCATCAACGTCACATCCCCCTTGAACACCTCCACTACCCCATCCACGAATTCCACCTCGGCGAACCAGGTAAAGACAGCGCCGTTATACAAATCCGAGCGGAAGTCCCCATTCCAGCCATAAGTGGGGTTATTGGGCGGAAAATTATAAACCTCAAAGACGGATTCCCCCCAGCGGTTGAAGACCAGGAAAGAACGTATCCTGGCCACTTCCGGGCCGGCAAAGGCCATAAAGACATCGTTCTGGCCGTCGCCATTGGGCGAGAAGACATTGGGCACGTACAGGTCGCGCCGCTTATCCACGAAAAGGATCACCTGGTCAGAGGCCACGCAGCCGTTCTCATCCACCACCTCCACGAAATAGGAGCCCGAGGTACTAGGCACGACGACGGGCCGCAGGCAATCCGTACAGGAAAGGCTGTCCGCCGCATTCCAGTTCAGGGCAACGATCTCGCTTTCAGATACGCTCAGCTGCGCCAGCAGGGCCGTCTCTTCGCCCAGCCGGACCGTCCGGTCTTCGCCCAGGTTGACCGTCAGGTCGTTGCCGTCTTCCAGTGCCGCTACCAGTTCATACTCGCACCCTATGGCGTCCTGCACCACCACCGGATAATTGCCGGCAGGCAGGTTGAAGAAGGCCGTCTGGCCGCCAAAAGGCTGCCCGTCGAAACTGAACAGGTAAGGGGGCGTACCGCCCGCTACACTGCCAATCAGGACACTGCCGTCGGCATCGCCGAAGCAGGTCGGCCCGTCGAGAGCCAGGTTGATATCGGAGGGGGCCGCGGCATTCTGAATGACTTCTACCGCATCGGTATTGGCGCAGCCGTTCGTTGTATTCGTCACGATGATGAAATAGGCGCCGGCCTCTTCGGCCGTCAGGCTGAGTCCGGAACCCACCACGTTGCCGGGCTGGCCGAATGCCCACTGGTGGCTGTACTGGCTGCCCGTCGAGGAACCCGCGCCATTGAGGGTCACCACCGGATTGACACAGTCGATCTGCCGGTCAGGGCCCGCCTCCGCGAGGGGAACATTGATATCCTGGGTGACCTGAACGGTATCCGCGCTCGCACAGCCATTGCCGGTGTTGGACACGGTGAGTATGTAAAGGCCAGGCTCATCCACCGCGGGCGCCAGGCTATTGCCTCCGCTGAGGATGCGCCCGCCCACCGTCGTCCAGTTGTAGGCCAGGGAGTCGCCCGCCTGCGAGGCGGCAGCGTCCAGGGTTACGGCCGTGGTTTCACAGTCCAGGTGCATCGGCAGGCCGGCCTCGGCCAGCGGATAACTGATGTTCTGGCTCACTACCGCACTGCCCAGCGCCTCACAACCATTGTTCATATTGGATACCTGCAGATAATAAGTACCCGCCGTACCGGCCTGAAGGGCCAGCCCCGGATTGCTGAGCGGGTTCATCCCACCGTCGAACCATTGATGAGTGAAACCGGGCCCGACGGAAGAACCGGCAGCATTGACCAGCACAGAACTGTTCAGACAGTTCAGAACTCCCTGAACTTCCAGAACCACTATCGGCGTTTCGATATCGTTTGAAACCAGCACGGACGACGGCAGAGAGGTACAGCCAAGGTTGGTATTTATGGCCGTCAGTATATATTCGCCCGGCACACTGACCGAAGGAAACTGGGCATTGGCGTTGGATGCGTCGATGCCCGGCCCGCTCCACTGGTACATGACAGAGCCTCCCTGGCTGGAACCCGTGCCGCCTATCTGCACGGCCGCCTCGTTACAGTCGATCACCTGCGGCGGGCCGGCATCGGCCAGCGGCAGAGGAACCTGTGCAGCGCTCACCGCCTGCTGGCTGCTGCAGCCGAAGCTGTTGGTCACGGTCAGCCCGTAGTTGCCCGGCGACTGCACCGTGATGCCCGGCCCCTGGGCGCCGGTCGACCACAGGTAGGAAGCAAAACCGGCAGGGGCCGACAGTTCCGTGCCGCCGCCCTGGCAGAAGCTCAGGGCGCCGGAAATCTGAAATACCGGCAGGGGATTTTCCTGAACCGTCGCGCTCGCCGTCTCCTGGCAGCCATTGCCGTCGATAACGGTTATGCTGTAAACGCCGGGCTGACCGACCGTCAGTTGCGGCTCAAAGGAGCCTGCAGACCAGTTGTAGGAAGAAAAGGCCCCTCCCCCGGCCGTAAGGCTGGTGGAGCTGCCGGCACAGTATTCCAGCGCTCCTTCGATAACCGGCATGGGAGCGGGGTATTCGCTGACGGCCACATCCGTATCTCCGGTGCATCCGGAAGCGTCGGTGACGGTCACCGAATAGGTTCCGGGGTTGCTAACAGTGAGGGTTTGGCTAACTGAGTTATCCGACCACCGGTAGGTTTGGAAGCCCTCGCCGGCATCCAGCGTAGTGGAAGTACCCGGGCAGAAGGACAGGGGCCCGGAAACGACGGGGTTCAGCTCCGTATCTTCCGTGACCTGCACCTGGGCGCTGCCCACACAGCCGTTGGCATCCGTGACCGTCAGGCCATAGGCGCCTGCCTGGTTCACCTGTATAGTGGAGGCGGCGCCTCCGGTCGACCACTGATACTGCGCATATTGAGCGCCGGCGTTGAGGGTGGTAAAACCACCGATGCAATAGCTGGTGGACCCCCCGATATTGACCGTCGGCAAGGGGTTCTGAGTGACCGCGAAACTATTGTTGGTACGGCAGCCGTTGGCATCCGTGACCGTCAGGCTGTACACGCCGCCGCTGCTGACCGTTATAGCAGGCTGGCTGGCGCCGGTCGACCAGTTGTAGGCGCTGAAGCCGGCATTGGCCTGCAGGCTGGCCGAACCGCCCGCACAGAAGGCATTATCGCCGCTAATCTGCGGCGGGCTGACTGCATAAGCTGTAACCAGGATTTCGGAAGCTGTCTGGCAGCCGTTGGCATCGGTGACCGTCAGGCCATAGGCCCCATCCGCATTCACCGTAATGGCGCCGCTCACCTGCCCGGTCGACCACAGGTAGGCGGCAAAGCCTCCTTCGCCGTTCAGGCTGGTATTGCCTCCGGGGCAATAGTTCGGGTTGCCGTTTATTTCGGGTGGGCTGACTGCAAAATGGGCCACATCCACCGCCGTGCTGCCCTGGCAGCCGAAGGCATCG
This sequence comes from uncultured Phaeodactylibacter sp., assembly GCA_964488965.1. Classification (GTDB taxonomy): domain Bacteria; phylum Bacteroidota; class Bacteroidia; order Chitinophagales; family Saprospiraceae; genus JACJXW01. Next base: position 13,680 of record CAZAXA010000018.1, on the reverse strand, counting down.
GTAACGGTAAGGCCGTAACTTCCCGGCTGAGACACTTCGGTGAAGGCATTGGTGGAGCCGCTGGACCAGAGGTAGGCGGCAAAATTGCTGCCGGTGCTCAACTCGGTAGACCCTTCCGGGCAGAAGTTCAACGCCCCGCTGATCTGAGGAGTGGGCGACGGAATTTCGTCGACCGTTATCGCGCCCGTCCCCTGGCAGCCATTGCCGTCGGTAACCGTGACAGTATAAAGCCCGGCCTGGGAAACGGTGAGCGCCTGGCCGGAAGCATTGCCTGTCCATGCATAAGCGGCGTACCCGCTACCGGCGTCGATGGTAGTGGAAGAGCCCTCACAGAAGAAATCACTGCCGCTGATCACCGGTTCCGGCAGCGGAAGCTCGGAGAGCAGGACGCTGGCCGTTCCCTGGCAGCCGTTGTTATCAACTACTGTCAGGCTGATCGTACCGGCCTGGGTAACGGTTACCGAAGCCCCGGAAGCCCCGGTGGACCAGCTGTAACTCTGGAAGCCGGCTTCGGCCTGCAGCACGGTGGAAGCGCCGGCACAAAAATCCGTTTCTCCATCAATGGCGGGCGTCAGTTCGGGTATTTCCGTGACGGCCACTGCAATATCGTCCGAGCAACCGTTGGCGTCTGTAACGGTCAGGCTGTAATTGCCGGCCTGGCTGACGCTGATAGAAGGCTGTGAACTGCCATTGGACCACGAATAGGCCGCAAAGCCGCCGTCCCCGCTCAGGGTGGTGCTGCCATCCGTACAGAAACGCAGCAGTCCGTTGATATTGGCTACCGGCAGCGGGTGTTCCACAACATCCAGGGTACGTGTATCAGAACAGCCATTGCCGTCGGTAACGGTAACCGATACCAGGCCGGGGGCCGATATCGTAGCCGCCGCGCCTGTGCTGCCTGTGCTCCACTGATAGCTGCTGTAGCCGGAAGGCGCCTGCAGAGAAGTTGCCGCCCCCTCGCAGTATTCCGCCTCTCCGCTGATCTCAAAACCGGGCAAAGGGTTTTCTACCGCCTGAATGCTGCTCGTGCCCGTACACCCATTGGCATCCGTCACCGTATAAGCGTAAGCGCCAGGCGTAGTGACAGATATATTGCTTAAACTGCCGCCCCCCTCCCACTGATAAGCTGCAAAGCCGGCAGGCGCCGCCAGAGTGGCCGTATCCCCCTGGCAATATTCCACGGCAACCCCCGCCGGCAGCTGAGGCGCATTAAACTCCCGGACGGTAAAAGTGGCCGTGCCTTCACAACCATTGAGGCCCGTTACCGTGACGCTGTAATCGCCGGCGCCCGGCGCCGTCTCCGATGCCTGGTTGCCGCCGGTCGACCATTCATACGACTGGTAAGAGGCGGATAATGTAAGCGCCGTGCTTTCCCCGGGGCAAATGTCCTCTTCCCCCTGGATCACCGGCGCGGGATTGCTGTTCTGTACTACCGAAACCGAAGCCGAGCCTTCGCAGCCCGCATCATTGGTTACAGTTACCCCATAAGCACCGGCGGTATTGACGGCGATCCCGGAAGCAGAGGCATTGGTACTCCAGAGGTAAGAGCTGTAACCTGCGCCTGCGCTAAGGTTCGTCGAACTCCCTTCACAGAATTCCAGCGCTCCGCTGATTACGGGTTCCGGAACGGGAGACTGGTTCACCACCGTGGTGGCAACCCCCTGGCAGCCGTTGGCATCCGTCACCGTCAGGGAATAGGCGCCCGGGCTGCTCACGGCAATATCCTGGGTAGTATTGTTGTCAGACCAGGCATAGGCGGCAAAGCCGGCCGGCCCCTGGAGGCTGGCGCTTTCCCCCGGGCAGAATTCCGTATCGCCGGTAATAACAGGCGCCGGTACCGGCGTGGCAGACACTGTAAAACTGTTCTGCCCGGTGCAGCCCAGGCCGGAGGTTACGGTGACGGTATATGTCCCGGACTGGCTCACCGTCAGCTGCGGGCTGGAGGACCCATCCGGCCAGGCATAGGAGGAAAAGCCTGCTTCCGCCGTCAGGGTGGTGGCGCTGCCTTCACAGAAAGAAGCATCCCCGCTGATCTGTGGGACAGGCGGCGGCAGCTCGCCGACAAAGAAATCATCCGTACCCACACAGCCGAACTGGTTGGTGACGGTCACCCCGTAAGTTGCCTGGGCGTCGGCCGTCAGCGTTTGCCCGCCGGCGCCGGTCGACCAGAGGTAGGTGCTGAAGCCGGCGCCTGCATCCAGGATGCCGCTACCATTTTCGCAAATCTCTGGCGGCCCGTTGATCACGGGCGCCGGGGCCGGATGTTCTATGACGTTGACAGAGGCCTGCCCGGTACAGCCCTGGGCGTCAGTCACCGTAACCGTATAGGCGCCGCCGAGGCTCACCTGCGTAGTTGGCCCGGCGCCGGCATTGGACCACTGATAGGCCGCGAAGCCGCCCGTAGCGGAGAGCTGTGTCGTTTCGCCGGGGCATATTTCCGCATCGCCGCTGATGGCCGGCATGGGCCCGGGAGCAGCCGTTACGTTGACGGAGGCAGAGCCCGCGCACCCTTCCGCATTGGTGACGGTAACGCCATAAGCGCCGGGCGTATTGACCATAAGCAGGGAAGAATTACTGCCGTCAGACCATAGATAGGATGTATAGCCGGCATTGGCCACATCCAGGGTGGTGGAATTCCCCGGGCAGACCGACAGGTTGCCGGTGATCACCGGCGTTGGGGAAATCGCGGGGCTCACAGTGAAAGAACCAGAACCCGAACAACCGTCGGCGTCCTGTACCGTAACGCTGTAAGTACCGGGCCCGCTGACCGTATTGATCTGTTCCGGCGAGCCGTTTGACCATTGGTAGGAAACATAACCTCCGCCGGCGTCAATATTGACCGACTGCCCGGGGCATATCGTATTATCCCCAAAAGGAGTAACCACCAGGTTGGGTGCCGGCAGCACTGTGATCTGCCCCATCCCCTGGCAGCCGTTCTGGGTCACCGTCACCCGGTAAGTACCCGGGGCGGTGATAACCTCCTGCTGAAGGTTGCCGCCGGTATTCCACTGATAGGTGTCGAAACCAGGCCCCGCATTGAGGAGCTCCGCTCCACCGACACACATCCGGGCAGGGCCTGTGATATTGGGTATCGGACTGGGCAGCTGATTGACGGTAAAGGAAGCCGTGCCCTGGCAGCCCGCCGAATTGGTGACCGTAACGGTATAAGTGCCGCCCGCGCTCACGGTAAGAGAGGAACCCGTGCCGCTTGGGGACCAGCGGTAGGACACAAAACCCGGCGTTGCGAAAAGTATGGCCGACTCTCCCTGGCAGATCTGATCGTCACCGGTAATGTCGGGCATAGGGATCGCACTGGCATTGACCGTCACCGTTGCCATATCGGTACAACCTCCCTGGTCGACAGTGATCATGTACTGGAAGGAGCCCGATACCCCGGCGGGAATAGTTACGGTAGGATTGGCCACAAAGGGGCTGCTCAGGTAAGGCCCTCCGCCATTGATGGCCGACCAGGTAATGACCTGCGTACCGTCGCCCCCGTTGATCGTCCCCTGCAGGGTAACCGGCGCGCCGCCCGCGCAGACATTATAGTTGGGGGAATAATTCACGGCCACGTTACAGGGAGGGGTCGCATTGCAGTCCAGAAAAGGAGCGGCGCTGCCGCCCCAGCTCAGGTTGAAACTGGTATTGTTGCTGGAAAAGTTGTCGATCACCATATAAAATCCCTGTCCGGGCTGCACTGTCAGGGGAGCGACAAAGGCGTCGCCGCCGGCGCCCTCGGAAACGTCCGTAGCGCCATTACCCAGGCCGGTAGCGGCAAAGGTGCCCGCATAGGAACAGCGAACCGGGCCGCCCAGGCCGTTGCACCCTGCTCCCGGGCCGTAAATGGCAAAGTCATAATCTGCCGAGCCGTTGGGAATGATCTCAAAAGTGATCACGCTGTTAGGCGGCATAGAATTGTTGAACTCGAAATAATACCATGCCGTATTGCGCTCGCCTGTGGCCAGGCAGCCCTGGCTGTTGGCAGCCGGGGCAAAATCGTTGACCGCCCCGATGCCCTGTGGGTTGAAAGAGATCGAGGCATTACTGCACAACACAATGGCCGCTGCACAATCGGGCGCTCCCTGCCCGAAGGCAACATAAGGCAACAGGCCGACAACCGTAGTAGCGGCCAGGATGCGAAAAAACTGGTAAAAACTTTGCATGAAACTGCATTTTATTTGAAGGCCGGGGCGAATGCAAAATTAAAATTACCATTTCCTGTACTAAAAAAATAAAAAAAAATTCCTGAACAGATTTTTTATTTATCTTAACAGAGACAGGTCGCCCTTATACAGTTCCGATATCCCATCGACGAATTTCACTTTGGCCACATAGGTGAACACAGCAGGGTCGAGCGGCTGGCCATCAAGCTTGCCATCCCAACCCATCATCGGAACATTGGGGGGGAATTTCTCTTCCAAAAATACCTGCCCTCCCCAACGGTTCATCACCATCAGATACTCCACGAAGGCCACATCCTTGTCGGCATAGACGGTGAAGAAATCATTGTAGCCGTCGCCATTGGGCGAAAAGGCGTTAGGGATATACAGGCCGCGGCTCCGGTCCAGAAATATCGTCAGTTCATCATAAGAGCTGCAGCCATTGGTATCGACCACCGTGGCCCGGATGCGGGTGGAAGTTTCCAGGTTCAGCTCCTTGATGAGGCAATCCACATCTATACAGGGAAAGGTATCTGCCGGCGAAGACCAGAAGACGTCCCGGATCTCTTCGGAGAGCAGGTTGGTCAACGCCTGAAGGGTAAATGCTTTACCCAGCTCTTCAAAGCGGTCGTCGCCCAGTTCTACCAGCACGTCGTTGCCATCTTCGAGATTGGCCTGCAGGCCGTATTCACAACCTGCGGCATCCTGTACCACGACATCGTATATGCCGGCGCCCAGGTTCAGGAACTGCCGGCTACTGCTAAAGGGCCCGCCGTTGAGGCTGAACAGGAAAGGCTCCGTACCTCCCGACACTGCCGTTACGATGATATTTCCATTGAGGCCGCCCGAACAGAGAGGCCCGCGAGCCGATAGCTGCATGCCCGTAAGGTAATTTCCGGCTTCCTCGACAACGGCCGCGTCGATACTGCTGCAACCATTGGCCAGGTTGGTCACGGTCAGGAAGAAAGTGCCGGGCTGGCCCACCGCCGGGCTGAGCGTCCCTTCTATCGGAACCCCGGCCTCCGAACGCCACTCATAGCGATAGCCGGGCCCCTGAGAGGAGCCGCTGCCATCGAGCGTCGCTTCCTGGCTGGTACAGCCGATCTCCTGATCCTGCCCTGCATCGGCAATCGGCGCTTCGATATCCTGCTCTATCACGACGGTATCCTCCGCCCGGCAGCCGGAGGCCAGGTCCGTCACACTTAACACATACGCTCCCGGAGCATCGACCAGCGGGGAAAGGCCGTCGCCGCCCTCCACGATGTTACCCTCAGGAGTATTCCAGGAAATGCGCAGGCCTGCAGTATCGGGATCAGTACGCCCTGCCAGGGTAAGGGATAGTACTTCACAGGTCAGCACCCCGCCAGGGCCAGCCTCCGCCAGCGGGTAGGAAAAGCTGCCGGCCACCTCAGCCCCGGCGCTGGCCGTACAGCCGGTGGCCGTATCGGTCACCACCAGGGTGTATGGGCCGGCCTGGCTGACGGACAAATCCAGATTCGATGCCCCGGGAATAGGGATACTGGCGCCGTTGTACCATTGATAGGTTATCGTGGGCCCCTGAGCGGAGCCCTGCCCGCTGGCCGTTACAGTGGGGGTCGAGCAGTCGAGCGTATCTGCTACGGCAACTTCCACAGCCGGTTCATAGCGCAGGTCCTGAACGACGACCTCCACGGCGGGCGAAATGCAGCCATAGGCTGAATCTCTGGCCACGAGGCTATACAAGCCGGGTTCGGAAACCACCGGCATGGGCAGGTGGCGGTTGCTGTCGTCAATACCCGGCCCGCTCCATTCGTAGATCAGCCCCTGGCCGGGGTTGGCGCTATCGCCAAGCTGTACAGGCTGCTCCCGGCAGTCGATGCTCCGGGCAGCCCCTGCGTTCACCATCACAGGCAGTATTTCATCGACCTGTATGGTGTCTGCCGTTTGACAGCCGTTATCCCCGAAAGCTGTAATGGAATAAATGCCGGGCTGATCTATGATGACCTGCAGGCTTATGGCCCCGGTAGACCAACGCACGCTGTCCCCGCCAGACACGGCCGTAAGGGTGGTAGAACCATCCTGGCAGAAGGCCCTGTCGCCCAATACCTCCAGGCTGGGGGCAGGCAAGGCTTCCAGCATAAAGGCAGTATCTCCCCGGCAGCCGTTAACGTCCGTAACGCTGACGCTGTACAGCCCGGTGGTATCGACATGGATGGAGGCTGTCGAGGCGCCGGTATTCCAGCTTATGGATTCATAGGAACCTGCGACGGTAAGGGTAGCGCTGTCCCCGACGCCCAGGCAGATGGGGGTTCCCCCGATGATCTCCGGCTCGGGTAAGGGCAGTTCCGCCACCGTTACCGAAACGGAACCCGTACAACCCAGGTTATCCGTGACCGTAAGGCCATAAATACCGGCGCTGTCCACCACAATGGTTGGGCTGTCAGCCCCGTTTTCCCATAGATAACCCTCAAAGCCCTCTTCGACAAACAGCGTGGCGCTGCCTCCGGCACAGAATTGCCCTCCCAGAATGGACGGTTGCGGCAGGGGGCGTTCACGAATTATAGCGCCCGCTACCGCCCGGCAGCCGTTAAAATCCGTAACGGTCACCTCATAGGCCCCCGCCTGGCCGACGGTGAGGAACTTCCCGGTATCGCCGGTAGACCACTCATAACCGGCGAAGGCGCCAAATGCAAAGATCAGCGCGCTATCCCCGGCACAGAAAGCAGTATCGCCGGCAACGAAGGTCTGCGGCTGGCCATAGGCATACACCGGATGGGAATCCTGGCCGGTACAGCCATTGGCATCCGTGACGGTCACGGTATAATTCATCGGTATGCTGACCGTGATGGAAGGGCCTGTGCCTCCGTTATTCCAGGCATAACCGGCATAGCCGGGGCCGACGCCGATGGTAGCGGTTTCTCCCGGGCAGAAGCCCCCGTCGCCGGAAATAGCCGGGGGAGTAACGTCAAAATGTTCCAGCAAACCTTCGCCGGTTCCAAAGCACCCCAGGCTGTCTTCCACCGTTACGGCGTATATTCCGGGGGCAGTGGCGGCAAGGGTGCTGCCGGAAGCCCCATTGGGCCAGCTGATGCTCAGCCAGTTGCCCAACACTTCAAAGGTAACGGTATCGCCCGGGCATACCTGCGCGCTCCCGGCAACCTCAGGCTGCGGGGCCGGCCGTTCGACAACGATGATGGTATCCTGGCCGGAACAGGCGCCGTCAGAGACGGCCAGCGTATAGGCGCCGCCGGCGCTCACTGCCAGGGCCGGCTCCTGAGAGCCATTGGACCAAAGGTAGTAGCCAAGGCCGGGAGCGCCTTCCAGTATAATGGTATCTCCCTCGCAGAGCAAGGCCTCGCCCGGCAGGCCGGGGTCAGGCAGAGGCAACACCCGCAGGCCCGCCCAGGCCGTATCCTGGCAGCCAAAGATATTGGTAACAATTACATTGTAGAGCCCTTCTTCCATGGTGGAAAGCTGCTGCCCGTCAAAGCCGTTGGACCAGAGATAAGAGCCATGAACGCCGGCATCCAGGACGGCAACGGCGCCCTCGCAAATCTCCTGCGGGCCGGTAATGGAAACCTGAGGGGCAGGAGCGGCATTCACCAGGATATTAGCCGTCCCCAGGCAGCCATTGGCATCCGTCACGGTAAGCGTATAAAAGCCGGGGGCGGCAATGAGCACGGAGGCAACCGTATCGCCGGTAGACCACTGATAGGCCTGATAGGTTTGGTCAACCGTTAAAAGGGACGACGCTCCGGGGCAGAGGCGCAGCGATCCATCTATCTGCGGAGAGGGCACTTCGTTTTCCACCACCTCCACACTATCGCGGGCTACGCAGCCTGCCGAATCGGCCGCTGTGACTTCGAAAACCCCCGGCGCATCGATCAGGATGGAGGCCGTTTCCTGTCCGTTGCTCCAAAGGTAGGCATAAGTACCCGGCCCGGCATCCAGCGTCAGGCTGCCGTCTTCACACAGGATCATGGTATCCGGCAGGGCGACTGCCGGCAGGGGCTGCAGGCGCACGGACAGCGTATCATAGCCTTCACAGCCCCGCGCGTTGGTGACTGTTACTGTATAGAGGCCTCCGGAAGATACGGTTAACATACTATCGGTAAGGCCGGTGGACCAAAGGTAGGACTCGTATTCGCCGCCGGCATCCAGGATCGCCGTTTCTCCCGCGCAGATCAGGGTATCGCCCGTTATGGCCACCGGAGTAGGGCCGAGTTCCTGAATGATGAAGGCGTAATGGCCAACACAGCCATTGCTGTCCGCAACCATCACGCTGAATTCTCCCGGACTGTCGAAAGTTTCTGCAGGCGCGACGCCGCCGGTCGACCAATTGATGAACTCATACTGGCTGAACTGCAGGCTGAGCGTCGTCGAGCTGCCCATGCAGAAAGTCAGGTTGCCTGCCACCTCCGGTTCGGGTATGGGATTGGCCGCAACGTTTATATCCAGGCTGCTGCGGCAGCCGCTGCTGTCCGTGACCGCCACGCTATAGGCTCCCGGAAGGCCGGCCTCGATCACCTGGCTATTGGCGCCCGTCGACCAGGAATAGCTGGCAAAGCCAGGGCCGGCGTCGATGGCCAGGGTTTCATTTTCACAGAAGGAAAGCTCGGAAGGAATATCGATCACAGGCAGGCTCAGAAGATTTACCTGGAAGGTATCCGCAGCTACACAGCCGTCGCTGTTGGAAACGGTAACGCTGTAGGCGCCGCCGGCGCTGACCGGCAACTGTGGCCGGGATGAATTGTCCTGCCACTGGTATCCGGCGAAAGGCCCTCCGCCAACGAAGAGCACGGCCGCCGAGCCTTCACACAAGGCGGCAGGCCCGGAAATGGAAGGCTGAGGGTTGGCATAGGCCGCGACATCCAGGGCGCCCGCGCCGACACAGCCGTTGCTGTCGGTAACCGTAACGGCATAAGCGCCCGGCGAATCGATGGGCAGTTGTGCCGTTTCGCTTCCATCCGACCATTGATACAATACATAGGCGCCAACCTCCAGGGTGTCGGTTTGCCCGGGGCAGAGGCCGGCCGGGCCGGCGACAACCGGCCGGGGAGGAGAATATTCATCCAGGGCCAGGCTGGCGATTGCCGTACAGCCCAGGGTATCGGCAACTTCCACCATATAGGCGCCGCCCGAACTTGCCGGCAATACCGGCCCGACAGCGCCGTTCTGCCAAACGTAGGACTCGAAACCCGGCGTAGCCTGCAGGAATATAGTATCGCCGGTACAGAGCACCGTACTGCCCAGGATGTTCAGGCTGACGTTCAGCGGAGGGAGTTCCAGCAGGTTTAGCGTGTCGGCCCCGGAGCAGCCTTCCGCATTGGCCACCGTGATGCTGTATTGCCCCGTAGCGTCAGCCAGAATAGAGGGAGCCGCAGAACCGCTGGACCACAGGTAAGTATTGAAAACAGGGCTAACGGCCAGGGGCGTACTGGCGCCGTAGCAGATCGTATCAGGGCCGAAAATCTGGGGGTCAACACCGGGAAGAGCGGCGATATCCAGCGTATCTGTGCCCCGGCAGCCGTATTCATCCCAAACCTCTATGGCGTACTGCCCAGGAACGGAGGTATTGAGCTGAGGCCCAAAGTCGCCGGTCGACCAGAGATAGGCGGAATAGATCGGGAAGACGCTCAGGTTGGCCTCCACATCCGGGCAGAGCCCGTCGGGGCCGGCGATCTCCGGGTCTGGTAAAGCCACTTCGATCATATTATGGCGCCCTGTTCCGGGGCATCCGTTGGTATCCACTACTTCAACGACATAGCCGCCTGCCTGCGTGACAGGAAGGAAACGCCCGATGGCGCCGCTTTGCCAGTTATAGGTATCGTAGCCGGGCCCGGCGTCCAGGAAGGCCGTATCGCCGGCACACAGGGCCGTATCCCCGGCGATCTCCACCTGAGGCGAGGGGTGTTCCACCACATCCACTTCTCTGGTGATAGCGCAGTTGTTGCCTGCAACGGCCACCGTAATAGAATAGGCGCCCCCGGTACTGACATCGAGGCTCAGGCCGGTGCTGTTATCCGACCACAGATAGCTGTCGAAACCCGGGCTGGCCGTCAGCGTAACGGTTTCGCCCGAACAGAAGGACGCCGGGCCGGCAAGGCTGAAAGGAGGCGTGGCCAGCACGGCCAGCCTCAGGGTATCGTAGTGGACACAATCATCGCTGCGCACTTCCAGTACATATTCGATGGCGCCGGAAAAGCCGTCGGGAAAGGCCACGGCAGGATGTGGGCTGTGAGGGTCATCCAGAAAGGCCTCTTCGCCCTGGGCGCCCGTCCAGGTATAGGTTTCGTAACCGGTAGCAAAGGTAGCGCTGCCGATGAGCTGAAAGGGAATATCTCCGCTGCAGACCGTGCTGTCGCGCCCGGCGTTCGCCACCATTTCCTCGCAGTTGGGGTTGGCCCCGCAGTCGAGGTAAGGCGCAGCGCTGCCCCCGAAGGAGATATGGAAGCCCTCGGACAGGGCGGCGTCATCGAAAAATTCGTTGATAAACATATAGAAACCCTGGCCGGGATCAACGACAAGCGGGGCGAGATAGCCATTGCCGAAAGGCCCTTCGCTCACATCCGTTTCCCCGTTGCCCAGGCCGGTCAGGGGGCAGAAACCGCAACTGAACTGGCTGTTGGAAAAAACCCAGGCGTAGCTGCAGCGGACAGGGCTGCCGAGATTATCACAGGGCGAATCGGCAGGGAAGATCGAAAAATCGTAGTCGATCTCTCCATCCTGAATGGGGTCAATGGTCAGCTCCAGTATGCTGCCGGGCGGCATATCGGCCCGGAAGCGAAAGTAGAGCCATACGCTCTCCGTTTCTCCGGTGAGGTGGCAATCACCCAGTTCGTTATTCGGGTTGTTGAAATCCAATGCTCCCGGCCCACCCTCGAGCGTTATAGTCTGGTCTTCACAGACCACTATTGCACCGGAGCAATCCGCCGTCGCCTGTGCCCAAACGAAGCACGGAAAAAGAAACGCGACAAACAATAAACGGTTCCTGAGTTTACTGCACCTCATTTCGATAGTTTTTACTATTCCGTAAAGCCAACATCGGATGCCAGCAGAGCCGGTTGCTATGCATCATGGGATTATGTATGGCCACATTCAATGGTGCATTTTCCACGGAAGGCGCGAGGACTCCTCCGCACAACTGGGGAAGAAAGATATTAAAGGGCTCCTGAGGAGCGGATTCTTAAATACATTAAGATAACAAAGATAATTTTTTATTTGATAAATCCACCAAACTACCAGTCCCAAACTAAGGGGCCGTCACATTCTTATATTGGGAGCAATACAAAAGCGCTTACGAGGATAAGACCCTGTGAGCAGCGCAAGCGCTGCCTGAAAATCTTCCCGATTTCGGAAGCTGAGGGCCACGGTTACGCCAGCCCCCGCCGTTTCATTTCCTGTTGCACCAGTTGGTATTCGCGGCTCATATCGCCGGTAACAGAGCTATTTTCCTGTGCCCGCCGGATCAGGTAAGGCACCACTTCCCGCACCTGCCCGTAGGGCACGTATTTGGCGACGTTGAAGCCTTCCTTGGCAAGGTTGAATGTAATATTGTCGCTCATGCCATAGAGTTGGCAGAAATTGAGGTGGGGATGGTTGCGGGGCAGCCCTTTGCGCCGGATCAGCTCTGCCTGCAGGAGGTTGCTTTCCAGGTTGTGGGAGGCGTTGCAGGAGGCGATGTCCAGGTAGTTATCGACGCAAAAGCGCAGGGCCATGTCATAGGCGTCGTCGGTTGCCGACTTGCCGGGGTGGATAGGCGAAGGATAGCCCATCCGCTGCGCCCGTTCCCTTTCCTTTTCCATATAGGCGCCCCGCACCAGCTTGGCGCCGAGCAGGTAGCCGCCCCTTCTGGCCTGGTTATAAGAGTCGATCAGGAACTGCAGGCGGTCTTTGCGGTACAACTGGAAGGTATTGTACACCACCACTTTCTCCCGGTTATAGCGCCGCATCATTATGGTGACCAGGTGGTCGATGCTATCCTGTATCCAGCTCTCTTCGGCATCGAAGAAAACGCTGACTCCCTTTCGGGCGGCGGTGTGGCAGATGGCGTCGAGGCGCTTGAGCACGCTCTTGTATTCCCTGCGGCTTTCCTTGGTGAAGGACTCTCCCTGCTGAATGGCTTCCAGCAGGCCGAAACGCGCCATACCGGTAAGCTTGGTGCTCACAACGGGAATATGCGCTGAGCGGGAGGCAAAATCGATGGCCCGGATGGTCTCATTCATGGTATGATTGAAGTCCTCTTCCTTCTCTTTGGCTTCCGCCCCGTAATCGAGAATGGCAAGGCAGCCCTGAGCGGCCAGCCTGTCGATGGCGCGCTGGCATTCCAGAAGCGTAGTGCCGCCGCAAAACTGTTCGAAAATGGTATTTTTCACTACCGACTCCACGAAGGGCAGGTGCATGCGTATGGCTGCCAGGCCGACTTTGGAGCCGATGCCGACCAGCCAGTGCCTGTTCATCAGGCCAAAAAGCCAGGCGGCCTTCTTCAGTTCCGCATCTGCCCTGGTAGCAAAAGCCGTTTCCGTATTTGAAAAATCGACGGCCGCCTTTTCTTTCCCTTCCAATACTGCCTTAACCATTTTCCTGAGGTTTTCTATATCCTTTACGGGTTTGCCTATTTTCTCCATCGGCGGGCCTGGTTTTGAATGTGTGATCGATATGATCGCAAAATAAGTCAGGAATTCCAAATTTCCCAAGCTTTTTCCGCCTGCAGGTAAAGCATAGCCAGGCCGTTGTGCACCGCCGCGCCCCGCTGCTTCCCCCGTGCCATAAAAAGCGTCTCTTCAGGATTGTAGGCCAGGTCGTACAACAGGTGTTGCGGGCCAAGGTGTTGGTAGGGTATCTCCGGACAGGACCCCACATTGGGCGACATGCCCAACGGGGTTGTATTGACGATTAAACGATATTTTTGCATTTGGGTTTCATTCAATTCCCGGTAAATGAGTTGTCCCGGCCTTTCGGTGCGGGACACCAGCCGGTATTCTATATCCAGCCGCTGCAGGACATAGGCCACGGCCTTTGCCGCCCCGCCGGCGCCCAGCACCAGGGCCTGCAGGCCGGGCCCTGCCGCGCCGTTCTCCTCCAGGAATGGCCGCAGTGACTGCTCAAATCCAAACACATCGGTATTGTAACCGGTGAGGCGGCCCTCCTTCACTTTGATGGTATTGACGGCGCCTACCGCCGCTGCGCCCGCGTCCAGTTCGTCCAGATAGGCCATCACCCGCTGCTTGTAGGGAATGGTGACGTTGAGCCCGCACAGATGGGGAAGCCCGCCTATAAGCGCGGGGAATTCAGCGATCGCTCTCAATGGAAACAACTCGTAGTAATACCCCTCCAGGCCCTCCCGCCGGAACTTTTCATTGAAGTACCGCCTGGAAAAGGAGTGGGACAGAGGGTAGCCGATCAGGCCGTAGAGGCGGGGGTTGTCCATGTGTGTAATATGCGTAATATGTGTATATATGTATGTATGTATGTACATGGACTAATGGCTACCCGTCTAACGTTGGACAATGATGTTTTCATCCTACGAGAAACGGGAATA
>CAZAXA010000017.1:0-28032 GCA_964488965.1 uncultured Phaeodactylibacter sp. | reverse complement strand
CAACTTCGGCAAACTATCTTCCATGCACTTCTACGCCTGGCAAAAGGGCCTGAAAACGGGCATGTACTACCTGCGCAGCAAAGCCGCTACCGACCCGATCAAGTTCACGGTCAAACAAACGGCTCAGCAAAAGCAGGCAGCGGGCCAGGGCGGCGATGCCAAACCGGCACAGGGCCAGCTTTCTGAACCCGGGCTTGGCGGGCAGGCCGGCCTTCCCGAATCTGAGTTCAGCGGGCAGGCCTGCAACCTGGACGACCCGGACTGCCTGATGTGCGGGTCGTGATAGTTGATCGGGTTGATTGGGGCCGCCCCTGAGCGGCCTTGCTTCATAAACCCGATCAACCCGTTCAAACGGCTTTTCTTTCTCTTAATATTAACTTGCTGAAACGAATGGCGGGCTGCTCCGGCGGCCCGCCTTTTTTTGCCCTGCCCGGGCATTTTAATAAATTTTAATATACTTTTTTTGTGTATAGCTTTGATAAGCTTATCTTGTTGTAGTTTTGGGTTGGCGTCATTCCCCGGTTATGCATCATCCTTCGTCAATAAGTCCACCTACCCCCCCGACTCAATCCGAACGTTAAAGAAGAACGGCATTCCTCCGGGCAGCCTGCCGGCTGTCTGCAACAGTGGCCAGGCCATATAAGGAAACCTTCTTTTACCGCCGGGAAAATAGAACAAGGAGTAAGGTTAAACTAACATACTGCTACTATGTAAACTACATCTTGATGAGGCTACAAGGGCTATGCATATGTGTACTGTTGATGGCTCCGCTGCCGGGGGTGGCGCAACCAAAGTGGGAGGCCGGGCCGGCTTTCGGAGGCGCCGGCTACCAGGGGGAACTCGTTCCGGAATGGTATCCGGAGTGGGATGAAGCGGGGCTTATCTACGGCCTTTTGCTGCGCCGCCGCCTTTCCAGGGAGTGGGCCCTGCGGCTTAACCTTACCTATACCGAACTTACCGGCGACGACCGGAATTTTGCCGACGATGCTTTTAAGGTGCGCAACTTTCGTTTCCGGAACCGGCTGGCGCTGGGCGCTTTACTCCTGGAATGGGAACCTTTCGGAAAGCGCCGCTATCCGGATACCGTGTACTTTAACGGATTGCTTTCTCCCTATTTCTTCACCGGCGCCGGCCTGGCTTACTTTGAGGCTGCCGCCGATTTTTCACAAACCGGTAGCGACGGCCTCGACGCCCGCATCCATATGGACCGGTCGGCGCCTTTTCCTCAGAAACGCCTGGCCATTCCCCTGGGTGTGGGAGTCAAACTGGACCTTGGCCCGGGAGTGGCCTTCAGCCTGGAGGCTTCCGCCACGACCGCCTTTTCCGATTATCTGGACGGTATCAGCCATGCCGGCATGCCAGGCACGAACGACTGGTATTCCTCTGCCGGCGCCATTCTTTCTTTTCGCTTCATCGCGAAAGACTCGGATCGCGATGGCATTGCCGATAAAGAAGATGCCTGCCCGCAGGCCAGGGGCCGGCTCAGCGCTCAGGGCTGCCCTGATGAGGACGGCGATGGGGTGGAAGACCTTGAAGACGTCTGCCCGGCCGATGCCGGCCCGCGCCTGCTCAACGGCTGCCCCGATACCGACGGCGACGGCGTAGCGGACCGCGAAGACCTTTGCCCGTTGTCGCCCGGCGCCCTGCCCACCCTGGGTTGCCCCGACCTGGACGGCGACGCCATTGCCGACCGGGAGGATGAATGCCCAAAACTGCCCGGCCCCAAAGGGCGCCGCGGCTGCCCCGTTCTGGATTCGGACGCCGACGGCAGCCTGTCCGATGAACCCGAGGCTTGTTTGTTTCCGGCAGACGCCGCCTTGCTGGCAGACATCGAGCTGCTCACAGCTCCCGCCTTTGGGCTGCTTCGGCTATACCGCCCCGCCTTTTCGCCAAAGCCGGCGGAGGAAGCGGCCGAAAACAAGGCGAAGGTTGAAATTCCTGGTTTCTTTGATTATTGAAAAGAGGCGATATCGCCTGTTGTGCTGCCGGAGGGGGCCTTAAACCAGCAACAAACAACAAATGCCGAGAGGCGCCCCTTTGGGGCAACGAACAACGAATCACGGACAACGGCCAACTACCTCGCCGCCACATATCCTCCGGGAACCCCTCCCCGGGAAAATACCACCTGCCAGAGCTGCAGGTACCTGGCCCGGAAAGGCCCCACAAAAGAAAGCAGGTAGTACTTCCACATCCGGTAAAACCGCTCGTCGTATATTTTGCGGAGCTTCTCCCAGTTGGCGTCGAAGGTGTCGAACCAGGCTTTGGACGTTTTGGCGTAATGCGCGCCGAAATTGTGCCAGTCCTCCATCACGAACAGGCCTTCGCTGGCCGCAGCGATCTGCCTGGCGGATGGAAGCATCGAATTCGGGAAGATGTATTTCATCACCCAGGGATTGCCGTAGGTTTCGGAGGTATTGGAACCGATGGTGTGCAACAGGAACAACCCGCCATCCTCCAGGCAGCGGTGGACGGCCTTCATGATCCGCCGGTAATTTTTATACCCCACATGTTCGATCATGCCGCATATCAATATCTTGCTGAACTTTTCATCGAGGTCCCGGTAGTCTTTTTTCAGGATCGTGGCAGGCAGGCCGGCGCAATAATCTTTCGCATACTTGATCTGCTGGTCGGAAATGCTGATCCCCGTCACGTGGCACCCATAGCGGCTGGCCGCATATTTGGCAAAGCCGCCCCAGCCGCAGCCGATGTCAAGCACCCGGTCCGTTTCCGAAAGCTGCAGTTTCTGACAGATGAGCTCCAGTTTTTGCTCCTGGGCCACATTCAGGTCGTCGGTGTCTTTGAAATAGCCGCAGGTGTACTGGTTGTAGGGGTCCAGGAAAGCCATGTACAGCTCGTTCCCCAGGTCATAGTGTTCGCGGGCCACCTTTTTGGACCGGAGCCTGGTCTGCATGTTCAGCAGCCTGGCTTGTACATAAAGGAACAGCCCCTTGAGGGTGGCGTCCACGCCTTCATACAGCCTGGCCTGGAAAACTTTGTAGAAAAATTCGTCGAGTTGCTTGACGTCCCACCAGCCGTCCATATAAGCTTCCCCCAGGCCGAGGGAGCCTTCGGCGATCAACCGGCGGTAAAGGCCTTCGTTGTGGACCTGTATATCCCAGGGCGCGTCGCCGTTAATCTGTATGCCGGCTTTGGATAAAAGGGCCTGAATAGTGTTTTTTGCTTTGTTGGCGCTCATCGTTTGCAGGGTTTAGGCCTAATTTCAAATTTTTTTTTTAACCTTTAGCACTTTAATTGAAAAACACGGACAGAAAAAATGGCAAACAGGAGAAAATTCATCGTTCGGTCTGTACTGGGCGCCGTTGGTTTAACCATCGGGCGGCAAAGCCGGGCCGCCGGCCGCCTGCTCGATATGGAAACAACCGCTTCGCCGGCCGTCCTCTCCACCTGGGATAACCTGCCCGCCAACAGAACGGCCTGGAAAGTGGTTAAAAAAGGCGGGCGGGCGCTCGATGCAGTAGAAAAAGGCGTCCGGCTGGTGGAAGCCGACCCCGATGATATGTCGGTAGGCTACGGCGGCCGGCCCGACCGGGACGGCAAGGTGACCCTGGATGCCTGCATCATGGACGAGGAAGGCAACTGCGGATCGGTCTGCTTCCTGCAGGACATCAAGCACCCCATTTCCGTCGCCCGCCTGGTGATGGAAAAGACCCCCCATGTGATGCTGGCCGGCGAAGGCGCCCGGCGGTTCGCCCTGGAAAATGGTTTCCGGCCGGAAAACCTGCTTACTGAGAAAGCCGAAAAAGAATGGCTGGAATGGAAGGAAAAATCCCACTATCAGCCCATTATCAATATTGAGAACCACGACACCATCGGCATGCTGGCCATCGGCCAGGACGGGAAGATGGCAGGCGCCTGTACGACCAGCGGCGCGGCTTACAAAATACACGGAAGGGTAGGGGACTCGCCGATCATCGGCGCCGGCCTGTACGTCGATAGCGAGGTCGGCGGGGCGGTGGCCACTGGCCTGGGAGAGGCCGTCATCAAGACTGCGGGCTCGTTCCTCGTCGTGGAACTGATGCGCCAGGGATGGACGCCACAGGCCGCCTGCGAGGAAGCCATCCGGCGGATCACCGGCAAGCAAAAGGGCTTCCGGGAATTCCAGGTAGGCTTCCTGGCGCTCAGCCGGACAGGGGAAGCAGGCGCTCATGGGATACACGAAGGCTTCGTCTACAGCATATCCCGTGACGGAAGCCACAAGGTGGCCAAGGCATCCCATGCCCTGTAGCGCGGCCGGCCGAAAAATTTAACATTTATGCCCCGGGCAGGTAAAGGGAAGTAGGCGCCTCCTGGTTTTTACAGGTAAGCTTATGGCTGCAAAACGTTTACAGATACGCTTATTTTTTAATGCAAAAAGCCGGGCAGCCCTTCATAACCCCTTGAATACCTGTGGGTTCAAAAAATGTCATAGATAAAATACCCTAATCTGAATTCAAAATCCTAAATTTGGTTTCGCTTTGAGAGGCGCCCACTTTACAACCAAATGTAGCTCAACAGGTTGGGCAGGCCCCCGAAACCTGCTCTGCCTTCCGCTGCCCTTGCCTGGAGCAGGGTGTTTTTGAAATGGGCGCCGTGTGTGAACAAATTTTAAAAAAAGTAATAAGTTTAATTTCTATAAAAACCCGGAATAGTATTCCCCGGAAATTAAATTTTGCTAACTTTGCCCATCTCAAAAACTCGTCCCATGACTCGAATCTACTTGCTCCCGTTTTTGCTATTGACGGCCTTTGGCCTGCATGCGCAACAACTTTCCTTATTTACTCAATACCGCGACAATATTGCCATTATCAACCCGGCCGCTGTGGAAAGCGACTTTCTGGCCTTTGGGCAGAACATCTCTTTCGGCGCCAACTACCGCGCCCAGTGGGTAGGCCTGGATAATGCGCCCCGCACCCAAACCGTCCGGGGTTCGTATCTCTATGCCGACGGCGCCGGCGTCGCCCTGATGGCCGGAGGCCACCTGATGAATGACCAGACCGGCCCGACCGGCTTTACCGGCCTTTATGGCCGTATAGCCGGTATCGTTACCGCTGACCCGGAAGAAGGGGGCCTGGTCGTCGGCCTGAGCGCCGGGGCGGTCAATTTCCGCATCAATACCAGCGAGATCCGCCTGCGCGACCAGGGCGACCTGCTTGGCTCCGAAGACCAGTCGCAGTTCTTCCCCGATGTCGGCGTCGGCCTTTTTTACTACCACCTGGTAGGCCGCAATGACGATTACTTCTACGCCGGCCTTTCCGTTCCCCAGGTCATCGGCCTGGACCTCACCATACAGAACGAGGCCGGAGAATACGTCACCCAGCGCGTTCAGCACTTTTACGGAATGCTGGGCTTCTACAAGTTCTTCGATAACGATAGCTTCCTGGAGCCCTCCGTATGGGTGAAATATACGCAGGGCGCTCCCGTAAATGCCGATTTTAACCTCCGGTACTACCTGCCGGTGAATTTCTGGGTCGGGGCGGGAGGCTCTACGGCGGGGACCGTACACCTTGAAACCGGCCTGCTGCTCGGAGATACGGCCGGCTTTGAACGAACCTTCAAAATAGGCTACGGCTTCGGTTATTCTTTCAGTTCTTTCGGCCCCGCCGCCGGGACAACTCATGAGATCAACCTGGCCTATTCCCTGTTCCATTGAGGCCATTCGCCCCCCGTCCCTGCTATGGCTCGGCCGGGTAAAATTCACTCATTTAGTCATTATTCACCCGGGAATAAGACGACCCTAAAAACTGGCTTAGTCCCATGAAGATCAAGGTCATACCTCCCAAATTCATAATTTCAATGAAGAAGATATTAACAACGTTGGTTGTGGCGCTGTCCGTTTCGGCGGTAGCCTATGCCCAGCCGACGATTAACATCGTTCCTCCCGCGGGCGATCCACCCTGTACCGGCGATCAGGTCTGCGTGAATGTAGTGGTGGCAGACTTTACCGATATCCTGTCCACCCGCTATTTTATCCAGTGGGATTCCACTGTCCTGGATTTCAACAATACTCAGGCCTACAACCTGCCCAACCTGGGCGCCGGCAACTTCACCCTGGTGAACAACAGCCGCCTGCTGGTGAATTGGGAGGCGCCCAATGGCGACTGCTCGGACCCTACCGCCACCGGCGTGACCGTCGCCGACGGCATGGTCATCTATCAGGTGTGCTTTACCGCCTTGGGCGAGTATGGCAACGCTACCGAGATCATCATTCCGGCCACTGCCAACCCGCTGACCCCCGACATCAAGCGCAAAGGCGCCGGCTGCACCAATATCGGCATCGAAGATGCGGAGATCGACACCGCTCTGGTCTCCAGCTGTGTCCGGCCATTTATCGTCGACATCTCGGATGAACAGGGCAACGAAGGCGACCTGGTCTGTATCGACTTCCGCGTCTTCGGCATGGATGCCCTTACGAGCTTCCAGTTCCCCATTGTCTGGGACGCCGGCAAGGCCATGTTCGAGAACATCGTGATCCCGCAGAACCTGGTCAACCTGGCGCAGAGCAGCTTCGGCGTCCCCGGCCAGGCCGCCGGCGTGCTGCCCGGCACCGTGACGGTCTCCTGGAACGCCCCGGTGCCTCAGAACGGCATCACGCTGCCGGATTCCACCCTGATCTTCCAGCTCTGCCTGCGCCTCAGGGACGGCTCCTGCAATATGGCCTTCCCGGTGCAGATCGCCGACCAGCAGCCGGGGCAAAGCTTCTTTACACCTCAGGCATCCAACGATTTCCAGAACGGCTTCAACGATATCGCCGTCGGCCAGTACGCCGGAGAAGTCTCCGTCGGCCCCTGTAACCCGACCGGCATACAGCTTACCGCAAACTGCGGGGATCCGGTCAACATCAACGAACCCCACTGCGTGCAGGTGCTGGCCGGCGGGAACTTCCAGAACGTCACCGACCTCTCTTTCCTCATGGAGTGGAACCCGGCTATCCTCTCTTTTACCGGCACCCAGAGCGTCGGCCTGCCGGGCGGCATCACCTTCAATACCTCCAATACCGGCAACGGAATTCTTTCCATGGCCTGGGACGGCAACGCCACCAGCCGCGCTCCCGGCGACCTGCTGTTCGAAGTGTGCTTCGACGTGGCCGGCCTGGGCGGCAACAGCCCCTTCACCCTGATCAACAACGAGAATGACATCGGGCAGGTCAACAACGGTACCAATATAGGCATCAACCCCACCAACTGCGAGGTGGAGGTCAACCAGCCTGAAGGCGTGGTCATCGAGATCAGCGACCTGCTGGAAGGCCGCCCGGGAGATACCCTCTGCTTTGACTTTACCGTCAATAACTTCACCGATGTGGAGTCCATGCAGTTTTCCCTGGCCTTTGAGCCCAACAACATAGAGTTCATCCTGGCCGGCGGCATCCAGAACCTTAACCTGCCGGGCGCCAGCGCCGCCAGCTTCGGCCTGCTGGGCATTGGCTTCGGCCAGATTACCTTCACCTGGACGGCCCCCTCGACGGTTACCCTGCCTGACGGCGAGCGCATCTTTACCCTTTGTTTCCGCATACCTGATGATACGCCCGGCGTAGGAGAGTGCGACCTGCTGCAGATCGTGGACTCTCCCATCGAGGCCGAGGCGATCACTTCCACCTCCAATGGCGAGAACGTCGGCCTGATCGGTGTAGAATCTCTCTTTTGCATCCTCAGCCCCGAGGGCTTCTACCTGGAGATCGGCAGCATCGCCGGCGAGATTCAGGATACCGTCTGCGTGCCGGTGAAAGTGTCCGAATTCTTCGACATCACCAGCGGCAGCTTTACCATCAACTGGAACCCGGGCGCGCTGGATCTCACCGAAGTTAATGACCTGGGCGCCATTCCCGGCCTCAACATCGGGCAGAATGGCCAGCCGGTCGGCAACGCCATGTTCGATTTCGATATCCCCGCCGGCCTGAGCCTGGCTGACAGCACCGTTATCTTCGAGCTGTGTTTCGAATTGCTCGGCCCACCCGACTCCTGCTACGCCATAGTGGTAAGTGATAACCCGCTGTCGACGGTGACTACCATTAACGGCGATGGCAGCCTGCTGGACTCGCCGGGCGAGGCCTGCATCAAGGACCGCCTCTTCATCGTGGAAACCATCATTACTCCCGAAAGCTGCCCCGGCGCCGGCGACGGTTCCGCCCGCGTAGTGGTGGAAGGCGGCCAGGGGCCCTATATCTACAGCTGGCAGACCCAGCCTCCGCAGTTCCTGGATTCTGCCCGCTTCCTCTCGGCAGGGCAGGTGGTGGTCACCATCCTCGACCAGTCGGCCCCGCCTCTTAAGATCACCGATACCCTCACGATCAATGCCCTGGGCGCCGACCTCATTGTCAACACCGGCCCGGACAGGCTTTCCAGCTGCGACCCTCCCTGTACCTTCATCAGCCCGCAGGCCAGCCAGGGCCCCAATATCATGTACACCTGGACGGCCAGCCAGGGGGGCAGGGTATGCAGCAACCCCAACGACCGGGCGCTGCTGGGCCAGGGCCCGGGCCGCTTCGTGCTGCAAGTAAAAGATGTGAATACCGGCTGCTCCGTTACCGATACCGTTTTGCTGTTGCCCCCGATCCTGCCTTCGGCCGAGGCCGGCGACGAGCTCAGCCTGACCTGCGTGCGGGATCAGGTGACCCTCGACGCTTCCGGCTCAACCCGCGGCGATACCGTCCGGTACACGTGGAGGGATCAGATGGACAACATCATCGCCGGCCCCTCCGCTTCGCCCACCGCCACCGGCCAGGATACCGGTTTCTATTATGTGGAAGTAGAAATTGTCACCACGGGCTGTACGGCCATCGACTCAGTAGAAGTGGTGCGCGATACCATCGCCCCCATCGCCATCGCCAGCCCCGGCACGGATACTACCTTCCTGGGCTGTAATGAAATGGCCACCCTGACCGGCTTTGCCGGCGACAATACCGAGGGCCTGACCTATGCCTGGGTCGACTCCAATGGCGATACCATTACCACGGATTCAACTTTTATGACCAGCCAGCTCGGAGAGTACACCTTCCATGTGCTCAACACTGTCAACGGCTGCGCCAATTCGGATAAAACCGTGGTTGTTCAGGATTTTGCCGTCGCCGTGGTGGAAATCCTCGGCGACCCCTCCACCGATTTCACCTGTAACGGAGAGAATGTCAACCTGCGCGGCGTGGTCACCAATATCCCTCCCGATGCCTTTACCTTCCAGTGGATCGCCTCCAACGGGGCGGCCATTCAACCGGGCACGGAGACAACCCTCACCCCGGTGGTCACCTCCCCGGGTACGGTTCAGCTGGAGGTGGCCAGCGACCTCAACGGCTGCGTTTCTTCCGCTACGGTCGAAGTGGGCCTCAACGACACCCCGCCGGCCGTCAGCATCAATGAACCGGAAACACTGACCTGCGAGCAGGAATCAGTGATGCTGGATGCCAGTGGTTCGGCACAGGGCGGCCCCTATATCTACGAATGGCGCAACGTCGATCTCAACCAGCCGGTGAATAACCAACTCACTGCAGAAGTGGCGCTGGGCGGCGCCTATGTATTTACCGTCCTGGACTCCATTTCCGGCTGCTCGGCTTCCGATACGGTGCTGGTGGCCCAGGATACGCTGCCTCCCACTTTCACCACCGGCTTCCCCGAAGACCTGACCTGCCTGAGTGAAACCACTGAAGTCAGGACTTTGGTTGACCAGCCTTTCGGCACTTATACTATACAATGGACTGCCTTCGACGGCGGTAATATTGCCAGCGGCGCCAACGATACGGCCACCGTTTTTGATGCGGCGGGCAGGTATGTGCTGACCGTTACGGACATCAGCAACGGATGTTCCGGGACGCTGGAAAGGGCCGTGGAATCCTTCCAGGATTATCCGGTGGCCCTCATTTCAAACCCGGAAATCCAGCTCAACTGTTTCAATGAACTGGACACGATCGATGCCAGTGGGTCGACCATGAACGATACCACCATCACGGTCACTTACCAGTGGAATATCCTGGTGGGGTTCTTTGGCGGCGACCGCACCCAGAACATCCTGCCGGTCACTAATGAGGGGGTTTACGAGTTTGTCGTGACCAACGTGAACTCCCAATGCGTTTCCAGGGATACGGCCTACGTATTCCAGGATACGGATCCGCCGGCAGCCGAGGCCGGCCCGCCGGTCACGCTGGCCTGTGTCAATACGGAAGGCCTGCTCGATGGCGCCGGCTCTACTACCGGGGGCAATATTGCCTACGCCTGGACCAATCCGGCAGGAGATACCATCGCGACCAGCCTTACCGCTCCTGTGACCCTGCCCGGCGTCTACCGCCTGCGCGTTTTCAATCTGGATAACGGCTGTTCGAGCTCCGATATCGTCCTGGTCAGTGCGGAAGGAGAACCGGCGCAGATCGTCTTCGGGGCGCCTTCCAATGCGGGCATCCTGGAACTGGACTGTACCGTAGATACGGTGGCGGTAAGCTTCAGTATTGCCAATGATACGGTTGTGGATGTGAATAATCTGGTGTTCAGCTGGGATGGAGAAGTGATCCTGACCGATGACCTTTTCACGGTGCAGGTATATACCGGCGATACGATTACGTTAATGGCTACGGACACTTCTTCAGGTTGCGTAGGTATTAATGAACTGGTCGTCAGGGATATGCGCGATCTGCCGGCAATATCGGCCGAGGCCCTTGGGGCGATCAACTGCGTGCAGGATATGGTGACGCTGGACGGCGCCGGCTCCGCCACCGGCGATTCTATACAGTACCGGTGGCTGGACCCCAACGGGGTGGAGATCAGCGCCGGCCTGCAGGCAATGGCCAGCGTTGCGGGAACCTATCAGTTGATCGTGACGAACACGTCGAGCAGCTGTGAATCTTCCGAAGAAATAGAGGTAGAAGAAGACCGGGTTCCTCCTCCCATCATTTTTGACGATACGGATACTGTCTTCCAGTGCCGGGACGAATCGCTCTTGCTGGACGCCCGGCCCTCCGGGCTGCCCGGCAGCTTCTCCATGATCAACTGGTCGACGGTGAGCGGCGGCGTGGTGACGCCTGTTCCCAACAGCCTTACCGCCAGCGTGAACGGCCCGGGCGCCTACCAGCTCACACTGGTCAGCTCCGCCAATGGCTGCGACTCTACGACGGTGATCTCCATTGGCGCCGACACGCTGGCGCCCGGCATCATCATTGCCGAACCGGATCAGATCGCCTGCCCGGGCAGGGTGGTTTCCCTGAATGCTTCCCAGAGCGGCAGCCCCAGTGATTTCGAATCCATCAGCTGGTCGGTGGCCAGCGGCACAGGTTCCGTCAATCCGGCCAGCGGCTCCCTGATCGTGGATGTGAACGATGCAGGCGCCTATCAGCTCACGCTCGTCAGCGCGGACAACGGCTGCCAGGCCAGCCTGGAGGTCGTCGTCGAGGCCGATCCCAATGCGCCGGTGGCGCAGGCTACCGCCAGCAGCACTACCGTGGGCTGCGGCGAACCGGTCACGCTCGACGGCTCTCAGTCCAGCCAGGGCGCCCTGTACACCTACCAGTGGCTATCCCTCTCCGGCGGCGTCGTCACCCCGGCGCCCGGCGCCGGCGATATGGCCAGCGTAGCTATGGCGGGCGCCTATCAGCTCGTCGTAACCAACACTGAGACCATGTGCGCCGATACTTCTGCCGCCCTCGAAATTGCCCTCGACCCCAGCCTGGTGGCCGCCGTGGCCAGCCAGGAAGCGGCCGCCTGCAGTGATGAAGCCCCGATCGCCGGAAACGGCGGCGCGCTGCCTCCGAATACGACCGGGCAGTGGACTTCACCGGGCGGCGCCGTAGTGGCGGAAGAAGGCAACCCCAGCACCACCGTGAGCGGCCTGCAGGAGGGCGACAACATCCTGATATGGTCCTTGTCGCAGGACGGCTGCCCGAACTACAGCTCCGACACCCTGGTAGTCAGGGCGGAAAAAGCCCCGGTAGCCGAAGATGACTTCCTCACCCTCGCCATCGGCGAGAATGCCGCTACCCTCAATGTGGCCGGCAACGACCAACTGGACGGCGTGAGCGACTGGATGGTGGATGTGGGGATGAACTCCACCCTTGGCCGGATAACGGACGAGGGCGACGGCGACCTCACCTATACCCTGGCCATCTCCCTGCTCGCCCCGGCGACGGATGAGTTCACTTACAAGTTGTGCAACGCCCTCTGCCCGGAACTTTGCTCGGAAGCCCTCGTGGCCGTGACGGTAGAGCGGGATACGACCGGCAAGTTCGAGACGCCCAACGGCATCACCCCGGACGGCAACGGCCTGAACGACTTCCTGATCTTCGACGACCTTTTACTGAACCCCGATAAATACCCGGATAATGAACTGATCATCTTCAACCGCTGGGGAGATATCGTCTATAAGGCAAGGCCCTACAACAACGACTGGGCCGGCGTCACCAACAACGGGGACGACCTGCCGGACGGCACCTACTACTACGTCCTCCGCCTCAACATCGGCGATGGAGAGATCATTCGCGGCGATATCACCGTTATCAAAGCGAGAAAATAGCGCGGCTATTAACAAATCATTCTTTCTACGGCCTCTTCCCCTGCGGAAGGGGCCGCTCTTTTTTTGCAAAACCACTTCCGTATCGGCAGAATAATGTTAAATTTGTGTATTCCTGCTTTCTCCTTTATGGAATTGTGCAAGCAACTGTCTCCCTCTTATAACGGCGTGCTCAACCGCATCGCTCCCCTTCTGTTTTGTATTCGATCTGTTCAGGAAAAACAAACCATTCATGAAGCGTTTTCTGTTGCTCGGCCTGCTCTTTCAGGCTCTATTCTCAGTGGCTCAGGTAGAGGTGAGGCTGACCGTCGAGAGCGGTACTGCCGATACGGATTGTGACGACCTCCTGTCAGGCCCGGACATTCTCTGGGAAGTGAATGTGGAAAATGAAGGCTGGGCCACCTATCCCCGGGACAATCCGGGCATTTGTTTTACGGCCCTGCCCAACCGGCAGTACACGGCCTCCTACCCCTGTGCGGTTGATGTGCCGGCGCAGCTGCAGTTGTGCTTTCGCGCTTTCGAAAATGACCCCATCCTGCCTGTCGGCTGCCTCATCGGCCGGTCCTGCCTGGAAGAGATTTGCGGGAATTTCGATATTCCGGCGCCCGGGCAGAGCGCTTCCTACAGCCTGGCCCTGCCCGCCGGCGGCAGCACCAGAGGGCAGGTTAGCTTTACCATAGAAGTAGTGGGCCAGGGCGGCTACAACGGCCTGCCCTGTACCGCCATCGACCTGGGGCTGCTCAGCCGCGGCGACACGCTGGGCGACGCCAGCCTCGGCATTTACAACAACTATTGCGCCGGCCTGGACCCGGGAGAACCCAATCCTGCCGCCAATGGAGGGTTTCCCAATGACCGGGGCGTGTGGTTCCGCTTTACCACAGGCAGCGACGTCAGTTCCCTGTTGCTGTTCCATGTCCTCAGCGACCCCGAAAATGCAGGCGACTCCCTGCATATCCAACTGGCCGTTTATGGTACCGATAATAATGCCTGCGACGGAACCTTCAGCTTGCTGGACTGGTCGTGGGTGATGGCCAATGACAATTACGACGTTTTCCTGAACTTCCCCTGTTCCAGGCCCAATACTACTTATTACGTGCTGGTGGACGGCGCCTTTTCCGCCCCGGGCTCGGAGCAGGGGATTTTCGGTTTGGAGGTGTCCAGCGTGGGAGTGGAAGAAGCGCCGGACCTGCGTTGTGACGCTTTTGACCTGGGGACGGTGCCGGAAGGGGGTAGCGTCAGCCTGCCGCAACCTCTGGGCAACTTCTGCGCCACCAGCACCGGCGACCCTTTCAGCCCGAATTTCGTGACCCAGTCTTCGGTCTGGTTTAAGTTCGTTGCTCCGCTTTCGGGCCACGTCGCCATCGACGCCGTTTCTGCCCGGCAGGTGGATTCCATAGGGATACAACTGGCTCTGTACCAGGCACAGAACAACAACTGCGCCGGCTTTTTCCAGCACATTGCCAGCCAGTACACCTTTCAGGACCTGGATGAGTCGATGGAGGTTACCTGTCTTTTTCCCGGCCAGGAGTACTACCTGCTGATCGACGGCGATGCCACCGCCAACCGGGGCATCTTCGGCCTGAGCGTCACCGATGCCGGCGATATTACGCCGGTAACCAACCTGGATACGGTCATTTGTTTTGGCGGCAGCTTCAGCGTGGGCAGTTCGGTTTACACCGAGCCGGGCTTTTATTCCGATACCCTGCAGGTGTTCCGGGGTTGTGACAGTATTATCAATACCAACCTGGCGGTATTGGCGCCCATCGCCATACAGCTCGGCCAAACCCTGCCGGCCATCGGCGAGGGCAATGCCAATGGTATGGCCACGGTGAGCGCGACGGGTGGAACCGGCAACTACACTTTCGAATGGTGCGACGGCAGCCTGGGAACATCCAATAACCAACTGGTAGGGGGCGCTCAGTGCTGTATTATGGTAAGCGATGATTTTGGCTGCATGGCGGATACCTGCGTCATCGTGGAATTTGTTACCGACATTATTCCTTCTTTCACTCCGGACACGCTGGCCTGCTTCGGGGATGAGAACGGCCAGATCGTCTTTTCCGCCGTCAACGGCCTTCCTCCCTACGCCTATAGCTGGCGAAATACGGATAACACCATCAATGGCAACGGTACCATCGCCGATGCGGGAGAAGAGGTGATACTGCCCGACCTGCCGGCAGATGTGTACACCATTACTATTATGGATATGTTCTTTGATACCACCTTTACCGTCCGGGTGTCGCAACCCGAACCCCTGGCGCTGCAGCTGTCGGCCATTCAGGATGCCAGTTGTTTTGGCGTGTGCGACGGGCAGGTGGAAGCGCTGGCCAGCGGCGGGGTAGGGGGGTATCAGTTCAGCTGGAGCCATGGAGCGTCATCCGCCCTGGCCGACGCCCTCTGCGCGGGGGCATATGCCGTGACCCTCACCGATGCCAATGGCTGTGAGCAGGAACAAAGCCTGGCCATCGAAGAGCCTGCGGAATTCATCGTTACCGCTGTGGAAGTGCGGCCCGTCTCCTGCTTTGGCGGCAGCGATGCGGAGGTGTCGGCCGGGAGCAACGGCTCGCCGGCGGCCTTCCTGTGGAGCAATGGGGCCGCTACGGAAACGGTCAGCGGCCTGCCTGCCGGCGTTTACTCCGTGACCGTCACCAATGCCGATGGTTGCCAGGATGAGGCCGAGGTGGCCGTGAGCCAGCCGGCCGAGCCGGTTTCGGTAGAAATCGTGCTGGACAAGCCGGTGAGCTGTAAGGGCGACGCCGACGCTATTCTGCGGGCAATCCCCTCCGGGCCGGGCCAGTCCTTTACTTATTCCTGGTCGAACGGGGCGGGCAGCCAGCTGGCCGCCGGGCTGGGCGCCGGTTCCTATTCCGTGCTTATGGCCAACGAAAAAGGCTGCGAGGCCAGCGCCGATTTTTCTCTTGGGGAGCCTGACTTTATTCAGGCAACGCTCTCCGTTACCGACGTTACCTGCGTCAGCGGAGAGAATGGCGGCGCCATTTCGGTAGATACTGCCTATGGCGGCACGCCTCCCTACGAATATTCCCTGGATGGCGTCTTATTTGCCCCTTCGACGCAGTTTTCGGCTTTGTTTGCCGATACCTATTCGGTGGTGGTTCAGGATGCGGCCGGCTGCGAGGAAGCCTTTCCGGCGACGGTCAACGGCGCGCCGGAGCTGACAGTGGAGCTGGGCGACACCCGGACGATGCAACTGGGCGATTCCCTGCAACTCAAGGCCCAGGCCAGCAGTACCGATGTAGTTTATACCTGGACCCTGGCGGACAGCGCCGGCAGCAAGGCGGCCGGCCCTTTCATCTGGGTGTCGCCCATCATTTCCAGCGGGTATTATGTGGAGGCCTTCGATACGGTGACCCTCTGCCGCGCCAGCGACTTTGTGGTGGTCAATGTACGGGTGGACCGCCGGGTGTTCATACCCAACGCCTTTAGCCCCAATGAGGATGGCAATAACGATTTCTTCACCGTATTTGCCGATAATGCTGTGGTCCAGGTGAAGTCTCTGCGGGTCTTCAGCCGGACCGGCAGCCTCGTCTACGAGGCCTCCGGTTTCGCGCCCAACAATCAGGGGAGCGGCTGGAATGGAACCTTCCGCGGGCAGGAGCTGGACCCCGGCCTGTTCGTCTACGTCGCCGAGATCGAATTCGTGGACGGGCGGACGGAGGTCTTCGAGGGAGATGTGATGCTCCTCAAATAGGACAGGATTGACAGGATTTACAGGAGGCTTTTGAGGGTTCAGGCATGCTGAATTACTTGTAAAACCTGTAAATCCTGTTATCAGTTGAGGAGTTCGTAGATTCCGGCGATGCCCTGCCCCCCGCCCACGCAGGCCGTCACCATACCGTATTTGTTGCCGCGGCGGCGCATTTCATTGAAGAGCTGTGTCGACAGCTTGGCGCCGGTACAGCCAAGGGGATGGCCCAGGGCGATCGCTCCGCCGTTGACGTTGACGATCTCCGGATTGAGGCCGGCTTCCTGAATGACGGCCAGGGCCTGGGCGGCGAAGGCCTCGTTCAGTTCGATCAGCTGGATATCCTGAAGTTTCAGCCCGGCCTGTTGCAGGGCTTTGGGGATGGCTACGCAGGGGCCCATGCCCATATAGAGGGGGTCGACGCCGCCTACCGAGCAGGCCGCCAGGCGGGCGACGGGCTGCAGGCCGAGCTGCCGGGCCATTTCTTCGCTCATCACCAGGGTGAAGGCCGCTCCGTCGGAGGTCTGCGATGAATTGCCGGCAGTGACGATGCCGCCCTGAGCAAAAGCGGGGCGCAATTGAGCCAGGGCTTCCATGCTGGTATCGCGGCGTACGCCTTCGTCTTCTGCTACGGTATGTTCACTACTTACGCGTTTATTGCCTTTTACGTACACTTCTTCCACGGTTACAGGTACGATCTCTTCCCTGAATTTGCCCGCGTCGATGGCGGCGGCGGCATTGTGATGAGAGCGGCAGGCGAACGCGTCGGCGGCCTCCCGCGTGATGTTGTATTTCCGGGCCACTGCTTCGGCGGTCAGGCCCATGCTGGCCAGATAGTCAGGCGTCGAGGAGGCGACCTTGTAGCTGGGCGCCAGTTTGTAGCCCGTCATCGGGATCATGCTCATATTCTCGACGCCGCCGGCGATGTAAATCTGCCCCATTCCGGCGCGGATTTTGGCGACGGCGATGGAGATGGCCTCCAGCCCTGAGGCGCAGTAGCGGTTGATGGTCATGCCCGGCACTTCCTTGCCCAGGGCCCGCATGGAGATTTGCCGGCCGATCTGCAGGCCCTGTTCTCCTTCCGGGTTGGCGCAGCCCACGATCACATCGTCGACCAGTTTGGGGTTCAGTTCAGGCGTCTGCGCCAGCAGATGCCGGAGAATATCTACCGCCAGGTCATCGGAGCGGTAGTTTCGAAAGCCGCCTTTTTTGGCTTTGCCGACGGCGGAGCGATAGGCTTTAACGATATATGCTTCCATGATGATAGTTCTTTCCGGATGATTAATTGCGCAAAGGTTTGTTCGTCTTGAGCATGTGCTGGATGCGTTCCTGGGTTTTCGCTTCGCCGGCCAGGCTGAGGAAGGCCTCCCGCTCCAGGTCCAGCAGATACTGTTCGGAGACCTGCTGGGCGCCGGTGAGGTCGCCGCCGCAGAGCACCCAGGCGATCTTGCGGGCGATCCTGATGTCGTGTTCGGAAGCGTAATTGCCCAGGCGCAGCTCATTGGCGGCAGTGTAAAGGGCCGCCAGGCCCTGGCGCCCCAGCACGGTGATATCCTGCCGGGGAATGGGCTGGGCGTATCCCCGGGCCAGTTCGAGCACCTTATCCTTTGCCTCGGCGATGTTGCGGTCGCGGTTGAGCGCCACCTGGTCCCTGCCGGGCAGCAGATAGCCGTAATGGAAGGCTTCGTGCGCCGAAGTGGCTACGCTGGCCAGGGCAATGGTCTTGAACTGCCGGATGAGCGTAGGAATCTGCACATCGCCCTCGAAGAAGCGGTCCGAAGCCCGCAGGGCAAACTCCTTGGCGCCGCCGCCGCCGGGGATGAGGCCGACGCCCGCTTCCACCAGGCCGATGTAGGATTCGGCGGCGCAGAGAGCGGCGTCGCTGTGCATGAGCAGCTCACAGCCCCCGCCGAAGGTATAACCCTGGGTGGCCGTCACGGCCGGAATGGCCGAATAGCGCAGGCGCATGGAAGTTTGCTGGAACAGGTTGACCGCCATGTTCAGCTCGTCCCATTCCTGGTTGTAGGCCATCATGGCTATCATCATCAGGTTGGCGCCGACCGTAAAGTTGGCGGCGTTGTTGCCGATCACGATCCCCTTCCATCCTTCTTCTTCCGCCAGCCGTATCGATTCGTTGACGCCGCGCAGGATGCCTTCGCCAATGGCGTTGTGGGGGCTGGTGAACTCCAGGCAGAGCACCCCTTCGCCGATATCGTGGAGCGTGGCCTCGTTGTTCCGCAGGACGGGCTTGCGATCCCGGTAATTGTCCAGGATGATGAGCTCGCCGGAACCCGGCACGACCTTGTAGCTTTTGGCCTGTACGTCATAGTACTTTCGCAGGCCGCCTTCTCTCTTGTAGAATTTATCGTGTCCGGCGGCTACCATTTCCCTGACCCAGGCGGCGACGGTTTCGCCTTTATCTTCGGCCATTTCAATGCCTTTTTTGACGCCGATGATGTCCCAGTATTCAAAAGGCCCCAGTTCCCAGGCGTAGCCGGCCTTCATGGCGTCGTCGATGGCGTAGATGTTGTCGGCGATCTCCGGAATGCGGTTGGATGCGTAGGCAAACAAGCCGAGCAGGGATCCGCGGATGAGCTTGCCGCCGCGGTCTTCGGCCCCGAAGATGGCGCGGATTCGCTTGGGGAGGCTGTCGAATTGTTTGGCGGCCTGCAGGCTGGGAAGTTCGGGAAGGGCCTGCGGCTCGTATTCCAGCGTCTTCAGGTTTAGGGCGAGGATGACGTTCCTGCCCTTGTCGTCGCGCTCTTTGGTTTTTTTGTAAAAACCCTGGCCGGTTTTGTTGCCGAGGAAATTGTTGTCGATCAGGAATTGCAGGAAGGGAGGTATCTCGAAGGTAGCCGCCTGTTCGTCGTTGGGGCAGTTCTTTTTGATCCCCCGGATCACATTGGCGGCAGTATCGTGGCCGACCAGGTCGCCCAGGCGGAAAGTGCCGGTCTTGGGGCGGCCGATAGCCGGGCCTGTCAGGCGGTCTACCGTCTCGATGCGCATCCCCAGTTGGGCGGCGAGCTGGTAAATTTTGGCCATGGCGTACACCCCGACGCGGTTGGCGATGAAAGCGGGGGTATCCTTGCACAGCACCGTTTGTTTGCCGAGGTAGCGGCTGCCGTAATGCATCAGGAAATCCACGACTTCCGGGCTGGTTTCGGGAGTGGGGATCACCTCCAGCAGGCGCATGTAGCGCGGCGGGTTGAAAAAGTGCGTACCACAGAAATGCTTTCGGAAATCCTCGCTGCGGCCCTCCAGCATCAGGTGGATGGGGATACCCGAGGTGTTGGACGTCACCAGGGACCCTTTTTTGCGGTGCTGGTCTACTTTTTCGAAGACCTGCTTTTTGATGTCCAGGCGTTCGACGACCACTTCGATCACCCAGTCACAGTCGCGGATTTTCGGGAAATCATCCTCGAAGTTGCCGATGGTGATGCGGGAGGCAAAGCTCTGGTCATAGAGGGCGGCAGGCCTGCCCCTGATCGCTTTCTGCAGGGCCTCGGCGGCGATCCGGTTGCGGCTGGCAGGCTTGTCCTTCTCGGCCTCCGCCAGGCCGGGGGGCAGGATATCCAGCATCAGGGCTTCCAGGCCGATGTTGGCGAAGTGGCAGGCAATGCCGGAACCCATGACGCCGGAGCCCAGGACGGCTACTTTTTTGATTTTTCTGCTCATCGAGATCGGTATTGTACGGTTTTATGGTATTGGAGGCGGGGCCGTCATTTCAGAAAGAACAAAAGCGCCCCGCTTCGGTTGCTGAATTTTAGCGAATTTTCGCTGGAACGGTAAAAATAAGAACTTCGCTCTAAAAACAATCTCTAAACCAGTTCTTTATTGTTGAAAAAGCAGCCCGGAAAGAAATTATCCGGTTAAGTCCTCTGTTTTTGTCAGCTATTTAATAATTTGGCAATTTCTGAATTCGTTGATAGCTTAATTGATTGAACACAAACTAAAAACCAAGCATTCATGTTGCAACAAACCTTATTGTTGTTTCAGGAAACGGAAGGCCTGGAGCGCGAGCTGGGCACCCAAAGCCTTTTCGACATCATTGCCCAGAGCGGGACTATGGGTATCGTTATCGTCCTTGCTTTGTTCGTCCTTTCCGTCATAGCTCTTTACATTTTTGTGGAACGCTACCTGACCATCAAGCGGGCGGGCCGCATCGATGAGAGTTTCATGAACAACATCAGGGCCAATGTGCAGTCGGGCAACATTCAGGGCGCCAAAGCGCTTTGCCAGACCACGGACTCCCCCGTCGCCCGGATGGTGGAAAAGGGTATTCAGCGCATCGGCAAACCGCTGCGCGATATCGACGCCGCCATCGAGAACGTGGGCAACCTGGAGATTTTCAAACTGGAGAAAAACCTCTCCACCCTGGCCAGTATCGCCGGCGCGGCGCCCATGATCGGCTTCTTCGGAACGGTGACGGGTATGATCCTGGCCTTCTACCGCATGGCCACCGAGCAGAACGTAACTCCCGATGTGCTGGCCGGCGGTATCTATCAGGCCCTCATCACCACTGCCTTCGGCCTGTTCATCGGCATCCTGGCCTTTGTCGGGTACAACATCCTGGTGGCCAACGTGGAAAAAGTGGTCTTCAAAATGGAACGGACTACCCTCGAATTCATGGACCTGCTGCAGGAGCCTTCAGTGTAGGTATTTCCGGGTTTATGGGTTTTTTACCCGGCCGGGCGCAGCGAGGACGGGCTGGGTTCCCGGTTTAAAGTTCAACCTTGAGTTATGGGATTGAAAAAGAGAAGTAAAGTAAGCGCGGAGTTCAGCATGTCGTCATTGACGGACATCATATTCCTGCTGTTGATCTTTTTTATGCTGACGGCGAATTTCGTCCGCATCCAGCCGTTCGAGCTGCCCAGGTCGGATTCCAAGACGGTGGCCTCCACCTCTATTGTGGTGAGT
Source organism: uncultured Phaeodactylibacter sp. (assembly GCA_964488965.1). Classification (GTDB taxonomy): domain Bacteria; phylum Bacteroidota; class Bacteroidia; order Chitinophagales; family Saprospiraceae; genus JACJXW01. The sequence continues at coordinate 6,935 of CAZAXA010000017.1, read as the reverse complement.
ATCGATAAGAAGGGCACGTTTATGGTCAACAACCAGGAGGTCAGCAAGCGCAATGTGGAGAATACCCTCCGCCTGGCCCTGCGCAATTCCGACAACCAGGCCAATGCCGTCATCACCATCGTGGCGGAGGTAGGTACGCCCTTCGATAATGTGGTGCATATCATGGAAGCCGCCAACCGGCTGAAGGTCAATGCTATCATTGCCACTCAGCCCAAAATCTGACCGTTATATGGGATTGAAGAAAAAAAGCAAGGTCAGCGCCGAGTTCAGCATGTCGTCATTGACGGACATCATATTCCTGCTGCTGATCTTTTTCATGCTGACATCCACACTTGTGGCGCCCAATGCCCTCAACCTGAAGCTGCCCAGCAGTTCGAAAACCAGGCAGCCGTCCACCGAGCGCATCGACGATGTACGCATCAGCCGGAGCGGCAATTACTATCTGAACAACCGCCAGGCCTCCCTCGAAAGCCTGGAGGCCGAGATGGAACGCCTGGCGCGCCGCAACCGCAACCCGGCCATTACCATCTCTCCGGACCCCGGCACACCTACGGAATACGTGGTAGCCATCATGGATATTGCCATGCGCTACCGCATCAACGGCGTGCTGGCCACGGAAGGCCTGGAGTGAAGCGGGAAAGCGGAGAGGCTACCCGTCTAAGGTTGGACAACAGTGTTTTGTTTTTACGAGAAACGGGAATATAGATTCCCGTGCCTTACCTCCTTATAAAAGCAGCAGAGAAGTTAAAGAATTGATAAATAAGGGCTAAAAGGAATGGAAAGCGGGCTTTTTTCGTTAAAAGATTAGCTTTAAAACCAAATACGAGGCAAAAAGCAATTTTATGGCATACGATACCTCTGTCACACGGGATGACGAACAGAACAAGCGGCGGGGCATGATCCTCAGCATTTCTATCCACGTGGTGCTGGTCGCGATGATGCTTCTGCCATTGCTCACCTTTCCCGACCCGCCGCCCGGCCAGGCGGGGATACTGGTGAACCTGGGCCTGCCGGATGAAGGGCAGGGCGACGAGAATGCCGGCCCGTCGGAACCGGTGGTGGAAGATGTTCCCGAACCGGTGCGGGAAGAAGTTACGCCTCCCCCCAGCGAGCCTAAACCTTCAAAGCCGGAACCCGAACCCAAAAAGGATATCATTACAACGGAAGACCCCAACCAGGTGGCCATCCGCAAAGAGCAGGAACGCAAGGAAAAAGAACGCCAGGCCGAGCTTGACCGCCAGCGCCAGGAACAACTGCAGAAAGAACAGCAGCGCCAGGCCGAACTGGAACGGCAGCGCCAGGAACAGGCCCGCAGGGAGAAAGAGGCCCAGGACCTGAAAAACAGCCTCGGCGGCCTGTTCGGCGAGGGCGAAGGCAAAGGCAATACCGGTAAGCCCGGCAATCAGGGCGACCCGGGCGGCGACCCCGATGCCGACCGGGTTACCGGCATCTCCACCGGATCCGGGGTGGTAGAGGGCTTCGGCGGCCGCGGCGTCGTGCGTCCGCACAAACCTCAGGACAATTCGCAGGACCAGGGCATAGTCGTGGTTAAGGCCTGTGTCGACAAAGAAGGCAATGTGGTCAGCGCCGAGTTCACGCAGGCGGGTTCTACCGCCACCTCGGGCCGCCTCAAGCAACTGGCCGTGGATTCCGCCAAACGCTGGAAGTTCGCCCCAGGAACCGTCGATAAACAGTGTGGGAAGATCATCTTCAATTTCCGCCTGAATTGAGTGAGCAGCTCAAAAAAAGAGGGGCGCCGGCCTTTTTGGCCAAAGGCGCCCCTCTTTTTTTTGGGCTGCTCCCGCCTTCCGAGATTCTTAACAATTGGGTTAAACTTGTGTGAATGGGGCGCGGAAACTGTGGCCGGCCGGCCTTCCGGGCGTTAAAAGGGTATAGTTCACTTTCAAACGCAACTCCAAAGAAACTAACCCATGTACGGCAATAATTCAGACAAGCGGAAATTGAGGTGGGGCGCTTTAGGGCAGTGCCTGCTGATCGCTCTTTCTTTCCTTCCCGTTTGGCTGCTGAGTTCTGATGACATCCCGGATGCCGAAACCAAGACGGCAGATACCCTCACCATTAATGATAATATGCAGCCGGAGGCGGCCGAAGCCTCCGTTTGGCTGAATGTCCCCCGCCCTTAGAGGTTTTCCGGTTTCCTGAAGTTTTTCCGTATTTTAGGGATTCAAAAAAGAACATCCATGAAGACCTCTGGCTCTATTGTTTTTTTCTTTGCGATCCTGGCCGTTCATTGTACCGGCCCTCAGCCCGGAGATGAAGGGCATTCTTCCCGCCTCGGGGAGGCCCACCTGAAGGCCGCCGGGGTGGCGGCGGCGCAGCCTTATTTTGAAAAAGGGCTGTTGTTGCTGCACAGTTTTGAATACGACGACGCCCGTGCTGAATTCAGGAAAGCGCGCGAGATCGACCCCGCCTTTGCCATGGCCTACTGGGGGGAAGCTATGACCCACAACCATGGGCTCTGGCGCCAGCAGGATACAGAAGCGGCGCGGGCCGTGCTGGAAGAACTGGCCCCCACTGCCGAAGAGCGCCTGGCGAAGGCCGGTACGGAAATGGAAAGGGATTTCCTGCGAGCCGTAGAACGCTTGTACGGCGAAGGCGAGAAGGTGGAACGCGACAAGGCCTATGCCGCCCTTATGGAGGAGATGTACGAAAAATACCCCGGCAACCACGAAGTTTCCGCCTTTTATGCCTTGTCCCTGCTGGGCGCCGTGCCTGTCGGGCGGGATGACGAAGCCTACGGCAGGAGCGCCCTCATAGCGGAGGGCATCCTGAAGGAAAACCCCAACCACCCCGGGGCGCTGCATTACCTCATCCATTCCTACGACGACCCCGGCCATGCCCACCTTGCCCGGGCGGCGGCCGACAGTTATGCCGATGTGGCGCCCGATGCGGCCCATGCCCTGCACATGCCTTCCCACATTTACGTGGCCCTGGGCTTGTGGCATGAAGTAGTGGCCTCCAACGAGCTTTCCTACGCCGCCAGCGTCAGGCGGATGGAAAGCAGGAAACTGGATAACGACGCCCGTTCCTATCACGCTTTCCACTGGTTGCTGTACGGCTATCTGCAACAGGGGCGCGTAGAGGAGGCCCGCCGCATCATGGAGCAGATGATCCAATATACGGAAGAACTGCCCAGCAAGAGCGCCCGCGGCTACCTGGTGCGCATGAAAGGGAACTACCTGGTGGAAACGGAGGAATGGGACGGCGCCTTCGCCGCTGCCGACGTTGGCCTGAAGGAGCTGAACATCGCCTTACAGGCCATTGCTCACTTCCTGGAAGGCATGAAGGCATACCGCAAGGGGGATGCCGCCCGCATGGAAAAACAACTGGAGGCGATGGCCTTTGCCCGCCGGCAGGCCAGCATGTCGGTTACCGGCGAAGGCGTCCCCATGTGCGGCGCCGGCGGCAGCTACGGCAAGGCCAATCAACTGGATATCGACCAGGCCTATATCCTGGAACTGGAACTGAAAGGCCTGCACGCTATGCTTAAAGGGCAAAGCGGGGAAGCCGAACGCTGGCTGCAGCAGGCCGCCCGCCTCGAGGATGATATAAGCTATTCCTACGGCCCGCCGGAGGTGGCCAAGCCTTCCTATGAGCTGTACGGCGAATGGCTGCTGGAACAAAACCGGCCGGAGGAAGCCCTGGCCCAGTTCGAACGGGCGCTGCAGCGCGGCCCTAAAAGGGTAAAGGCGCTGAACGGCAGGCTTCGGGCGGCACAGGCCCTGGGGCGTGAGGATGTGGTAAAAGAAGTACGCCAAACGCTGGCAGAAATCCGCAAGCTGGCGGCCCGGCAGCAGGGGCAACTGAGCATGCTGGAATGAGCCGGCGGGGTGGGGGCTGCCGGGGCTGGTTCCTGGTTTTTTTACCGGTTCCCGCTTTGTGGCAGTGGCAAATAATTTTTTCACTAAAAGGTAAGCGATAGTTGGTTTTCTTTAAAACCCCCCTTCAATGCTGATATTGCCTTCCTGTTTCACCCGGTTCAGCCCGGCATAGTAGATCAGGTACCACTCCTGGCCCAGGCGGGCGAAGCGGCGCTGCATGCCGAGGCCTCCTGCCTTGTGGGTGATCTTCTCGATGATGAGGCCTTCGCCGACGGGGATGAGCTCCTGCGCGAAGCCGCTGCTCTCCAGGTCGAAGCCGCGCTGCAGCCGCCAGTTGTCCTGAGTCCAGCGGAAGGCGCCGGAGGCGATGGTGGCGCTGTCCGCTTCCGGGGGCAGCCCTTCGAGGGGGAAGACGATGTGCTCCATCTGGTAGGCGCTGTCCTGATGAAAGCGTTCGTAGAATTCCACAAAGCTCCGGTATTCTTCGGGTAGCGGTTCCCGTACTTCATTGCCGCCCTGGTTCCGGCAGGAGAGGAGGGCCAGGGCCAGGGCCGCCGTCATTATATTCGGAAAATTCTTCATGTTTTTTCGGTTGTTTGTTCCATGCGGGTTAAATTCGTTGATCCATGCAGCGGGCCTGGAGGCCCGCTCTCCAAATGAGCTGAAACTTCAACGGATTTAACCCGCCGCCGTTTGTTCCATGCGGGTTAAATTCGTTGATCCATGCAGCGGGCCTGGAGGCCCGCTCTCCAAATGAGCTGAAACTTCAACGGATTTAGCCCGCCGCCGTTTGTTCTATAACGCAAAAGAAGGGAAAAGATACAGAGGATAAAAATCTTTGGTTTTACGGCTTTTCTTCTTTTTTCCGTTTCCAGCGGCGGTGGGTCCATAGCCAGAACTCCGGATGGGCAAAGATATCTTTTTCCAGGCGCCGGATGTACAATTCCGTGATCTGCTCAGGGCTCATCCCTTCCGGATTTTCTACCAGCAACTCCCCTTCGATGCTGTACAGACCCCGCCGGAGGCGGTGTACGGCCATATAAACCACCGGGTATCTGAACCGGATGGCCAGCCGGCCCGGCCCTGTGAAGACCGGAGCTTCCTGGTTCAGAAATTCCATCCAATGGGTATCCATATAGGAGGGCGACTGGTCGGCGATAAAGGCCGTGGCGGTGCACTGCTTCCGGTTGGCGGCCATGCCCCGAAGGGTGTTCTTCATCGTGTACAGCTTCATACCCAGCCGCGTGCGCATGCGGTAAAGCAGGCGCTCGAAGCAGGGGTTGTTCAGGGGGTGGTACACTCCATACAGGGGATGGATGGGCTCCAGGCTGAAACGCGGGCCGGCCAGTTCCCAGTTGCCGATATGGCCCAGGACGACGACGACGCTCCGGCCTTCCCGGTAGTATCGCTGAAACAGGGAAGTATCCTCAAAGCGGACTAACTTCCGGAGGCCGGCAGGAGAGATGGTTAAATTTTTCAGGGTTTCCAGGCTGAGGTCGCAAAAGTGGCGGTAGAATTTCCGGCAGATTTCACGGATTTCCTCTTCACCCTTTTCGGGAAAGGCGTTGCGCAGGTTTTCCAGGACGACCTTTTTCCGGTATCCTGCCAGCACGTAAACCAGGAAATACAGCAGATCGGACAACAGGTAGAGGGCCCTGAACGGCGCCAGCGCGATCAGGTATAGAAAGGGCAGGGCGGCGTAATACAGCAGGGCGTTCATACGTACGCTTACCAGGTGAACAGGAACAAAGGCTGCGGCAACGGCAGTGTTGGCAGTTGGCCTGTCCAAACATAGGGAGTTTTGGGGAAAATCTCAGAAAACAGGGGTATAAAGTATGGGCTGGAACCCTTAGGCAAAACTGCGGCGGCGCTGAAATTGTATCCATTAATGCTTATATTGTAGAAAAATTAGTCTTCATGGCATCAAGTGCTGAGCTGGAAACCAAAAGAGCCAACCCGATCAGGGAATTGGCTGAACTGGGGCCTCTGATACTGGAGGAGCCTCTGTCGAGGGAGAAATTTGCCTGGCTTTCGGCCCGCTACCCGGATTTGCGGATGGAAAGGGAAAACACCGGAAAAGTTACAATTATGTCTCCTGTGAAATTTGGTTCCGGCAATCGGGAATCTTTGGCCAATTTCTTTCTCACGCTTTGGTGGTATAAAGAAAAGACTGGAGAAACCTTTAGCGCCTCTACGGGGGTCGAGTTGCCTGATGGCGCCATTAAGAGCCCTGACTGTGGTTGGGTCGGCCCGGAACGCCTGGCGTCGGTATCTGCTCAGGAAAAAGAGAATGACTTCCTGAAGGTGATGCCAGACTTCGTCGCAGAAGTGCGCTCTAAGACAGATCGTTTAGCAAAGCTCAAAAAGAAAATGAAGAACACCTGGATTAAAAACGGCGTTCGCCTGGCCTGGCTGATCGACCCTTACGAGGAAAAGGCCTACATCTACCGCACCGGCGGGGAGATGGAAACCGTATCGGGTTTCGAAGGCAAAAAGCTTACCGGCGAAGACGTGATGCCCGGCATGGAACTGCCGCTTGAAGAGCTTCGGATCGGTAAGAAATAAAACTCGGCCCTGCTGGTTTTCGCATTCACTGCCTTGCCATCATTTTCAAAACTTTCCACCATGCCGGCCCCGGTTTCTCCCTGTTAACCCTGTCTTCTCCTTAGCCGCCGGAACAGCCCCGCCACAAAAAGCACCGCCGCCGAAATGGGGTCGGCCTGCATTCCGATGTTGGCATTATCGAGCAGCATGGTGGCCAGCTTGTTGCCGAAGGGGTTGTCGTTGACTACGTAAGTCCAGGTTGAGGACGGGCGGCGGGCGCCCAGTTCATGGAACTCCATTTCAGGCCTGGACATCAGCTGGGCTGCATTTTTCTGTATGGCTTCATCAATCCCGTCGCACAGGGCCTGAAACTGATGATCCGCCAGGCGCTGAAATTCCAGTAACGGTTTTTGGCCGCCGAAGCGGACGAGGTGGATGCTGTCGCGCACCTGCTGCAGGTACTCCAGGTGTCCGGCCCACAAACGGTCGTACTGATATAGGGCCGGCGCCTGGAGCTTCTGAAGGAAGGCCGCCTCTCTTCCCAGGCCG
>CAZAXA010000016.1:0-28867 GCA_964488965.1 uncultured Phaeodactylibacter sp. | reverse complement strand
TTGCCGGGGCGGCCGTTGAGGTCATCGAAGTAGCGGATGCGGAAGGCGTCCTCGGGAGCGGCGTCGAAGCAGGCCTGGTCGCCGTCGCCATAGCCGCCATAGAAGCACAGCGACGTTACGTCGCCCGCTTCGGTCGGTACGAAGTCGTCAGCGGTGATGTACTGGGAGGCGTCGCTGGCGAGGCCGACCAGCGGCGCGCCCTGGTTGCAGCCAGAGCCGCAGGGCGAGGCCGGCAGGGCCTGGCCGGTGCAGTCGACGTACATTGTGTACACGCTGGCGATCTCGCCAGCGGCGCTGGTGGTGAAGGTGCCGGAAACGGCGGCCCGGCGGTAGCGCTTCACCGCGCCCGTGCCCTCTGCGGCCGCGGAGCCGATCGAGGCCGTCACCGTCGGGTCCGCCAGGCCGTAGATGAAGATCGTCGTGATGTCGACGCCGTTGCCCTGGTAGGAGAAGGCGCCGTCTTTATAGTGCGCCTCGATCAGGATGTAATTAATGGTTTGTTTGGGGACAAACTGCACTTCGAAGGCCTGCCAATCAGGCTCTTTGATCAGCCCTGTTTTCAGGAGCAGCTGGTTTTTGGCGCATTTGGCCCCGCCGCCCCATATCCGTACGCCCAGCGGTTTGTTGTAGCCGGCATAGGTGTCGGAATGGGCCAGCTCGACGGTGAAGGCGTAGCACTCCCCGGCCTTGAGGGCCTGGGGCAGCCGTTGGCCGATGCTTTCCCAGGTGCCGTCTTCACGGGTGATCAGGCCCACATAGGTGTCTCCCTCTGCGGCTTCCTGGTAGACGCCCCAGGGGCCGGGCATGATATCGGGAGTGGTGCCCGGTTCACAAGGGAACCAGCCTGCCGGTACGGTGGCGTCCTGCGGGTTGCCTTCAAAAGAGGCATTGATGACGTAAACCTGGCCGGTAAGGAGGGCGGGAATTGCTGTGGCCAGTATCCAGATTGTCAACCGTTTCATAATTGTATTTAGGTGTAGAATTCTCGCAAAATAAAGCCTTCAGATATGCTCTTAACGAACATCGGGCCCCGGGAGTTGCCTGAATGTTAACTGAAAATTGCCCGATGAGGCAACACTATCTCCATAATAACGTATTCAAAGGCAATAAATTGAACGCAGCTTCTTCAGGACCTACCGGATTAGCGTATATTTTATAATTTTGCGCTGCAATTCAGCGCTTATGGCGGAAAGTAACAGCAATACGGCAGGGAGGATGAAGCCCAACTACTTTTATTCCATCATCAGCGTGGCGCTGGTGCTCTTTGCCTTTGGCTTTTTTGCCATGGCGGTGCTCAACGCCCGGCAGGTGGTGCGCGGCCTGAAGGAAAGAATAAGCCTGATCGTCGAGCTGCAACCCGATGTACAGGGCCAGGAAATAAAGCAGGTCAGGCAGTGGATAGAACAAAGCTCCTTCGCAAAGGCGGGGTCGGTGGAGTTTACGAGCAAGGAGCAGGCTGCGGAGATGATGCGGGAAGATTTCGGCGAGGATTTTCTCAAGCTGGACCTCCCCAACCCGCTGTATGACGTTATTACTTTCAATGTGCGGGCTTCCTATCTGGAACCGGATAGCCTGAAGCAAATCCGCACCCGGCTCATCGAGCAGGCCGGAGTGGTGGACGTCTACTACCAGGAAGGGCTGATCAACGAGATCGCGGAAAATATCCGTTCCCTCAGCTTCATCGCTGTCGGCGTACTGGTGTTTTTCATCCTCATCTCGGTGGCCCTCATTCACAATACGGTACGCCTGGCCTTATACGCCAATCGCTTTCTCATCAAGAACATGGAACTGGTGGGCGCCTCCTGGGAGTTCATCAGCTACCCCTACATCCGGCGCGGCGCCTGGCACGGGCTGCTCAGCGGCATCATCGCCGCGACAGGCCTGCTGTTGCTCTTCGCCTGGATACAAAGCGATATTCCGGGCCTGCGCAGCCTCTTTGACTGGGCCGGTACGGCCATGCTCTTCCTGCTGCTGCTGGTTCTCGGCATGGCCATCAATGCCCTGAGCACCTACTATGTGGTGCGCCGGTACCTCCGGATGAGGCTGGATGACCTCTACTGAGATAAAAGAGCGGAGAGAAAATCTAAACAGCAATACAATCCAAAAAAAATGAGTAAAAGCAAACCACCCAGGAAGAAGGTCGTTGTGGCCACCCAGAAAAAAGAGCCGGCAAGCCCCACCGCTTCCCGCCGCCGGGCAGTAACACAGGATTCTTCCCGCAAGGACGAACTGGAGTTCGGCCGCCGGAATTACCTGCTGATGGGCGCCGGGGCGTTGCTGATCGCCGTCGGCCTTTTTCTGATGGCCGGTGGAGACATGCCGAGCCCCGATGTGTGGGATGACAACATCATATACAGCGCCCGCCGCACCCTGATCGCTCCCATGGTGATCCTGGCGGGCCTGATCGTCGAGATCTTTGCCATTTTTAAACGTACATAGTTAAATGAGTGAAACACTAAGAGCAGCCATCCTGGGCATTGTCCAGGGATTGACAGAATTCCTGCCCGTGAGCAGCAGCGGCCACCTCGAACTGGCCAAGTATTTTCTGGGCGATACTTCAGTGGCTGAAGAAAGCCTGCTGATGACCATCACGCTGCATGCCGCAACGGCGCTGAGCACTATCGTCGTCTTTTGGAGAGATATCGTCCAGATATTCCGCGGCCTTTTTCAGTTCGAATGGAATGAAGAAACGAGGTTTTCCCTGAAGATCATCGTGTCTATGGTTCCTGCCGCGGCCGTCGGCCTGCTGATGGAAGGTTATCTGGAACAATTATTCAACCGCCAGGTGCTGCTGGTAGGCATGATGCTGGCCGTCACCGGCCTTCTGCTCTTCCTGGCCGACCGCGCCCGCATTACCAACAAGGCGGTGAGCTTCAGCAATGCCCTCATTATAGGCATCGCCCAGGCCATCGCTATCCTGCCCGGAATCTCCCGGTCCGGCGCGACGATTTCCACCTCTGTCCTGCTGGGCATCGACCGCGAACGGGCCGCCCGCTTTTCCTTCCTGATGGTCGTGCCGCTCATCCTGGGCAAGATGGCCATGGACCTGCTCAGCGGCGAAATCCTGCACTCCCGCATCGGGCTGGCGCCACTGGCCACCGGCTTTGTCATGGCCTTCGGCACCGGAATGCTGGCCTGTATGTGGATGATAAAACTGGTGAAAAATAGCAAGTTGGCTTATTTTTCTGTATATTGTTTTATCATTGCGGCTATTGCGATTGCAGCGTACGTTTTTGGATAACATTTTCATAGCTTTCGTATCTGTCTTTTTCTGATGAGGCGCAGAGTTGGCCGGGCCCCCTGGCCCTGCCTCATAAGGTCAAACAAAATAGTAATGAGTGCAGAAGACAATCCTCTTCCGCGATATGATTTTATTGCCGGAGCCACCCTTCTGGTCGACAAACCACGGGGATGGACTTCCTTCGATGTCGTCAACAAAATCCGCTATAAGCTGAAACACCGCTTAGGTGTTAAAAAGATCAAGGTCGGCCATGCCGGTACGCTCGACCCCATGGCTACCGGCCTGCTGGTCGTTTGTACCGGAAAGTTCACCCGGAAGCTTACCGAATTCCAGGGCCTGCCCAAGGAATATACGGGTACCATGCGCTTCGGCGCCACTACTCCTTCCTATGACGCCGAAAGCGATGTGGAAGAAACCTATCCCGTCAGCCATATCACCCCTGCATTGCTGGAAGAGGCCCGCCGGCGGTTCGTGGGGCAGATCGAACAGGTGCCGCCTATGTTCAGCGCGATCAAGGTGGATGGGCAGCCTCTGTATAAAAAAGCCCGGAAGGGGGAAATGCTTGAAATCGAACCCCGCCCGGTGGCCATCTATGATTTCGAACTGTCCCGCATCGCTCTGCCCGAAGTAGATTTCCGGGTGCGTTGCAGCAAAGGCACCTATATCCGCTCCCTGGCTCACGACCTCGGCAAGGCCGTCCGCAGCGGCGCCTACCTTACCAGCCTGCGGCGAACCCGGGTTGGCCAGTTCCGCATCGAAGATGCCTGGGGCCTGGAAGATCTGGTGGAATACCTGGAAGATATTCCTGCCCCGGAGAGGAGCCGGTGAGGGGGGAGTGTGCCGGTATATCATATCAGCGTATCAGCGTATCGGTAAAACCGCTCCCCTCTGCTACTGGACGACATTTTTCTTTCCTGGTTCTCCTTCCTTCCTATTATTTACCGTCCAATACTTACTTTTAACCTGGTGTTAGGGTAAAGCCTTTCTGCCGTTTTCATAAAGCAAAATGCAAAAACCGTTTGGATATGATGAAAGATTACTTTGCGCCAGCCTTGCTGGCCGTTGGGCTCTGCATGGCCCTCTTTTCCTGTAAGGAGAGTTCGCCGGTTGCAGAACTCAAAAAGGGCGGGGCCGCCCTGGCCATGGAAGAATGGGCGCTCTACCGCTCTTATCCGGAGGGGCGCATCTGGCAGCGCAACCTCCATCAGGCCTTTGAGCAGCAACAACTGGCTGTGAGCTTTCGCGATGCCAACCCGGAATGGGAGCCCCTCGGCCCCAGGAATTTCGGGGGCCGTACCCTCTGCATCGCTTTTCACCCGGAAGACCCCGACATCATTTACGCCGGCGCTGCCGGAGGCGGCCTTTGGAAGTCCGTCACGGCCGGCATCGGGCCGCAGGCATGGGAGCGCGTGCCGCTCGGTTTTCCGGTGATCGGCGTGAGTTCTATCGCCATCGACCCCTCCAACCCGGATGTGATGTACGTCGGCACCGGCGAAGTTTATAACTACACCATTGCCACTCCGGCTGTCTACGACCGCCTGACCCGCGGCTCCTATGGCTCCGGCCTGCTGAAGACCACCGACGGCGGCCAGTCCTGGCAGAAATCCATCGACTGGAGTTATGAAGAGATGAAAGGCATCTGGGATGTGCTTGTCAACCCGTTGAATACCCAAACGGTCTTCGCCGCCACCACCGAAGGCCTTTACCGCAGCTACAATGCCGGCGCATCCTGGGATTTGGCACATGACTTCCCCATGGGCATCGATATTGAGATGCACCCCGTCGATACCAATATCCTCTACGTTTCTCACGGAGGGCACAACAGCCCGGCCTCCGGCGTTTTCAAATCGGAGGACGGGGGCAACAGCTTCACCCTTATGGCGGGCCTGCCCGACAGCTATTCCGGCAGGGCGCTGATCTCCATCAGCCCCTCTGACCCGGATATCCTCTATGCATCCATGGCCAACTCTCAGAGCGGCATCGGCCTGTTCCGTTCCGATGACGGGGGAGGCAGCTGGGGGCTCGTCAACCCATCCGACGTGGCCAGCTATCAGGGCTGGTATTCCCATGATGTGGCCATCAAGCCCGATAACCCCGAAACAGTGATCTGGACAGGCATCGATACCTATAAATCCACCGATGGCGGCAACTCCCTGCAGCAGAAGACCAACTGGTTTGCCTGGGACTTCGGGCAGACGCCCGTCGGCGGGCCGGAAGGGCCGCCCAATTATGTCCATGCCGATATTCACGCCGCCAGTTATTCTCCCTTCGACGACAATACCGTTTTCCTGGCTACCGACGGCGGCGTCTTCGTATCCACCGACAATGGCGAAACCTGGGAAGGCCGCAACGGCGGCTACCAGTCGCAGCAGTTTTATGCGGTTTTTGCCTGTTCTCCCACCAACCCCAACCTGGCCATGGGCGGCCTGCAGGACAATGCCTCCGCCATCTACGTGGGCGACGACTCCTGGGTGCGGGTCATCGGCGGCGACGGCATGGGCGCGGCCATCAACCCGGAGGACAACGACGTCCTCTACGGCTCCTGGCAGCGCCTGAACCTGCTGCGCTCCGAAAACGGCGGGCAGAACTTTTCCTATATCACGCCGCCCACCGCCGATAGCGAAACCCGCAATTTCAACAGCCCCTTCATCCTGGACCCGCAGTTCCCGGATATGATCTATGCCGGGGCCGAACGCCTTCACCGGTCGCTCAACCGCGGCAATTCCTGGACGGCCACTTCTGCCGCCCCGGTAGACCCGCAGTATCGCAACCCCATCCTGACGATCGCCGTTTCTCATCAGGACAACGACAAAATTTTTGTCGGAACCTCTCCCCTGAACGGCCCCAGCTCAAAAGTGTACCGCAGCACCGATAGCGGGCAGTCCTGGCAGGCAATGGAAGGGCTGCCGGAGCGGGCGCCCATGGATATCGTTTTCCACCCGGAAAATGACAATATCCTCTTCGTGGCGTTCTCCGGTTTCGGCGCCGGCCACCTCTTCAAGAGCGAAGACGGCGGCGACAGCTGGGCGCCCTCCGATGAGGGCCTGCCCGATGTGCCTGCCAACGCCATCATCATCGACCCGGAACAGCCGTCGGATATGTATGTGGGCAACGACCTGGGCGTTTATGCTTCCTTTAACGGCGGCCAGAGCTGGGAGCCTTATTCTTCCGATATGGCAGAGGCCGTGATGGTCTACGACCTGGCCATCTCCCATTCCGACCGCAAGCTGCGCGCGGCCACCCATGGCCTGGGCGTTTACCAGACGGATCTCCGGGAGATCGTTTCCAGCGAAGAAGCGGCAGTGCAACGGGTGCTGCTGCGCCAGAATTTTCCCAACCCTGTTGCCGATCAGACAAGCATACGCTTTGAACTGCCCGCCCCGGCGCAGGTAGAACTGCAACTGATCGGCAGCAACGGGCAACTGATCCGTACCTTGCAGCGCGGCCGCTTCGGCGCCGGCGAGCATCAGGTGGATGTCCGCCTGGAGGGCTTGCCCGCCGGAGTGTATGCTTATGCGATGAGGGCACAGTTCGGGGGAAGCCGGCGGGTGGCCCGAACAGTGAAAACCCTGGTGAAGCGGTAGAAGATAATCTTCATCTGATGGTATATCGAAAGTAGCCTCAATACTTTTGATATACCACTTCCAGGTCAAAGCCGCATACCCATCATTAGGTATCCCACCACGAATTTGGGTAAGCTGCCCCTGCATTTCGGTATTGCATTTTTTTCTTCTGTACGTTAGTTTTGCGGCATTCGCTATTTAGAATTAATCTAATTTAACGTACAATTAACATGAAACCTGTAAAGCTTACCTCACTGCTGGCCTTATGCCTGCTTATCGTTTTTTTTTCCTGTGAAAAAGAAGACACCCCTCTGGACATACCGGACACTTATAATTTCGACAATGTGAGCTACGATGGCCAAACCCAGCGGCTGGCCATGTTGCTGGAGATGAAAAACTACCTTGCGTCTGCCAATATACCCGGCGTAGCCCTGGATGCTCAGCGCCTGAAGGCCATGTACGCCAATGATGCCGCCCTGGCGGGCTGGCAGGGCAGCTACAGCGACTCCAGGCAACTAAAGGACAAAACCTTCGAATTTCACCGGGAACTGTTCGGGCGGCTGATGGACGCCATCGCCCAGGCCAGCGCATCTCCGGCGCCCGGCGCTCCTGGCCTGGCGGGGGTGGTGTCCAGCCTGGACGGAACCAAACAATACCTGCTCAACGAGAACGGCGTGGAGTATGCCCAACTGATCGAGAAGGGCCTGATGGGCGCTTGTTTTTACTATCAGGCCCTGGCCGTTTATTTCGGGGAAGAGAAGATGAGCGCGGACAACGATGCCGTTGTGCCGGGTGAAGGCACGGCGATGGAACACCATTGGGATGAGGCATTTGGTTACTACGGCGTGCCCCGGGACTTCCCCTCCGTCTCCGATCCGGTGTTCTTCTGGGGGCAGTATTCCAACCGCCGCGACCCCATGCTGGGGTGTAACCAGAAGATGATGAGCGGCTTCCTGAAGGGGCGGGCGGCCATTGCCGCCAGAGATTTCGCCCTTCGCGATGAAGCCATAACTGAAGTGCGCGCCGGCTGGGAGCTCATCTCCGGCGCTACGGCCATCAGCTACCTCAACGCTGCCCTGCGGGACTTCAATGATGTGGCCCTGCGCGCTCATGCCCTTTCCGAGGCTATTGCCTTCACCTATGCCCTGCAGTTCAATCCGGAACGCAGCCTTTCTCCGGAAGAGATCAACCAGGCCCTGCGCCTCATAGGCGGCGGCTCCGAGGATTTCTTTGAGATGAACCTCTATCAGGTGGAACGCGCCCAACTGGAGCAGGCCCGCGCCCTCCTGGCGGCAGGCCTGGGCCTGGAAGATAAAATGGCGGAACTGTAGCCCCGGTTTGAGAACCTTACCCCGGGCGCCTCCCGGCAAGGTTCTTAAACCTCGGCGGGTTGGAGAACCTTATCGCCGGCCTCTCCCGGCAAGGTTCCTAAACCTGGCAGTGCAATCAGCCATTCAGTCCTTCATTAATTCAGTCCATATACTTATGCTGTCCAACCGCCAATATTATCCATTACTCTTTCTGATGGGAATACTTCTTTTCTCTGCCTGCGATGAGGAAAA
The DNA here is from genome assembly GCA_964488965.1 of uncultured Phaeodactylibacter sp. Taxonomy (GTDB): domain Bacteria; phylum Bacteroidota; class Bacteroidia; order Chitinophagales; family Saprospiraceae; genus JACJXW01. The sequence continues at coordinate 20,501 of CAZAXA010000016.1, read as the reverse complement.
AGGAGGCAATCCCTGCGAATCGGATTTCGGCCAGGAAGGCCTCTTTGCCAATGTGGCCGATAATATCATCATCCCCGGCTACAACAGCCTGAACGTTGAACTGCTCACCCTTCGCGAGTCGGCTGCCGTTTTCGCCCAGAACCCGGGCCTTCCGCAATTGGAGGCCCTGCGTACTGCTTTTGAAAATGCCTGCATCCGCTGGCAGCAACTGGCGCAGTTCGAGTTCGGCCCGGCGGAGCAGCAAATGCTTCGTTCCCGCTTCAATAACTTCCCGGTGGATGCCCGGGCGGTGGAAGCCAAAGCGCAGTCGGGAGACTTCAACCTAAGCGCCCCGGATACTTATGACAAGGGTTTCCCCGCGCTGGATTACCTGCTGTACGGCATTGCCGAAACCGACGAGATGATCCTCAGCCTCCTGGCAGGCCCGGGCCAGGCGGGATACCTTAACTACATCCTGGCGATCGCGGAGGATATGGAACAGCGCGGCCGGGCCGTCCTGAAAGCCTGGCAGGAGGACGGCTACCGGGAATCCTTCATCGGCAATACCGGAACGGCCGCCGGCACATCGCTCAGCCTGCTGATCAATAACCTGAACGAGCACTATGAATTCATTAAAAGGGACAAGATCGGCATCCCTTCGGGTGTAACGACCCTGGGTATTACCTTTCCGGAAAAAACGGAGGCTTACTATTCTGGCCTTTCCCTGCGCCTGGCCCAAGAGGCCCTGAATGCATCTGAGGGCTTGTTCGTGGGCAGAAATGTACGGAGCGGCGCCGACGGGCCCGGCCTGGATGATTACCTGCAGGCGGTGAACGCCACCAAAGAAGGGCAGAACCTGAGCGGCCTGATCAAAGAGCAGTTCGCCAGGGCCAGGGCCGCCCTGGGGCAGGTGGAAGGGCCACTGTCTATGGCCATCGAAGAGGACAACGAAAGCGTAGTGAACGCCTACAATGAGATCACCCGGCAGGTGGTTAATCTCAAGACAGATATGCCCTCGGTGCTCTGCGTGGCCATCACTTATGTGGACAATGCGAGCGATTCGGATTGAGAGAGCGTATGCCATACAGTACAACATACCAAACGCTGATCTCAGGGCCACGGCCGGCCGCCCCGCTCGTCACCTTCCGGATTTTGTTCGGAGGGTTGATGCTGGCGGGGGCCCTGCGCTTTATGTTCAGCGGATGGGTGGAGCGGCTGTATGTGGAGCCCCGCTTCTTTTTCAAGTTCTATGGCTTTGAATGGGTAGAGCCCCTGGGGCATGCCGGCATGTATGTGTTATACAGCCTCATCGCGCTGAGCGCCGCCCTGATCATGCTCGGCTTGTTCTACCGGCTGGCGGCGACGGTGTTCTTCCTCACTTTCACCTATTCGGAGCTCATTGACCTTACCAACTACCTGAACCACTATTACCTCGTCTGCCTGTTGGCCCTGCTGATGATCTTTCTGCCGGCCCACCGCCGTTTCTCCCTGGATGTGTGGCGGAAGCCGGCCCTGGCAGTCACCCATGTGCCCGGCTGGGCGATCTACATGCTGATGCTGCAGGTAGGGTTGGTTTACTTTTTCGCAGGTTTTGCCAAACTCAACCCGGATTGGCTCTTCCGGGCCATGCCCCTGGCCGTTTGGCTGCCCGCCAGGGCGCATTGGCCGCTGCTTGGGCCCTTGTTCGAACAGCCCTGGGCGGCCTTCGCCTTCAGCTGGGCCGGGGCGGTTTATGACCTCACCATTCCCTTCTGGCTGCTGTGGCGCCCCAGCCGCCCCTTCGCCTATGCGGCTGTTCTCGTTTTTCACCTGCTGACCAAACTGCTCTTCAACATCGGCCTGTTCCCATTCATTATGATCTTCCATACGCTGATCTTTTTCCCGGCGGCCTTCCATGAGCGGCTGCTGGGCAGGATCGGCTACCGGCCGGGAGATGAAATGCGGCAGTACAGCTTTACGGCCGCGGGCAGTAAGTTGCTGCGCCCGGCGCTGGCGCTCTATTTCGCCTTTCAATTGTTGTTCCCGCTGCGGTATCTGCTTTATCCGGGCAATGTGTTGTGGGCCGAGCAAGGCTACCGCTTTTCCTGGCGGGTGATGCTGGTGGAAAAGACCGGGCAGGCTACCTTTTTCGTCCATGACCCTGCGACGGGCCGCCGGGCGGAAGTGGACAACGGCCGCTACCTGACCGATTACCAGGAGAAGCAGATGGCCATACAGCCGGATATGATCCTGCAATATGCTCATTTTCTGGAAAAAGAATACTGCCGCGCGTACGGGCTAAGCTCCGTGAAAGTCACGGTGGATTGTTTCGTGGCGCTCAACGGGCGGGCGAGCCGTCCCTTTATCGATCCGGCCGTTGACCTCACTCAGCTCCGGGATGGCCTCGGCCATAAGGATTGGATACTTCCCTTTCACCCGGGGGCTGCCCGTTACTCTGCGGGATTGACGCATCTAAATGAATCACAGTGAAAGATCAGCTCTCTCTTTTCGCTTGTATTTGCCTGTTGGCGGCCCTGCTGCTGCCGGCATCCACTGCCCTTTCCCAGGCTATGGCGCTTTCCGGCAGGATTATCGATGCGGAACAGCGGCTGCCGGTGGAAGGGGCTCTCGTTTTTGTTGAGGAGACCGGCCAAGTGGCAGAGACGGGCAGGGATGGCCGTTTTGGCCTGGCTTATACTTCAGAGGCCATATTAAGCCTTACGGTAAGTGCCGAAGGTTACGCCACCCGCATATTGGAGGCCGATACCGGGAGAAGAGGCATACTGGAAATAACGGTTAGCCCCCTTTCCATCGATATTGAAACAATAGAAGTCAGGGCAGAAGGGGAAAGCTACGGGCTACGCCGGCTGCACAATGTGGAAGGGATGGCTATATACGCCGCCAGGAAGAGCGAAGTGATCGAGCTGGACAAGGCGCTGGGCAACCTGGCGGCCAATAATGCGCGGGAGGTGTATAAAGGCATTGCCGGCCTGAACATCTGGGAAAATGACGGCGCAGGCCTGCAGCTGGCCATTGGCGCCCGGGGGCTGGACCCCAACCGCACCTCCAACTTCAACACCCGGCAGAACGGCTACGATATCAGCGCCGATGCGCTGGGATACCCTGAGAGTTATTACACGCCTCCCGCTCAGGCGCTGCAGCGCATCGAGGTCGTCCGGGGAGCCGCCTCGTTGCAATACGGCCCCCAGTTCGGCGGCCTGCTCAATTTCGTTTTCAGGAAAGGGCCGGAGGGCAAACCCTTCGAATTCACGACTGAGAACACCTACGGTTCATTCGGGCTGTTCAACACCTTCAACAGCGTCGGCGGCGCCAAAGGCAGAGTTAACTACTACGGTTTTTACCAGTACAAAAGAGGGGACGGCTGGCGCCCGAACTCCGGATTCAGCCAGCATACCGCCTTTGGCAACGTAAATATCAAAGCCACGGAAAAGCTGGACATCGGCCTGGAATTTACGCACATGAACTACCTGGCCCGGCAGCCGGGCGGGCTGGCAGATTTCGAGTTCGGACTGGATCCCCGCCAGTCGAAACGCGAGCGCAACTGGTTCCGGGTCGGCTGGAACCTGGCGGCCCTGGCCCTGGATTACCGCCTGTCGGAACGCACCCGTTTCAACCTGCGCAACTTCATGCTTCTGGCCGGGCGGGACGCCCTCGGCGAACTCGGCCCCATCAACCGCCCGGACCCTGGCCGCGAGCGCGACCTCATCATGGGTGAATACAGGAACTTCGGCTCGGAGGCCCGCATGCTGCACCGTTACTCCCTGAACGGGCAGCCTTCCACCTTCCTCCTCGGCGCCCGCTTCTACCGGGGTTTCACCACCAACCGGCAGGGCGACGCTAATGACGGCGGCGGGCCGGATTTTCAATTCCTCAACCCTCACGACCTGGAGCGTTCCAACTATGAATTTCCCAGCCGCAACCTGGCCTTCTTTGCCGAGAACCTGTTCAACCTCAGCCCCCGCCTGTCGGTTACTCCCGGCGCCCGCTTGGAGTACATCCGCACCGCCTCCGACGGCTACTACAAGCAGCGGGTATTTTCCGGTGGCCAGGCCATCTTCGAACAACGCCTGGAAGACGCCCGGGCCAACGAACGGTCTTTTCTGCTAATGGGCCTGGGGCTGGGTTATCAACTCAAACAAAGCCTGGAAGCCTACGCCAATTTCTCCCGGAACTACCGGTCCATCAACTTCAGCGACCTGGCCGTGGCCAACCCCAACCTGGTGGTAGATTCTCTGCTGAAGGACGAAAAGGGCTACAATGCCGACATCGGCCTGCGGGGAACGCTGCCCGGAAACCGCCTGCGCTTCGACCTCAGCGCTTTCTACCTGCGCTACAACGGCCGCATCGGCCTGTCGGAGATCACCGTCCCGGACCCCATCGCCATTGAGCGGCAGGCCGCCTACCGCACCAACATCGGCGATGCGCGCATCCTCGGCCTGGAAGCCTACGCTGAGGCGGATTTATGGCGGCTCCTTCTCGGGGAAAAGGCCCAACCCTCCCTTCCCGTTTTCATCAACTTCAGCTATCTGGATGGAGAATACGTCAGCGGCCAGCGGCAGTTCGTCGGCAACAAAGTGGAGTCCATTCCGCCCATTTCCGTCAAGGCCGGCCTGGCCTTTCACCTGAAGGGCCTGCGCCTGAGCTACCTCTATACCTACGTCCGCCGCCATTACAGCGACGCTACCAATGCGGAATTCGTGGCCAACGCCACCCGCGGGCTCATCCCTTCCTACAGCGTGATGGACGCCTCGGCCAGCTACGAGTTCGGCCGCTACCGCCTGCAGGCCGGTCTCAACAACCTGATGGACGCGGCCTACTTCACGCGGCGGGCCGCGGCCTACCCGGGGCCGGGCATCATCCCGGCGGAGGGGAAGAGGTTTTACGTAGGGGTGAGGGTGAGGATTTGATATTTTTTTTATAAGCAATATTGGCATCATTTAAGGAAAAAAGATTGAGAGTAAGCCGCGGACAAACCTGTGGATTTTCGCAGGCCCTGGCTGGGGCCTTTCCGGCCCCTGATCCGCGTAATCCCTGCCTGCCGCTTGCAGCGGCAAGCAGGCAGGCGCGTTCCATTTATGCCCACCCCTCAATTTTTAATTACCTCTATCCCCCTCCACTTGAGCCGGAACTTCTCCCGGCGCCTGCCCTTCAAGTGCCGGCGCTGCCGCCGGCTTCACTTCCTCCCTGGGCGGCCTGATGGCCGGGAACTGCAGGATGCTCTTGACCGGCCGCACCGAGGTGGCCGATGAGCGCTGGCTTTCCAGGTGCACATCCAGAGAAAGGTTGTATGGCAGCATGTTGGCGTTGTCGATGCGGTCGAGGGGGAAAGCCTCCTGGGTTTCCAGGGTCAGGTAGAAGCGCTTGCGTTCCGGGTCCGGTTCGACGTTGACGATGCGGACGTTCAGATCCTTGTCGCTGCGCCGCACCTGCAGGTTGCCGAGGTAAGGCTGTGCCTGAAAATTCACCGGGTTGTAGCGGTCTTCGACCTCGATGGCGAATTTCCACTGGAAGGCGAAGTTCCATCCGTCCTTTTTGGACAGGTCGAAGGCGCCTTCGCTGATGCCGGCGATGGGGTGGGAACTGGTCTGTATCTCCTCGTTGATATCGAAGGACAGGTAGGCGCCGTTTACTGCTTCCCGGCTTCTGATCCGGTACCGCACATTCAGTTTTCCCGGCCGATTTTCCACCGGCCCCCGGAAGTTGCCGGCCAGGGGCCGCCCGCTGATGGTGAAACGGCAACCGGAAGCGCCGCCGTCGTAGAAGGGTTCGGCTGAGAGGGAAGGCGTACCGTCGTATACCCCCGGCGCCACCTTTTCGATCAGCCAGAAGTTGTCGGCCATATTTTCCGGTATGCCCTCCACGATGAGGAAATGCTTGTGTTCGACGCCCTCTATCATGAGGGGCAGGTCCTGCGCTTTCTGGAAGACCAGCTTGAGGCCCTGCAGGTAACGGCTTATCTGTTCGGGCGTTGGCAGCGGGGCGAAGAGCTTCTGTTTCTGGTAATTGCCTTCGAAATCGGCGAAAAGTATGGTTTCCCAGTCGCTGCCCGAGAAGGACCCCTTGCTGCTTTTGCCCAGGCCGAAGCTGGCCTTCAGGCGGGCGGGCAGGGGGCCGCTGAGGTTGAGCCCGCCCTCGGTCTCGATCTGGAAATTCTCCTCGGCCGAAGAGACATGCTTGATCATCACGCCTTCGAACTCACGGAGGTAATAGGCGTTGTTGACGAACTCCGGGTTTTCCTGGTAAAAGCGCCAGAGCATCATCATGAACTCGGTCGTACGGTGGTCGTTGGCCTGCAGAATGAAATGCAGGGGCGAGACAAAAGAACCAGAAAGGGCCAGGACGGAAGATTCCCGGCGGCTGTCGGTCTCCAGGGCGGCGCGGAAGGCTGCATAAGGAGGTTCGATGCCGGCGTCGAGGGCCGCTTTGAGGTAGCCGCTGCAGGTCTTGTGCAGGATGAAGGAGTCGAAGTTCTCATCGGGATTGACCACGAACTGGTTATCAACGCTGTTGAGGCGAAATACCCGGCTGGGCGTATAGGCCAGTTCGCCAAAAGGAAGGGCGATGTCCTCTCCGGTGAAGATGTAATACAGCAGGCCGCCGCCCCGGATGTCGGCCGTTTCTACCAGGGTGCGCAGGCCGCGCCGCCCCAGGAACTTGCTGATATCCTGAGGGATGTAATCGCGGCGCCCTTCAGGCGTTTGAAAACCGCAGTATTCACAGTGGCGCCGGAACACCTGCTGCAGGGCGTAACCCAGCGACATCCGCGAGTAGGCCCGCTCGGGCGGCCAGTCTTCCCGCCGGAGGGTTTCCAGTTTCCGCTGGTACCGGCCGGCCTTCTGGGCCTGAGTTATCCCTGCACAGGCAGAAAAAAGAAAAGCGAACAGTAAAAAGCGCCAAACAAACTGCTGCATAGCTATATCCTTGGTATTTGCGTCAAATTTCCCCCAAACAACGCAGGAAACAGCGTGAAGCTTGTACAGATACATGATGATTTTCAGAATACTTTCAATATTCTTGGCCTGATATGGCCAAGTCTACTATATTGCAGCCAAAAAATTTGGAACGCATCGTTTTGCTTTCTCCGGCACATCCGCTGCGCGGGGGCATCGCCTCTTCTACGGAACGCCTGGCCCTGGAGTTGCAGCATCAGGGGTACGCCGTACGGATATACTCCTTCCGGCTGCAGTACCCCGCCCTGCTCTTTCCCGGCAAAACGCAGTATGTGGAAGGCCCTCCGCCTCCCGGGCCGGAGATCGTGCCGGCAGTCAATTCCATCAATCCATTCAACTGGTGGGCAGTGGGGCGCCGCCTGCGCCGCGAAGCGCCGGATTTGGCCATCGCCCGCTTCTGGATACCCTTCATGGGCCCCTGCCTCGGCTCTATACTGCGGCTGGCGAAGGGCAATGGCCGTACCAAAGTTATCGCCATCACCGATAATGTCATACCGCACGAAAAGCGGTTGGGCGACCGGCTGCTGACCCGCTGGTTCATTGATGCGGTGGATGCTTTCATCGTCATGTCCCGTTCGGTAGGAGATGATATCCGGCAGTTCTCGCCGGATAAACCGGTGCGCTATATCCCCCATCCGGCCTTCGATAACTACGGGCCGCCCTGCTCCCGGGAAGAAGCATTGCGGCAGCTCGGCCTTTCCGGCGAGCGCCCCTACCTGCTGTTCTTCGGCTTCATCCGGGAATACAAGGGCCTGGATTTGTTGCTGCGGGCCATGGCCGACGAGCGCATCCGGGCGCTCGGGCTGCGGCTGCTGGTGGCCGGAGAATTCTATGGCAGCGATGAGCCATACCGGCGGATCATAGAAGAAGAGAACATCGGCGATCGGGTGATCCTGCGGAGCGATTACATCCCCAATGAAGAGGTGCGCTACTATTTTGGCGCGGCCAACCTGGTGGTGCAACCCTACCGCTCGGCCACCCAGAGCGGGATATCGCAGTTGGCCTACCACTTCGGCACGCCCATGGTGGTGACCCGGGCCGGCGGCCTTCCGGAGATCGTGGAGCACGGCAGGGAGGGTTATGTGGTCGATATAGAAGTGCAGGCCATCGCCGACGCCATTGTGGATTATTTTTCCAACCGGCGGGAGGCGGCTATGCGGGAAGGAGTGCGCCGGGGAAAGGAGCGCTTTTCCTGGGGGAATATGGTAAAAGGTATTGAAGCGTTATATCAGGATTTAAAAACTACTTAGGTTTTAAGGTATTCTTTATCATGGTGTTATGGCGGCCGGGCCGCAACACCGAAATACCGCAACACCGAAATACCTGAAAAGTTATGAGTAAGAGCATTCTGGATCATTCGGAAGAGGGGCGGGTTTCCAAGAGCGTTGCCGGCAGGGTAGTCCTCATCCTGGGCATCCCCCTGGGAGGGCTGATCTACGGCCTGGTTTACGGGCTGGACGCTTTGGGCCTGCCTGTAAGCTGGGCGCGGCAGGTTCAGTTAGGGCTGTACCTCCTGCTGATGTGGCTCCTGGTGAGCAGCGGCATACGGGCGGTAAATAAATTGCTGCCGGACATTGCGGTGGGCTGGCTGCTGATCACCGGCCTGGGCATCGGCCTGCTGGGGCAGCTTACCTTCAACCTGGCGCAGTGGTTATGGCCCCGCTTTGTTGGCAGCGAGCCTTTGACGTTGGCCTATTACCTGCTGCCCGGCCTGCTGTCCGGCCTGTCCGTCAGCCTGCTGGTGGCCGTTCTTACCATGATCACCCTGCGGGTGAAGGACAAGCTGGCCGCCACCCTGCTCCGGGTGCTGATCTTTGGGCTGCTGGCGCTGTTTATTTATTTATGGATGTGAACGTTATGAACGCCAGGATAAAAGAGATCGTCCGGGAAAGCATAGCCGCCAAGCAGGCTCTGCTGGCCGATGAGCAGCTTCTGCGGACGGCGGAAGAGGTGGTGAAAGCCTGTGTGCAAACCTTCCGGGCGGGGGGAAAGGTATTGTTCTGCGGCAACGGGGGCAGCGCCGCCGACGCCCAGCACCTGGCCGGGGAGCTCTCCGGGCGTTTTTATATCGACCGCGAGCCGCTCTTTGCCGAGGCCCTCCATGTCAATACCTCATTCCTCACGGCAGTGGCCAACGATTATTCCTATGAAGAGGCTTTTGCCCGTATGGTGCGGGCCGCCGGCAGGGCGGGAGACCTCCTCTTCGCCCTGTCCACTTCGGGCAATTCCACCAACATCCTGAGCGCTATAGGCTCCGCCCACCGCATCGGCATGAAAGTAGTGGGCCTGACCGGCAGCAAGGGCGGCAGGATGAAGGACCGCTGCGATTTCCTCTTCCGGGCGCCTTCCGACAATACGCCCCGCATCCAGGAGTGCCATATCCTCATCGGCCATATCATCTGCGAATTGGTGGAGGCCGCTATTTTTGGAAACCAGTAGGCCATGCTGACGGTCGGCGCTCCCTGCCCCTTATTTCCCGGCCGCCGCCTGCCGGGCGCTTACGTGCGCAGTTGGGAGGAGCTGGAAAGCAGGCGCGAGAACGGGCAGTTTGTATGAATTCTGCAACAGCGTGCTGTTGTAAATCAAATATTGTCTTATATTTAAATCAGGATCAAAACTCTTAAAAACCAGGCCCATGAAAAAAATCACGGTTTTCTTAGCCTCTCTTCTTTTTATTTCCACTATCGCCATGGCTCAATCCGGTAGGGGCAACAATTGGTTATCCTTTGTCATACAATCGGAATCCCGCGCCGGAGGCAGCGCTCCCTGGGCCAAAATGCAGCGGCTGGAGGTCAGCAAAAAAGTAGGCGCCCAGACGCGTAAAGAAAATGCTACCGGCCTTATCCGCTTCGAACCCCAGGATAAGGAAGTGCGGTTTACCTTTTCCAACTTCACCCTTGACGGCGCCTGGTTCTCCCCTATGGAGATCGCCGTAGAATATGTCGAAGGCGGCAGGCCGATAGGCCCCATCAGGGCAATGCCCGGCGGCGCCGCCGGCGATTATTTTCAGCTCAGCCTGCGGTTCCGGGAGAAGACGGAGCGCTCCATGCTCTCCATCTGGGCCACCGGCCGGGCTTCGGGCCAGTTCGTTAAAGACACCATCCATACCGTTTTGACCTGGGGCAGCGGCGGTGGGCCCGAAAATGCGGACGTTCAGGTATCCTACCTGGATACTTACGAGGCTGCTGCCCGGGGAGGCCTTACCTCTTACAGTGCGGACCAGGGCCGGATAAGTACGGGCGCCGAAGGCACATACACCATCGAACTGGGCGCCTATAGCGTTATTCCCGACGGCCGGCAGTTCTCCGCCGCCGCCGCCTTCGGCGATGTGTACTCCCGCAGGATCGGCGGCCTGTACCACATCCGGGTAGGCAGGTATAATGGCCTGAGCCTGGCGCAGCAGAACCTTCAGCGCCTGAGGAGCAACTATCCGGAGGCATTCGTCGTAGTGGAAGATAATGCGCCTGCCCCGTCAGGGGGTACGGTTTACAGCACGCCCTACGAGCCCCCGCTTACCTCATACGGGGCCGAAACGGGGCGCATAGGCGGTACGGGTACGGTGGCGCCGAAGGGAACGGCCGCCGCCATACGTGAAATACCTGCGGGCGCCACCGGCTATGCCATCCAACTGGCCTCCTATACGGACGAGGCAAATGCCCTGAGCTTTGCCGAAAGCCTCAGGGCCCGCGGCATCTCCGATGTGTATATCTGGAAAAAAGACGGCAGGAAACGAGTGGTCATCGCAAGCTTTCCCGACAAGGGCGCCGCCGCCGGTTATCTGGCCACACTGAAACGGCAATACCTGCAGGATGGTATTGTCGTGTATATCAGGGATTAAAAAAACTACCGCGCCGGAAGGGCCGCTTTCATGACATCTCCGTATTCCTGGAGGAAAGCGGTGATCTTCGGCATCTGGTAAATGCAGATCACAAAAATGCCGATCAACAGGGCATACATCAACAGGGTCTGTACCCGAAGTACATTTTCGGTAGTGGTTTCCTTTTTCATACTGTCCGGATTTACACCTCTGAATTTAGGAATAAATTCGGAAATTAATATAAAAAGCGCCCTTTTAATTTAAAAGAGCGCCTTTTTAACAAATTAATGCTGTAAATAATGCCCGATGGGCAAACTATTGTATAAAACCTTTTATTTCTCAGGTATCCCTCAGCGGGAGGCCAGGCGAAACACTAGCCCAAATGTCTGAAGAAAAAGAAGCAAAAAAAGGCATTGAAACAGATGCACGGGAGGAAGCGCAGCTACCTCGCGGGGCCAACTACCTTTTTGTAATCGGTATCGACAAGTACAGGGAGATGCCCCGCTTGTACAACGCCGTAAAAGATGCCGAAGATATCATCGAAGTGCTCACCGGCAAGTACCAGTTCGACAAGGAGCACTTCAGGTTCCTGCCCAATGAAGAAGCCACTCAGGATAACATCATTGGCTATTTTGAGGAACTTGCCAAAAAGGTGAAGGAGCGCGATACGCTCCTGGTCTATTTCTCCGGCCATGGCGAATACCACCCTACCATCGACACCGGCTACTGGATACCCTACGACGCCCGCGAGGGCAGGATAGGCTCCTACATCGGCTTCGACCTGATCAAGAAATATGTGGGAGCGATCCCCTCTTTCCACACTTTCATCATTGCCGATTCCTGTTATTCCGGCCATTTGTTCACCGAAAAGTCGGGCGCCGGGCTCGACGCCATCGAGAGCATCCCCTCCCGCTGGCTGCTGACCGCCGGCCGCAACGAGGTGGTCTCCGACGGCAAACCCGGCGACAACAGCCCCTTTGCCGACGCCATCCTCTGGCTGCTGCGCAACAATACGGAACCCCGGATCGCCGCCGCCGACTTTTGCCAGCGCATACAGCTGGATGTAAAAAGCAACGCCAGCCAGTTGCCCCGCGGCGAGGCCATGCATGGCGTGGGCCACCGGGGCGGGCAGTTCATGTTCCGCCTGAAGCAGTTCCGGGACACCGTCTTCGAAAAACCGGCGACGGCAGTGAGGCAGCCCGCTCCTGAAGGCGCCGCCAGAGGCGCAATAAGTTCTGAACCTATGGAGCCTAAAGAACCTGATCGCAGGAAAATGGAACCTCTTCGTACGCTGCAGGATTTGCGCGCCCGCCTGAAGAATTATATTCGCGAGTCCGAGTTCAAGTTAGCTTTTGACCTCTTCAACCAGGTTATTGATGACAGCTCCGGCCGCGAGAATGACATCATCATGCAGCAAAGCCAGTTCAGCAGTATTTCCAAACAGATACGGGATGGCCTGGTGGACCCCAATTTTGCGCAGGTCACCCTGAACCGTATCCGCTTTGCACTGAACTCCATTGCCGACGAACTCGGGGAGGACGACCTCAGGCCCGGCGCACTGCAGCCCGAACGCGCGGAGGCCGCAAACAATAACAGCGGCAACAGCAGCGCCTATCTCGACGAACTGGAACGGCAGGGCCTGCTGCAACAGGCGGAAATACTGACGAAAAAGCTCAATTTTTTCCGCCAGGAAAAAGCCCGCGCCTTTGACGCCGCCCAGAAGTTCAACCTGGAAGAACAGATTCGGGAAATCGAGGGGCAACTGAAAGAGATCAGGGAGAAGTTGCGGTAGGTTGCGGCTCATGGCGCCCTTTGCCGAAATGTGCAGCGATCTCAAAATGTACGGCCGTTATGTTACCGGAGAAGAAAATGAAGAAAGAAATGGGGCAGGAAGCCGGTAAGTTGTAATTTAGGGGCCATTGTAATTTTAAACTCTGCCACTATGATCAAAAACCGAAGGTCTTTCATCAAGAAGCTTACCGCCGGCCTGCTTGGCACGGCCGTAGGCCCCTCTTTCCTACGGGCCAATGAAGCCCGTTTTACCGAACTGGAAATTCTCGACCGCCATTTTTCACCTGCTGGCCGCATCCGCCTGGCCGCCATCGGCATGGGCATACAGGGGTTTGCCAATATGCGTACGGCCGTTAAAGTGCCGGGGGTGGAACTGGCAGCCGTTTGCGACCTGTACGACGGCCACCTCGTGCGCAGCAGGGAAGTGTTCGGCAAAGAGATGTTCGCCACCCGCGATTACCGGGAAATATTATCCCGCAACGATATCGACGCCGTCTGCATTTCCACTCCGGACCACTGGCACGACAAGATTTGCATCGAAGCCCTCCAGGCCGGCAAAGCGGTTTACTGCGAAAAGCCCATGGTGCACAAACTGGAAGAAGGGCAGGCTGTGATCGACGCCCAGAAGAAAAGCGGAAAGGTATTCCAGGTGGGCAGCCAGCGCGTCAGCTCGGTGCTGACGTGGAAGGCCAAGAGCCTGTTCGAGCAGGGCGCCATCGGCCAGTTGGTGATGGTGGAGGCCTACAACGACCGCCAGTCCGCCAATGGGGCCTGGCAGTATTCCATTCCCACGGACGCCTCGCCGGAGACCATCGACTGGGAGCGCTTCCTGGGCGACGCTCCCCGGCGAGCCTTCGACCCGGTGCGCTTCTTCCGCTGGCGCAACTATCAGGACTACGGCACCAGCATGGCGGGCGACCTCTACGTCCACCTCTTTTCCGCCCTGCACACTGCCCTTAGTTCCAAAGGGCCGGAACGCATCTTCGCCACCGGCGGCCTGCGCTACTGGAAGGACGGCCGCGACGTGCCCGACGTGCAGCTCAGCGTGCTGGATTATCCGGAGACGAAGGAACACCCCGCCTTCAATATGCAGCTGCGCTGCAACTTCGTCGACGGCATGGGCGGCGGCGAACTGCTGCGCATGGTGGGCACAGAAGGCGCTATTACGCTGGGCTGGGGCTCGGTCAAGCTCATCCGCAATGTCATGTCCTCCCAACCCGGTTATGGCGGCTGGGATACCTTCAACACCTTTGCGGAAGCTCAGCAAAAAGAATTCGAAAAGGCGTATAAAGAAAAATATCCGCTGCCCGAATCCCGCATCGTCGAACCGGAAGAGGTCGAATACCGGGCGCCTCAGGGCTACGACACCCACCTCGACCACTGGGCCAACTTCTTCGCCTGCATCCGCAACGGCAAACCCGCTTTTGAAGACGCTGCCTTCGGCCTTCGCGCCGCCGGGCCTTCGCTGGCCGCCAATGTCAGCTATTTCAGCAGGAAACCGGTGATGTGGGATCCGGTGGAGATGAAAATTGTGTAGGAGGATGGTTATTGTCGGTTGTCGGTTGCCGGTTGGGCAAATGGCGTGGCCCTTGTGGACAACAAACAATGAACAACAAGCAACAGGCAACCGACAACAGTAAACCATAATCCATTTGCTGTATCCTTTCCGATTTATCCAGTTTTTGCGTATTTTGATGCCCCAACCAAGTCGGAAAGCATGAACAAAGAGGCATTAGCGCGGCTGTTTTACCGGGAGCTGGAGAAAACAGCCGGCAACGAGGCAATGGAAGAAAGAGCGAAGGTGGAAGCGCTCTACCGCCTGCTTACCCTGCTTTTTGTCGAGATGACGCGCCGGGAGCGCCTGCAGTTCTCCACGCTCTTCGCGCGCATGGCCTACATCTGCCACCGGGCAGAGTTGGGGCGGGCGCTCCAGTATTATATCCACTCTTTTCGCCGGCGCGCGCTGCTGGCCCTTCAGGGCAAAGATGAGGAACCAGATACAGTGTACCGGCTGGGCCTGAAAGTCGTGGCGGAGGCTGTCGCAGCATTACTGGAGCAACCCATTCCCGAAACGGCCGCGGCCTTCTTGCCCGGGGAATGGCCGGTGCGGTTCCGTTCCCTTTCCGTTAAGGAGTTCAGGGCAAAGGCGCGGGTGCTGGCCCTGTCGGACGACGAAGGCAGCCAGCAGTTGGCCGTCCGCGACGAAGAATATCCCGACGCCCCCGTCCGGGTACAGTATAACGAGGCAGACCGCAACGAGAATTTCATGCCCACCATTGAAGCGGTACGCAAGGTGTTCGGCTTCCCGCTGCTGCTCAACCTGATCGATGTGGAGGTGGATGACGAAGGAGTGTACCACCCCCGCGCTTTCGTAGTGGAACCGGACCATTTGGTGGACGTTACCGCCATTGCCGAGTGTTTCCGGGCCGACGGCGTGAACCCCTGGCCCTACCTGCTCAACAAATACCTGCCCTTCGAGGCCAACAAGCACATCATTGCGGGCCATATTGCCAACTTCTTTCTGGACGAACTCATGGCCGGCTCGGAACTACCCTTTAAAGAGACTTTCGCCAAAGCTTTCCAGCTCAACCCCATGGCCTTCTGCCTTTTTGAAGACCAGATCATCCGGGAGATCATGCAGCGCTCCCAGAAGCACTTCGTCGTCCTGAGCCAGATGGTCAGGCAGGGCTTCAAGGAGCAGGGCATCGAGCCGGAGCACTGTTACCTGGAGCCCAGCTTCTATTCGGAAACCTACGGCCTCCAGGGGCGCCTCGACGTATTATACAAAGGTGAAAAAAAGGCCGCCATCGTAGAGCTCAAGAGCGGCAGCCCCTTCATGCCAAACATTTACGGGCTGAGCGCCAGCCACTTCACCCAGACGCTGCTCTACGACCTCATGGTGCGTTCCGCCTTCGGCAATGATACCGACCCTGCCAACTACATTCTGTATTCCAGCCAGGATGAAAAGCCGTTGCGTTTCGCGCCCCGCATCCGTTCGCAACAGTACGAGGCCCTGCAGGTGCGCAACCAACTGGTAGCCATCGAGCGCCTGCTCAGCGAACTGGGCGGCCCTGCCGGCGGCGGCCTGCCTGAGCAGGGGCAACGCCTTCTGGGGCGGCTGCGCCCCGGCGCCTTCCCAAACCTCAAGGGGTTCCTGCTACATGGCCTGGAACTCTTCGAAAAGGTGTTCGACGGCATGAAAGAGCTGTCCCGCCTCTATTTTATTGCCTTTTCGGGCTTCATCGCCCGCGAACACCAGTTGGCCAAAACCGGACAGCAGGGCACGGACAACATCAACGGCCTGGCCTCCCTCTGGCTCGACGAATTCGGCGAAAAGCAGGAGAGTTTCAACATCATCAGCCACCTGCGGCTGGCCGTCAACCAGGCCGGCGAGGAAGAACCCCTGGTCACTTTCAGCCGTACGAAATGGACCAACCCGCTGGCCAACTTCCGGTCCGGCGATATCGCCGTGCTCTACCCCCATATGGATGGCCGCCCGGCCGCCCTCTTCAGCCAGATTTTCAAATGCACCATCATCGAGCTCAGCAATGAGTCGGTGACGGTTCGGCTGCGTTCGCGCCAGTTCAACAGCTCCATCTTCGGGCAGTATGAGTTCTGGAACCTGGAACACGACCTGCTCGACAGCAGCTTCGTCTCCATGTACCGGGGGCTGTTCGCCTTTGCCCAGGCGCCGGCAGAAAAACAGGAATTGCTGCTGGGCGTACGCGCACCCCGGGAGGGCGAGGCCCGCGAACTGGCGCCCCCCGCCGAGCTGACGCCCGAGCAGCGGGATATCTTCCAGAAAGCCCTCTCGGCCGAGGATTACTTCCTGCTCTGGGGGCCGCCGGGCACGGGCAAGACCAGCATGATGCTCAAACACCTGGTGGGGTACCTGCTGGACAATACCGAAGAGAACCTCCTCTTGTTGGCCTACACCAACCGGGCTGTCGACGAAATCTGCGAGGCCGTCGAGAGTATCCGGCCCGATATCCGGCGGCACTACCTGCGCATCGGCTCCCGCTATTCTACCGACGCCCGTTTCCGGGGCCAACTGCTCAGCTCCAAGATCGACAAGGCGCAGTCGCGGCAGGAGATCAGGGACGTGATCGGCGGCCACCGCATTTTCGTGGCCACTGTGGCTTCCATTGCCGGCAAGCCCGAATTGCTGCAGCTCAAGCACTTCCACCGGGTGGTCATCGACGAGGCCTCCCAGATTCTGGAGCCCCTGCTGGCGGGCCTGCTGCCCGGCTTCGAGCGCTTCATCCTCATCGGCGACCACAAACAGCTGCCGGCGGTAGTGGTACAGGATGCCGAAGCTTCCACCGTCTATGATGCCCGGCTACAGGAGATCGGCCTGAACAACCTGCGCAATTCTCTCTTCGAACGCCTTTACAAACGCTGCATCCAGCACGGATGGGATTGGGCCTACGCCCAGCTGAGCCATCAGGGGCGCATGCACCAGGACATCATGGAGTTTCCCAACCGCTATTTTTACGACGGCACGCTCAAGATATTGCCGCCCTCTATGCCGGCCCACCTGAAGCAGGTGTCGGCCGTGGGCCACTACGGCCAGCCGGAAGGGGAGGGGTTGGAACAGCAGCTCTGCCGCAGCCGGGTGGTCTTCCTGCCCACTCCTGCCGACGATGCCAGCGCCACCCAGAAGACCAACAGCCATGAAGCGCAACTGGTGGGAGATGTGGTGGAGGCTTTCCAAAAGATATACAGCTCCAACGGCCTGAAGATGGCCCGCCACAGCATCGGCATCATCACGCCTTACCGGGCGCAGATCGCCCAGATCCGGGCCGTGCTGGAAGAACGGGGCGCCCCGCTCGATATGCTCACCATCGACACCGTGGAGCGTTACCAGGGCGGCGCCCGCGATGTGATCCTCATCTCGCTGTGCACCAACTCGTTCAGCCAGCTGGCCGCCCTGTCGTCCTACTCCGAAGAGGGAGTCGACCGCAAGCTCAATGTGGCGCTGACACGGGCGCGCGAGCATATCGTGATCATGGGCAACCCGGAGTTGTTAAAGCAGAGTGAGATTTACAGGGAACTGTTGCAGTTTTGTGAGGAACGGACGGTGGAGCCGTAGGGGCCATCATACAATATCCGTAGTGCTTCGAAACGTCATCTGTTTATAATAAAAAAAAACACCATGGCATCCGACCAAACATTCGTAGATTTCATCCTGGGCCAGATCGACAATGCCGGCCTGATCACTGCCAGAAAAATGTTTGGAGAGTACGGCCTGTACTCCGACGGCAAAATATTCGCTTTAATCTGCGACGACAAACTCTTTATCAAGCCGACGGAGGGCGGAAGGGCTTATATCGGAGAAGTGGTGGAAGCACCGCCCTATCCGGGGGCAAAGCTCTATTTCCTGATCGAGGAAAAAGTTGAAGACCGGGAATGGCTGAGCGGCCTGGCCAGGGCTACCGTTAAAGAGCTCCCGGAACCCAAACCCAAAAGGAAAAAGAAAGGTGGAACAAAGAAGAAATAAAGAAAGAACGGCTCTTATGAAAAAGCTATTCTACTTTGGGATTCTGTGCCTCCTCTTATTTGAGGTAGCCAATGTTTATTTCATCATGCCCATGCCTGGCAGCCAGGAAGTCAATAGCCTGGGCGTCGCCTATTTCCTCTATTCATGGCGGTGGTGGTTTCGCATCCTTTTTGGAGCAATGATGATCCTGGGGTTCAAAAGCGCTTTTTCATCCTCAAAATGGCTGCCGTCTGCGGCCCTTATTCTCGTTGCAGGCATCGCTTACGCAGCCAATTTTAAAATGGCGGCGGATACGATGTTTTATCAGCCGGTTTCGCTGGAACTCGAAGGCGCGCCGGGCAATGCTGTCGATTCCAGCCGCCTGGTTCTGGGCGTAACCTACAACGGGCAGGCCAAAGCCTATCCGATCCAATTTCTGGGTTATCATCATCAGGTAAGAGACAGCGTAGGCGGCAAGCCCATAATGGTGACTTATTGTACGGTATGCCGGACGGGGCGCGTATTTGAACCTGTCGTCAACGGCAAGACGGAGGAATTCAGGCTGGTAGGCATGGATCACTTCAACGCCATGTTCGAAGACAAAAGCACCCGATCCTGGTGGCGGCAAGCGACGGGCGAAGCCGTTGCCGGCAAGCTTAAGGGGCAGTTCCTGCCGGAGTTTCCATATACCCAGACTAAATTGAGCAAATGGCTTGAGCTGTATCCGAATACTCTGGTTATGCAGCCTGACAAAAAGTTTCAGGTAGAATACGACAGCATGAAGACTTATGAGCAAGGCAGGCTGACGGGAAGATTGACGCGCCGGGATACGGCTTCCTGGAAGCCCAAATCATGGGTCGTTGGAGTTGCTGTTGGCCATGAGAGCATGGCTTATGACTGGAACAGGCTGCTGAAAGAGCGCATCATTCACGATATTGTCGGCGGCCGGCCCATAGTTGTGGCCCTGTCAAAGGACAGCAGCAGCTTTTTTGTATTGGAAAGGTTGAATGAAGATCAAACTTTCACGCTCGGCAATGATACCCTGGCCAGCCGGAATAACCGTTACACTTTAATGGGGAAATCTCAAAACGCAGATAGCCCCGATTTGAAAAAGCTAAATGCCCATCAGGAATACTGGCACAGTTGGCAGACGTTCCATCCGATGACGAAGAGATAAGAAAACCCTGCCTCACCGCCCGGCCAGGTTCCTCCCCGGCTTCTCCGGCGCCCTGCCATTGAGTGGAACCGTCAGCCCAAACCCCATTACCGGCTGCCCCAGGGGCGCCACAAAATCCAGTTGAGGCTTCAGTTGCAGGCTGAGGTCGTCATCGATATCGAAGCCCTTCAGGTGGGCGTCGACGAAGGCTTCCATGGCCTGAAGGGTGTACACCAGCACCATGCCAAAGTAAGCCATTTGAGTATTTTTATCGTAGCTGTCGCGCAGGGTGCGCAGGGTGCTGATGTTGTCCAGGCGGGTGCCGGTGAACTCGTGGGTTTCGCCCCTGCGGGCCAGGTCGAGGGCGTTGCGCAGCCGCCGGTAGCGGCTCTGGTTGTAGTCGACCACCAGCGCCATGCCGGCCAGGGCGCCGTAGACCAGGGGCGCCTTCCACCAGCGTTTGTTGTAAAGCTGCCCTGCGCCGGGAATGATCAGGGAGAAGAGGGCCGCCCGCTTCGGGTTGGGATAAGCCCGGTTGAACCAGTTCTCCTTTTTCTGTTTGCCAGGCACGTCCGGCTGTGCATTCGCCACGGCAATGGAATCCACCTCCTGAGCCACGAGTTTGTCCAGGCTGCAGGAGAGTGCCAGTAAGAGCAAGAGGATGTATTTATACTTCATGTTTATCTAACACACTGATACACTCATTCACTCCTCCAGCCGGTCCAGCAACTGGTTCAGTTCCTCCACGGAATTAAAAGACAATATGACCTGCCCTTTGCCTTTTTCATTGAGTTTGAGCTTTACCTGGTTTCTGGAGCCGAAGAATTCCTGGAAGCTTTGTTCCACCTTCCGGTAGTCGTCGGGCAACTTCTGAGGCGGAGCCTTTTTGGGTTTGGGCTGCTTATAATCGCTGACTTGCCGTTCGAGAGTGCGCACCGACATACCCTCTTTGACCACTTTATCCAGCAGATATTTCTGCATGGCGAAATCGTCCAGGCCGGCCAGGGCGCGGGCGTGGCCCATGGAGAGCTGTCCTTCTTTGACCGCTTCCTGCACCACCGGCGGCAGTTCCAGCAGGCGCAGGAAGTTGGTGATGGTGGCTCGTTTTTTGCCGACCCTTTGGGCCAGGTCTTCGTGGCGCAGGTCAAATTCTTCGATCAGGCGCTGGTAGGTGATGGCCACCTCCATAGCATTCAGGTCTTCCCGCTGGATGTTTTCCACCAAGGCCATTTCCATCATTTCCTGGTCATTAGCCAGGCGGATGTAGGCGGGAATCTCCTCCAGGCCTGCCAGTTGGGAGGCCTTCCAGCGGCGCTCGCCGGAGATGAG
>CAZAXA010000015.1:0-28986 GCA_964488965.1 uncultured Phaeodactylibacter sp. | reverse complement strand
GCGTCACGCACAGCTCGCCGCCCGTGCCTGCGATTGCGCCCCCGGCGTCCACCCATTGGATGCAGTCCCACAAGGTGGTGTCCGTCACCTGGAAGCATACTTCCTCCGGCGCGCAGAGGGTTACCGTGTCGGCGGGAGTGATCTCAATTTTGGTATTATCCCGGATCACCGTTACCGTAGCGGAGGCGGTATCTGCGAAGCATCCATTGTCGGCAATAACGAAATACTGCTGGCGGCCCACTGAGGGAGTTACACAAAATACCGGAGTATCCGCCAGAGGATTAAAGTTCATATCTGTCCAGGTGATGGTGACCGTGGCATCATTGGGGGTGAATTCCGCCCGCAGGCACACCTCGTCGCCTTCACATACCTTGGTAGCCCCGGCGGTGGTAACGGCAACTGTTTCCGTACGGTATTCGATAGTGACGGTATCCGGCGTCACGCAGGCTTCGGCCCCGGGCAGGGTGGCGACATACCGGCTGATGCCGGGGGTGGGCGTCACTGTAAGCTGTACGCCGGTATCTATGGGAATGCCGTTACTGTTCAGCCAGATCACACATTCCGTCAGCGGCCCGGAAACATCGATGGTTACCGGGTCAGCAGTGCACACCAAAAGGTAATCGGGATCGGCAACCAGCGGTGCATTTTCGGCAACCTTGATCCGTACTGTTGCCGTATCCTTATCTGAGCTGCAGCTGCTTTCCACGACTACTGAATATTCGTGCACACCGGCAGCCGGCGTAAGTGTAAGGTTTGCACCGGCACCCACGGTTCCGTTTTCATCGTACCAGGTGATGGCAGCCGGAGGCTCCGTGGAGGTAACTGTGGCTTGCAGCGTAACCGGTTCTCCTTCACAAACAGTGGTATCTGCCGGTGAAGCTTCCACCGTTATCGGCCCGCAGGGGCAGCTTTCCACTTCCACATCTTTGACCAGTGGCTGGCAATTATTGGCATCGGTGATCTTTACGGTATAAACGCCGGCAGGCAGGTTGGAAGGGTCCGTTACCGGGTTGCCGGTACTGTCGGTGATCAGAACAGTATAAGGAGCGGTGCCCCCCAGTATTTCCCTGATCTCAATGGACCCGATGCTCGTTCCGTCGGGCAGGCAATCATCGACAACATCTACGGTGGCCCTCAACTCTTCCGGGCCGTTCACTTCGATCTTGAATTCGCAGATACATGCATCCTGCGTACTGATCCGCTTGATCCTGTAGGCGCCTACCGGGACTTCAATGATGGCGCTGCCGTTGCCGGCGATGGTATAGATGGGAAAGGTGGAATTCTTCTGGCGCACTTCAAAGGTCTCGTGAGCCTCTCCCGCGCCGTTGAACCGAAGATACCCTCTGCCGTCAGAACAGGAAGCGTCGATGGCGGCCCAGCCGGTACTGCATTCAGGGGAGCCGTCTTTGATCTGAATATCCCGCTCGACTTCGCACTGTAAGGCGCCTTTCACCTTTACCCGGTAAAGGCCAGGCGGGAGATCCGTAAAGGTATAGGGGTTATTGCTGGTGATGATGGAGTTCAGGTTATTCAGGGTGATCTCATAAGGAGGGAAATCGCCCTGAACCTCAACGGTAAGAGTACCATCTGTGGCGCCGCAGCCGCTGGCGGGGGTACCGGAGAGGTTGATATCGAACAATCCGCTGTTATCCTGGCCGACTTCTCCGATAAGGGATGTTTTACAGCCGTTGGCATCCGTTACTACGAAAGTATAGGTTCCGATGGCCAGGTTGGCGAACGGCGTTGTTCCCAGCCCGGCAGTGCGCGTACCGCCTGTCCAGTTAATGGTGAAGGGCGGCGTGCCGCTGCTGATGTTCAGGATAATGCGCCCGGATTCCGACAGGCAGTTGGTGGACACCGTCCTCAGGCTCGCCTCAGGGCCGCCGACATCGCTGACCGGGATGATGGCTTCGGTATCGCAGTTCCTGAAAGAGCCGTTACCGGAAGCCACTACATTGACTGTAACGAAATAGATGCCTGCCGCCAGGCTGTCGGCTTCATTGGTATTGCTGACATTGCCCGACCAGGTATAGCTGAAAACGGTGCCCCGGGGATACCCCACCGGTTCTATCCTGGCGCTGCCGTCATTCTGTCCGCAATTGGATGATTCCACGATCCAGTTGACCAGGAAATCCGGGCAGATCAGGTCGCAGGCATGGGTGGCAAAAACAGGGCGCACGGTATCGGTTGCCATAAACTGCCACTGCCAGTCTTCCAGGCGCTGCTGTTGTTCTTTTTGCTGTTGCCACCGGCAATCGGCCGGGCCATCCCAGTGGTAAGCCGTTGTGCTCCATAGTGAGGCCGGCGCATTGCATAGCAATGCCAGAAGAATGGCCCTGATAAATATTGACATGACTTTCGTATTTGTGATCATGGTTGTCCAGGATTTTTGGCGCGGTTCAGGGAGGATAGGCCCATCCCTCCGGTTTCGCAATTCACTTGTTTGACATTTATTATTTCTACCCGGCGGTCCAGGGCGGCAGAATAGAACAGCTTGCCGCCAACGCCGACATTGGGGTTGAGGTTGGGATCGGGGAAATTGGTTGCCGCTTCCGAAGCTCCGAAGGGCAGCTCTTTAAGGATGAGGGTTTTGTCCAGATATCTGCCCAGGCCGGCTTCCTCCAGGGAGTTGCGCACACAAAGGATACGGCGCTTGGCCAGAGCGTCATTATAGGTGCTGAGAATGTCCGTAACCCGATAGCTGCAATAAGCCCTCAGGGTAACCTCGATGGTATTGCCGGTAGCCAGGTAGGCCTTCAGGTATTCTGTAAAACTGTTGAATTTATCGAGGTTCTCTCTCAGGTCGCCCTTCACTTCCGTTTCCGCGTTGGGGTCGCCGAAGAAACGGTTGATGCGCTCGACGATCGTAAAGGTATCGGGTATGATCTGTACTTTTTCACCACCCGCCTTTTTTACTACATAACGGAGCGGCTGGCTCAGGCCATCAGGCTGCCCGTTGGGGTTCCTGAGGTTCAGCAGGGTGTCGATATTGTTATTAAAGGTGTCCATCCGTACCTGGCCCCTGACCAGATCCCAGTCTACAGTATAGGGCTGCAGGTTGAAGGCCAGATAGTCGTCTCGCTGTGCCCGGTAGGGTTCGGCCAGGCCTTCGTCGTAACTGTCATTGGTTAATGCCCACAGATCTCTCCGCACCCGGTCCGGCTTGTCATTGTCGAAGTAGAAAATAATATTTTCCAGCGAGTCCGGTAAGCAGGGGATGGCCAGGTCGACAAAGACGATGCTGTCGCATTCCGAGACAAACCGCAGGCTGTCCAGCTCAATCTTTTTAGGGGCGTAGATGGGGTTTTTGGCCCTTACTTCCACGGTGTACTTTTGCCGCGGGTTGAAGCGAAAAGCCCTGTCTCCGATTGCTTCGGGGGACTCGGCTTCGTGTGGGTCAACCGACACGATGTAGGTCCCGAAATCCAGCATTTTGCCGTTCGTGCTGTCCCGGGCAAAAAAGGCCAGTTCGACATAATCAGGAGAAAGTTCGAGGGCTTGCCGGGCGGAAGGCTTGCCGTCGTAACGCCAGTCGAGGGCCAGCGTATCGGAACTGGAGTTAAACTCCCCATGAGAAGCGACGATCCGGTACTTGTGGTACCGCATCACCTCATTGCCTTCCACCAGGTTGCCCTCAGTACAATCGCAGTAAGTGATGTCATATATTTTGATGTCTGCCTCTTCCGTAAGGTCGCGCCCGCAACCGGCCACGCTGACTTCCAGGCCCATGCTGTTATCAATCGGATACGTGTAGATATCCTGGCAACAGGCATTCAACGAATCAATGAAGCGGGTAGATTCAGGGCGGTCGGAGGAAAAGAAGGCAAGGCTGCCGTCTTCAGAGAGGGAGAAGTACTGATCGTTGTAACCACTATTATAAGGTAGCCCCAGGTTTTCAACCACTTTGCCGGATGGGCCTGGTTTGGCCACGAAATTATCGTACAGGCCATAGGTAGACTCGCGGTCGGAGCAAAAGAAGAGCCGGCCGGAGAGGGCATGCAGGAAGGGCGTAGCATCGTTCCAGGCCGAATTGATATCGGAGAGGGGCTCCGGCGCGCCCAGGCTGCCATCGGCCTCATTGACCCGGCAACGCCAGATGTCCAGCCCGCCTTTGGCCCGGGCATCCTCCCGGTCGGAGGCAAAGTAAAGCCATTGTTCCCGGGTACGGGGGTCATAACTTATGCTGGGCTGGGTGGTGGTGAAGCGGGCGCTGTCCACATTGATGTTCAGGTATTCGGGTTCTCCCCATCCACTGCCCATGTTCTTCCGGCGGTAGAGGGTGCAGAAGGCGCCGTCGCGCCCCTGCGGGCAGTGGGAGAAGTACATCCATTCCCCGTTTTTGGTGATGGCGGTGTGGAGCGTATGGCTGAAATCCTGGCCGTCATTGAAAAAACCCCCTCTGGCCAGCGTGTCCACGGCAAGGATGGAATCGAGCCTGCCTTCGGAAGACAGCGTATAGGCCGCTTTCAACACCTGAGCATAAATGCGGGATTGCCGGAAGGCGCCTTTTTTTGCCGGAAATTTTACCGAGGAGAAATAAAGGCCGTCTTCCCGGAGAACAGGAGCGATGTCGGAAAATCCGGAATTCACGGATTCCGGCAGGCGGGAGAGGGTGTCCTTGGAAAGGATTATCCCTGCCGGATTATCCTCGGCAGCCCGGATGGCCTGCCTGCAATCTGATCCGCCCTTCCGGGCGGCTGCATCAACGGCCAGTTTATCTTCCTGGCTAAGGCCCTGGGGTTCCTCTTCCCCGGGTTCCGGAAACAGCCGGAGATGCTGCCGAAGCCCTTCGGAAAGGAAGCGCTCATACAGCGACAGGGCCTCGCGCAGCCGGCCCGGGTTCAACCGGACGATATTCAGGCCGATGGTGTCTTTGGCCCGGCTCTGTTTGACCCGCGCCAGGTTGAAAACGGAACGGGCAAAAACATCCATATTATGGCCCCGGCTTTCCGTCAGGAGCACGGTGTACATCGAATCGGCCCTCTCAAAGTAATTGAACCTCTGAGCGGCCTCTGCATAGCGGTATTTAATATAGAGAGGATCCCAATGCCCTTTGTATCTTCCCTTTTCCACATACTTCAGCACCGTTTCGTAGCAGCGAAAAGCATTATAGTAATCCTTTGTGGCAAAGGATTCGTTCCCCGCTTCTATTACTTCATCCAAAGACTGGCCGTAACTGGTGAAGGGAAGCCCGAGGCTGGCCAATAAGAATAATACAACTACTCTCATATCATCAGCTTTGTCCAATTAGTCAAAACACACCTACAGAAAAAGCAGATAGCACCAGAAATACTATGAGAGAATCTTTTTCTGCGCCGGTTTTCAGGCCATCTTATTATTTCTCCGGCGCCGGGTATAAAAATGCCGCCGCCTGAAAAGTGCGGACGGATGCAACGCTTATTCAACAGGGATAAGTAGCAGGCGCTATAGCAGGGGGCAAAAATATTTGTTGTCAAAACATACTCTGGTGATAATATACCTCACCGAGAATTCCGGGCCGCCTCTCCCGCGGGTGGCCACCTGGAATTCGGAAATATTGATATCATAGGAAAAACTGGCGTAGATGCGGTCCACCTGCAATTCCACGGCCGGGATGATGGCATCGCCGAATTCGTCATTGAAACGGTAGCCGCAGTTCAGGGCGAGGGAGACCTGGCTCCCCGGCGTACGGTCGAGGTAAGCCCGCCCGCCCAGCGCCGCCAGCCACTCCCGGTAAGGGCCCTGGAACTGGAAGTTCAGGTTGGCGAAAACATCCACCACCTCATGTACCTGCAGGTTGCCCAACAGGTAGGGGCTCCAGCGCATGAAAAGCTTCGTATCCCCATTGTTGCCAAAGTTCTGATCCGGGCGGTTGAAGTGGAAAAGGCCCAGGCCCACATCCAGATAGGAGCGTTTGCTCAGGTCGTTGACGATCTCGCAACTGGTGAAGTCCTGAAAACGGAAGTTAATACCGGCGCTGAGGTCGGCAAAATTATTGCTGAAAGTTTCAAATTGTTCGCCATGGTCCTTGGAGGGGTTATAGCTGCTGAGCGTAGGGTCGTACTGGCCGTCGAAGGTGAGCTCGTCGATATCGAAACCCCGGCGGCTGAACCCGGCCTGAAGGCCCGCGGAAAGGAAGGCGCGGGGCGACAACTGATGCGTGTAGGAACCGCTGAGGTTCAGGTTGGTGAGGTTGAGCCTGGACAGGCCCGCCCGGTCGTAGTTGAAGGCCAGGCCGGCGGCAAAGAAGCCATTCTTGTCAAACCGCTTGGGGATTTTGAAATCGCCACTGGCGGAAAACGTCAGGTAGTCAACAGGAACAGAACCCCATTGGTTTCTCACATTGGCAAGCAGGCGGGTATTTCCCCGGAAGACCCCGGTGAGCGCCGGGTTGAGGTTGCTGGGGGAGTTGGCAAACTGAGAGAAGTGTATATCCTGGGCCTGAAGCCCAAGAACCACCCAGAAGGCCAATAAACCAAGGTAAAGTTTCCTTTTCAAGATCAATTGGTTTTGGTTATAATTACACGATTGCACCCTTTCTTCTTTGGAGGCCAAGTAAGAATAGTTGCTGTTGCACTTCCGGGTCGATGCCCAAAATAAGGAAAAACTACATTCTGCCCCGGAATTTAGAACACAAAATTCGACCACATATATATGTTGTCGATAATATAATCAGGGGGAGTAGCGGGAATACTTTTCGGCAATTGTTTGTACGAGGGGATTTTGCAAATCGTTGCATAAAAATTAGAAAAATTCTTCAGATAAAAAATATTCTGCGGCTCTTTTTCCTGCAGAGCATCGTTTTTTTTTATTTTGTAGGGAGAATTTCCGCAGCCCGGCATAAAATTCAACGCCGCCTGTATTCTCCCCGGGAAATGTGAAACTAATACCCGGAGATATCGTTATTTCGCTAATACGTCCCCGTTTTTATCCCGAACTCCGACCCCTGGCCAAAGTGAAGAAGGAATATACCTCCTGTCAGCGTATCCCATGTTCGCGCTATCCTGCAACTTGTGGCCTTCGTTTGGCATATCTTTTTAACCAAAGAGTGTCCGCATTCAATCTGGCCCACTCCAAAACTATTGACCGTGAAAAGAGCATTATTATTTATGGCATTGATACTGGCCACGGGCCAGTTGCCGGCAAAGATCATTTTTGTCAGCGCGGGAGCAACCGGCAACGGCAGTTCCTGGCCAGAAGCGATGGGCAGCCTGCAGGGCGCCTTGTCCGCAGCAATGGCCGGCGACCAGATCTGGGTGGCCCGGGGAACTTACCGTACCACCGAGGACAATGACCGCAGCCGGTCTTTTGTGATCCCGGCAGGCATAGAGCTTTACGGAGGCTTTGCCGGCTTCGAATCGTCGCCGGAACAGAGAAACCTGGCCGACAACCCTACCTACCTCAGTGGCGAGATCGGCTCCTCTTCCTATCAGGACAATGCCTTCACGGTAGTCTACACCAAAAATGCCGGCGGCAATACCGTCA
The DNA here is from genome assembly GCA_964488965.1 of uncultured Phaeodactylibacter sp. GTDB lineage: Bacteria > Bacteroidota > Bacteroidia > Chitinophagales > Saprospiraceae > JACJXW01. The sequence continues at coordinate 21,522 of CAZAXA010000015.1, read as the reverse complement.
TCGACGGTTTCTTCATTACGGGAGGGGCGGCCAACGGGTCGGACAAATCCCGCCCCATGGAGATCCGGGGCGCCGGATGGTACAACCTGGCCACCGACGGGCAGTCGAGCAGCCCTCTTATCCGCAATTGTACTGTTACCGGGAACTATGCGCGGGAAGGCGCCGGCATTTTCAACCTGGCCGTGAATAAAGGACAATGCCAGCCCGGTATCATCAACTGCAGCTTCATCGGCAACAAAGCAGACCTGGACGGCGGCGCCCTCCTGAATACCAGCATGGGCGGAAGTTGCGGGCCCCGCGTAATAAACTGCCTCTTCGAATCCAACCTGGCTTCCTATGGCGCCGCCATATTCAACGAACCCCGCCAGGGCGGCAGCGTTGCTCCCTTCATCAAAGGCTGTACTTTCAGGAAGAACAAAGCCTACGTCCGCAGCGGAAGCATACACAACGAATACACCGGCAACGGCTCCTGCCAGCCCACCCTGGAGGAAAACCACTTCGAAGGCAATGCCGCTTCAGTCGGACAGGAGAAGAACTCTCCCCCTATTACCGATGAGAAAAGGAATGACAACAACCCCTCCTCAGGAGAGGATAAATGAAGCGAATTGACTAAGGCTGCTTCTCGGGCTCCTGAGCCTCGCTATCGCTCTTGCCGGAAGCTTCGGTAATGGAGTCTCCCGTGTTGAGATTCACTATCTCCACCCGGCGGTCGAGCGCCGGGCCTACGCCCCAGATGGAGTTGGGGTCGTTATCGGGATACTGGCTGCCTGCCCGCGATTCGCCGAGCGGCAATTCCTTGACGATGATCTTGTTGCCGATGAAGTTCTTCAGCTCCCTGCCATCCTTTGAATAGGATTCCAGATAGGAACGCACACACTGAATGCGGCGCTTGCTGAGCAGCCGGTTGTAGGAGCTTCTACCGCGGGGGCTGCAATAGCCCTGTATCTGAATCTCCAACTGGTCTCCGGGCGCCATATAGTCGACGTAATCCAGCAGGGAACCGGCAAGGTTCTCCAGTGTGCTGAGGCCGCCGCTGACCTCCCGGTCGAAGAAGCGGTTCACCCTCGATGCTTCTTCCGGGTTGTTGTTCTGAAGGTAGTTTTCCCGCTGCTCCAGATACCGGCTAATGGCTTCTTCAAAGCTCTGGCGGGTCTGGTCGGCACGGTTGTTGAAACGCAGGGGCATATCGTGGTCGAAGTAGAGGACAATGGGCAAATCCAGCGTTGGCCGTTCCGGGCTCATCGGAATGCGAAACTCCACTTTGCCACACAGCCTTCTCATCATTTCGGGGTCAGAAAGATCGTAACGGTAAGCAGTATCCACGGGCAGGTAGTTTTGGGGGACGGAAGGCGCCTGCGCTCCTTCCTGTTCATATCCGGGCCCTGCGCTGGCCATAATCCCGACCGAATAGCTTTTATCCGGCTCTATGCGGAATACAAAACCCCCTTCGTCCGGCAACGGAGCGCCCGTTTCCGGGTCGGTCACCGTTACGGCTACGCGTTTAAGGATTTCACCGCTCGCTTCATCGGCCGCCACTACCTTCATTTCCAGCCCGGTGGGATAAAAAGGCTCAGGCGCCCAACTGATCTTACCGTCATCATCTATATACCGCCTTTCGGAAAGGTCAAACTGCCTGGAACGGGACAGGCCCGACTCACCGGTGGCTACCACCTCGTAACTCCGGTACAATTGCAGGCCAAAGGATACGACGCCATTTCCTTTGACGCGCCGTGGCGCGCCCAGCCGGGTGCGCTGCCCGCAGGACAGGTCGAAAATTTCCACCGTTTTCTCCGAAGTGCTGTTCACATCACAATCCTCCACAGCTACTTCAAGGGCCCGGCCCGTTTTGTTGCCCATGGTGTAGATATCCGTGCAGCAGAACTCGAGGTCTTCCACAAAGCGGAAAGAACGGGGGCGGTCGGAGGTAAAATATTCGTGCTCTCCACCCGGGTCCAGGAAGAAATACTGGTCTGTGTACCCACTATTATATGGTATGCCCATATTTTGAGGCACCGACCAGGCGCCATCCTGGAAATCGCTGAAGAAAATATCGTACCCGCCATAGCTGGGCGGGGCGTCGGAGCTGAAATAAAGGCGCCCCGAAGGGTCGTGGAAGAAGGGGGTGGCCTCATTCCAACTGGTGTTAATAGTGGAAGAAAGGTTTTCGGGCTCGCCCAGGCTGCCGTCTTCCCGGATGGCTGCCCGCCATAAATCCAGGCCGCCCAGCGTTCCGGGGCGGTCCGAAGCGAAGTACAGCCATTCCCTGCCCCTCCCGCAATCGTAGCTGATACTGGGCTGAGTGGTCGTGAATTCCTTGTCAACAGCGCTGATAGGCAATTTCTGAGGCACGCCCCAGCCGCCGTCATCCAGGCGCCTGCGCAGATACATGGAACAGAAGACCTCGCCATCCTCCTGGGTGCACTGGGTGAAGAAGAACAGGCTGGTATCGCGGTTGAAGGCCGTGTGCATAGTGTGCAGCTCATCCGCATTGTAAGTTTCCAGTTCGGGGAGCAGGGCTACCGCCGTATCGATAACCTGCAGGCCCGTCTCCGCATCGGTACTTTCCCGGAATTCCGCCTTCATCTGTTTGGTATAGTAAAAGGGCTGGCGGGGTTTCCTGGCGGTTTCGGGCAAAAAGCGCAGGGAAGAGAAGTAGAGGGTATTGCCCACCAGCACAGGGGCTATTTCGGAAAAGCCGGAATTGATGGCCTCCGTAAGCCGGTACAGGCTGTCGGTGCGAACCACCCGTGAACCCTGAAGGGAATCGCAGCTGAGTATGCCAGACTCCGCTTCCTGTTTGAAACGGGCCTTAATGTTGTCATCGCCTTCGATGTGGCGAAAGAGTTCTTCACTGATAAAGAACTGATAGGTGTCGAGCGCCTCGTCGTAGTAGTGCACGCTGTCCTGCGCCAGCTTCTGCAGCATCTTGGCGCGGTTGAAAACCGAACGCGCGTAGATGTTCTTGTCTGCGTTCCCGGCATCCTGGATGAGTTCTCCATACAGGCCCTTTGCCCTGGTGAAATAATTCAGCCGCTGAGCCGCCTCGGCAAGGCTGAACTTCACCTGCAGCGTATCTCCTTTGTAGGCCCCTTCGGCAGCGTATCGCAGAATGGTTTCGTAACACCTGTAAGCATTATAATAATCCCGGATCCGGAAAGATTCATCGCCTGCTTCCAGGACTTGCTTCAGGGATTGGCTATGGCCCGCAAAATGGAAAGCCAGGCAGGCCACGACGGACAATAAGAGAATTCTCATGGTTAAAGCTTTGTCCTATAGTAATTGGTTCGCTTAGGCCGTCCTTCTTTCATTTTGAGCAATGGAAACGAGATTGCACTTCCGGGCTGTGCCCAAAATAAAGAAAAACTATTTTACACTACCGGAATTTGGGCATATTATTTAGAATAAACCTCACTTTCTGTATGCCTGCATACGATCGGGCCAGGTCTATAGAGGGCACTTGTCGGCACACGGTTATACGGCAGGGGGCGCAAATCGTTGCACAAATATTTTTAAAAAATATTCCTGCCAATTTCTTCATTACAAATTTGTTTGTTACTCCTGAATTTCCTTATCTTGCAAAATGTTACCGCTGAAGGTGGAAATTTTGTTAAATGCCGTTAATTTTTTTCAGCAGCATGAAACAAATACCGAAAGGCGGCGTTAAGCGAGATAGAAATTCCCAATTTTTTTATATTTTTATCCCATTATTTTTTGTTTTTTTTTATCCCATTGTTACGGCCTCGAACCAAATAGAAAACTGTTAAGCGTGAAAACGGATTTTTTTCAACCAGGAATTTTTCTTATTAGAAAAAAATCCATATATTAGCGTCTGGATTTGACATTCCATCCCATGTGTTAAATCAGAGGGCTATGCCCTCGCCCATGTCCCACTTTTTGTAATCTTCGTTTGACACCTCTTTTGACAGGAAGGTGTCCCATCCCGGTTTTATCCAAATCTGGCAAGTTACCATCCCGGTCAACTGAATCCCTACATTTTCCCAAGGCGATTTTGTTATTACCAACTTCAAAATTTTTTTGAGCGTGAAAAGAGCATTATTTCTATTAACAGTATTGGTACTGGCCATTAGCCAGCTGGGAGCGAAGGTCATCTACGTTAAGAAAGTCGCCAACGGCAACGGCTCCTCCTGGGATCAGGCACTGAGCAGCGTACAGGAAGCCCTGCTGCGCGCCAGGTACGGCGATCAGATATGGGTAGCTTCCGGAAAATACTACACGACTAAGGACGGCGACCGCACCAAGTCTTTCGTCATTCCGGATGGCGTATCTCTCTACGGCGGTTTCTCCGGCTATGAGTCTTCTCTTTCCGAAAGAGATATCAACAACAACCTGACTATCCTCAGCGGCGAGATCGGACAGCCTTCCAAGGACGACAACGCCTTTACCGTGGTCTACACCAAAAATGCCGGTAAAACCACCACCGTGGACGGTTTCGTGATCATGGGCGGCGCCGCCACCGGTTCTGCTTCTTCCAACCTGCTGCACCACAAAGGCGCCGGTTGGTTCAATGAAAACTCCAGCCCCATCATTAAGAACTGCATCTTTATCGACAATATCGCCAAGGAAGGCGCCGGCATGTACAACTACGCCAGCAACGGCGCCACCGAACCCAGCATCGAGAACTGCCAGTTCATCCGCAACCAGTCTGAACTGGATGGCGGCGCAGTATTCAACGATGGCAACAACGGCGTATGCACGCCCGTCTTCACCAACTGTCTCTTTGAAACCAATGAAGCTTACTACGGCGCAGGCATGTTCAACAAGGCCGATAACGGCCACGCCAAGCCGGTGGTAAGAAACTGCGTATTCATCGAAAATGTCGCTCATATCCGCGGCAGCGGCGTCTACAACGACCGCACTGCCTCCGCCAAGGGCGTATGCGATGCCTATATGATCGGTTGCCGTTTCGAAAAGAACAGCTCTTCTGTCGGCAACGAGATCAGCAGCCGGGTGGGCAACTTCAACTTCTCCGGCCTGGAAAACGCCAGCCTGAAGTCCTCCGGTTATTAAGATTTTTTGCTCTTCATGCTCAGCGAAGGCCGCTCCCCGGTAAGGGAGCGGCCTTCGTTTTTCAGCGCTTGTCTGGCAACGGCGGAACAGATTTTCTCATGCTCTGTCCCGAAAACCTTATATTTGGCAATACAACAACCGCCGTATGATGAAAAAAAACCTTCTTTTTTTCCTGCTCGCCCTGTATTTCTTTTCATGCCGGCAGCCGGTGGATGTCGTTCCTCCCCGGGTAGAAGCCCTGCTGGAAAAGGCCCGCCAGGCCTATGCGCCGGATAAACGGGTGGCCTTGTTCGGCATCACAGCCGAAATGCAGGGGGGGCAGGTCGTCCTGAACGGGGAAACCAACCTGCCGGAAGCCCTCGCCAGCCTGGAGGAGGGCCTGCGGGGGGCTGGCTTTGTGGTAGCCAACCAGGTACGCCTGTTGCCCGGCGCCGGCCTGAATGGCAAGACTTATGGCGTCGTCACCCTCTCGGCCTGCAATATCCGCTCCGAACCCCGGCATTCGGCAGAACTCTCCACCCAGTCTACTCTGGGCACACCGCTGCGGGCCTATAAAGAGGCCGACGGTTGGTTCCTGGTGCAAACGCCCGACAAATACCTCGGCTGGCTCGACTCCGGCGGCTTCGTCGCTATGACGGAAGCGGAATACCGGCAGTGGCAGCAGGCCGATAAAGTGGTTTACCTGCCCGATCAGGGCTTCTCCCTGGCTGAACCGGCGGCACAGGCCCGCCGCGTCTCCGACCTCCTGGCCGGCAATATCCTTCAATACCTGGGCTCCGGCAAAGGCTACAGCAAAGTGCAATATCCGGACGGCAGGCAGGCTTACCTGCCTGACAGCGACGTAATGGGTTATGAGAACTGGCTGGCCTCCCGCCAACCGGATGCCGGAAACATCATCGAAACAGCGTACCGCTTCATGGGCAGGCCCTACCTCTGGGGCGGTACCTCCGGTAAAGGCGTCGACTGCAGCGGCTTTACCAAAACTGTTTTCTACCTCAACGGCCTGCTCCTTCCCCGCGACGCTTCGCAGCAGGTGCATGCCGGCCTGCCGGTGGAAACGGACACCACCTGGGCCGGCCTGCTGCCCGGCGACCTGCTTTTCTTCGGCCGCAAGGCCGCCGGTGGCCAGCCCGAAAAGATCACCCATGTAGCCATTTATCTGGGAGATGGGAAGATCATCCACGCTTCCGGCGACGTAAAGGTGGAAAGCATGAGGCGAGGCGAGCCCACTTTCAACGAATACAGGCTGAACTCCTTTGTCCGCGCCAAAAGAATGTTGCAGTCCCCGGGCCAGAACGGCGTGCTCCCACTGAAAGAAGTACCTCTGTATAACGAAATGTAATAACCTATGAAGAGGATCACCGACCTGCTCTGCCTGCTCCTGCTGCTCTCCGTTACGGCATTGGCCGCCCAGACCCCCTTCCCTCCCATCAATGAGGCCATCGCCGGCGGGCAATTTCAGAAAGCTCAGCAGCTTATCAGCGAACGCATCGCCGACGGCGGCCTGTCTGCCAGCCAGGTGTATGAATTGCAGTTGCAGTCCGCACTGCTCGGCCGCATCCGCCTCGACTTCAACCGGGACGAGGCCTATGTGCGCGAAACGCTGAAACCCTACTACCCCGATCTGCCCGCCGGGCAGCTGGCGGCATGGGAGGCTTCCGGCGACCTGGAGATGCGCCTCATCGACGGAGAAAAGCGTTACTTCCGCAATGCCGTCTGGAACCTCTTCCGGGTTAATGAAGAGGCAAAAAAAAGGCGGGAAGAAGTGGACGGGCCCCAGGCAAGCGAGCTGGATCAGTTCCTTCAGGGCTACCTGCCGGAAGCGGTGGCGGCCGTTAAAGAAGGAAAGGGCGCCCTGGCGCGCCCCCGGCAAATCCGGATCACCTATACTCTTAAGGTAAAACCCGATGCGGCGCCGGCCGGCGAAATGGTTCGCGCCTGGCTGCCTTTTCCCAGGCCCAGCCGCAGCCGCCTCGCAGCCGTGCAGATGGACAAGGCCAGCGAGCCCTTCTACATCCTTTCTCCACTGGCCTATCCGCACACCTCTATATATATGGAGCAACCCGCCAGGGCCGGGGAATGGACGGAGTTTCAGTACCAGGCCACCTATACCGCCTACGACGAATGGCGCCCCCTGATGGAACTGCTCATCGAACCTTATGATACTGCCGGCGAGCTGTACCGCCATTTTACCGGCGAGCAGGAACAGCACATCCGCTTTACCCCTGAATTGAAAGCCTTGTCGAAAGAGATCGTGGGCGATGAACAGGACCCCGTGCAGAAAGCCTGGCTGATCTATAAGTGGATCGGGGAGAATATCCCCTGGGCCAGCGCGCTGGAGTATTCCACCATGCCCGATATTCCTGCCTACTGCATGCTGTACCGGCGGGGCGACTGCGGCATGAAGGCCCTGCTCTTCATCGCCCTCTGCCGCTACAACGGCATTCCCGCCAAGTGGCAGAGCGGCTGGTTTCTCTACCCCGACAACCTGAACCTGCACGACTGGGCCGAACTCTACTTCGAAGGCGTCGGCTGGACGCCCGTCGACCCCGACTTCAACCTGCAGGATGTCCGGGACGAAAGCGCCCGCCGTTTCTTCTTCGGCGGCGCCGACGCCTACCGCCTCATCGTCAATGATGATTTTTCCGGCAATTTCTTCCCGGCCAAGATTCACCCCCGCAGCGAAACGGTAGACTTCCAGCGTGGCGAGGTGGAATGGAAGGGCGGTAATTTGTACTTTGACCAGTGGACGTACGATATGGAGGTGGAGTATTTGGATTGAACTTGCGTCCATTCCCTGTTTTTTCGTCTTTAAAAGAAAAACCCATGCAAGCAGAAGCCATCTGGATGAAAGTACAGTCGAAATTGAAAGCCTTTGTGCGGGCCAGGGTGCGAGACGAGGCCAGCGCCGATGATGTGCTGCAGGAGATTTTTCTCAAAATGCACCAGAACCTTCACCAGCTCAGAGAGGAGGAAAAGGCCGAATACTGGCTGTTCCGCATCGCCCGGAATGCAGTAAACGACTACTTCCGCCAGCAAAAGGGCCTATACCAGCCCATGCCGGCACAGGAAGCCCCGGCTTCCGAGGAAGAGGCGCAGGTGCAGGCGCTGACGGAGGAGGTATCGCAGTGGCTGCCCTTTATGCTGGAGCTCCTTCCCGGCAAATACCGGCAGGCCCTTTACCTGACGGAAGTCGAAGGGCTTTCTCAGCGCGAACTGGCAGAAAAACTGGGAATCTCCTATTCCGGCGCCAAATCCAGGGTGCAGCGCGGACGGGAAAAGCTGCGGGAAATGGTGTTGCAGTGCTGTGAAGTGGCGACCGATAAGTATGGCAACGTGCTGGGTTATGAACGCCGGATACTACCTGCCGCCGGGGCGGTAGCCGAAGAAACCGCCGAACCGGAAGAGGAGTGCTGCCCGGAATAGTTGCGTCCAAAAAACAATACCGGCGTCTGTAGAATAAACAAAAATCACTGAACCATGGAAAAAACAATGAAGGAAGTCGTCAGGGAGAAATATACTGAAGTCGTACAAGCTTCCCAAAGCTGTTGCGGCCCATCCTGCTGCTCTCCCGGAGGCGCCGATTTCAGCGAAGGCTACGAAAGCCTGGAAGGCTACGTCAAAGACGCCGACCTGGGCCTGGGCTGCGGCCTGCCCACCGAATTCGCCCGGATACAGGAGGGCGATACCGTGCTGGACCTGGGGGCCGGCGCCGGCAACGACGTCTTCATCGCCCGCAGCCTCGCCGGCGAAAGCGGCAGGGTCATCGGGCTGGACATGACGGAGGCTATGATCGCCCGGGCCCGGGCTAATAACCGCAAGCTGGGCTACCGGAACGTGGAATTCGTGCTGGGCGATATCGAAGATATGCCGCTGGAGGACAACTCCGTCGACGTGGCCATCAGCAACTGCGTCATGAACCTCGTGCCGGATAAGGACAGGGCCTACGCCGAAGTGCATCGCGTGCTGCGGCCGGGCGGCCATTTCAGCATATCGGATATCGTACTACAGGGGGAATTACCTTCTGCTCTTCAGGAAGCAGCAGCAATGTACGCGGGTTGTGTGGCGGGCGCCATGCAAAAGGGGGAATACCTGGCGGCCATAGAACGGGCCGGCTTTTCCAGCATAAAGATCGATAAGGAACGGCAGCTGCAGTTGCCGGACGAATTGCTGCTGGAGTACCTCTCTCAGGAAGAATTGAAAGCTTTCCACAAAAGTGGGACGGGAATATTCAGCATCAATGTTTACGCGGAGAAATAATTCACTGTTTTACGGTTGCACGGCTTCATTGTTCCGTGCAACCGTAGGCTACATCCCTGTCGGCTTTTCCTTTCTCATATCTCCTGGCGCGTAATACCTCTTCCGCAACCACCACGCCAGGTTTACCAGTCCGATCAGCGCAGGCACCTCCACCAGCGGGCCGATCACGCCGGTAAAGGCCTGCCCGGAACTGAGCCCGAACACTGCGATGGCCACGGCAATGGCCAATTCGAAGTTGTTGCCGGTAGCCGTGAAGGCAATGGAGGCATTGCGTGGATAATCGGCGCCCAGCCCTTTGCCCAGGTAGAAGCTCAGCATAAACATGAGGGCAAAGTAGATCAACAGGGGAACAGCAATGCGCAGGACATCGAGCGGAATCTGCACGATCAGCTCGCCCTTCAGGCTGAACATCACCACTATTGTAAATAGTAAGGCCGCTAAGGTGATTGGAGAGATCACCGGAACAAAGCGCGACTGATACCATTCTTCTCCTTTCCATTTTACCAGTAAAATGCGGCTGAGAAAACCGGCGGCAAAGGGTATGCCCAGGTAAATGGCCACGCTCTCGGCTATGGTGGCTATGGAGATATCTACAATAGCGCCTTCAAAGCCCAGGAGCGGAGGTAACAGCGTGATGAATATCCAGGCATAAAAACTGTAAAAAAAGACCTGGAATATGCTGTTGAGCGCCACCAGGCCCGCCCCGTATTCGCGGCTTCCTTCCGCCAGGTCGTTCCAGACGATGACCATGGCTATGCAGCGGGCCAGCCCGATGAGGATAAGCCCCGTCATGTATTCCGGGTAATCTCTGAGAAAAGCGATGGCCAGCAGGAACATCAGTATCGGCCCAACCACCCAGTTGAGCAGCAGGGAGATGCCGAGGATTTTCAGGTCGCGGAATACCCGAGGCATCATCCGGTAGTTGACCTTTGCCAGCGGCGGATACATCATCAGAATGAGGCCGATGGCGACAGGAATATTGGTGGAGCCTCTGGAAAAAGAGTTGATCAGGCCGGCCGTGCCTGGAAAGAAATAACCGGCGCCTACTCCAACGGCCATGGCCAGGAAAATCCACAAAGTCAGATAACGATCCAGAAAGGAAAGTTCTTTCCGGGGTGTAATAGTTGGCTGGTGGTTCATGCATTATTGTTTTTGCGGCAGGGAAGTTCAGGCCTGCTTTACTGCCTGCTCCATGGCATAACAAAACTCCCGGGCGATCAGCCGGCAGGCCTCATCATAGGCCTGCTCCTCATCGGGAGTGCCGTCGGCACGCTTGGGGTCTTCAAAAGGCAGCGACAGGCGCAGCGCCGCTCCCGGAACGAAAGGGCAGGCCTCATCCGCTTCCGAGCAAACCATGATCGCGGCAAAATCCCGGCACGGATTCGCATCATCGTCAAAACGCTTGGAAAAAAGCTCCAGAGCGGGCCCCTCCTCACTGAACCGGGCCTCGTATAACGGATTTTTTCCTTCTGACTTCCGGCTGATCTGAAAACCGGCGCGCTGCAGGGCAGCAACCGCACTGGGGTTGAAAGCAGTGGCTTCTGTTCCGCCTGAAAAGCTCTTCAACCCTTCCACTCCATACCAGGCCGCCGCCGCCGCCGCCCACAGTTGCCCCATGTGGCTGCGCCGGGAATTGTGCGTGCAAATGACGGTCAGCTGTGCCTGCCGCCCTGCTTGCGCCTGCTCCCGGATAAAATCAGCCAGGCTGCGAAGAATGGCCTTCCGTGGCTCCGGTATCCGGCCAAACTCGGCGGGCAGGGAAGAAAGGTATTGGTTCAACGCTTCAAATAAGTTGGCTTTCGACATGATCGGCGAGGTTTGCAACCGCAATTTAATTCCATTATTGCAATAATAGAATTAAATTGACAAAAAAACATCAACAACACTCCTGCTCGTCAACAGAAGAGCTGAAAAAGCCGCCCATCAGGCTCCGCACCTCTTCCCAGCGTTCCTGGTCGATGCAGTAATTGACCCGCACTCCGTCGACCTCCCCTTTTATGAGGCCCACGGCTTTGAGTTCTTTCAAATGCCGGGATATAGTCGGCTGCGCCAGGGGCAATGCCTCGACGATCTCCCCTCCTATACAGGCATTGACACTAGCGAGGTATTGCAGGATGGCGATCCGCGCCGGGTGGGCCAGCGCCCGGGCGATCGCTGCCAGTTCAAGCTGTTGCCTGGAAAATCCTTCTGTTTTTGAAGCGCCCATGATGGAAGTATTACTGCCCGGGAGGCTTGGCCGGCTCCGAAAAAAACCAGGGGAAACCGTCAGGCCCGGCCCAGGCGAAAAATGTTTAACAACCAGATATAAAAATACTCATTCCCTGAACCAATCCGCATACATGATATAATTATTGGCGATCCGCTCAATCGTATCCCTGAAGGTATCTGTACTCAGCGCCTTCACCTTTTTGGCCGGCACGCCGGCGTAAATGTAGCCCGATTCCAGATGGCTGTTCTCCAGAACGACCGCCCCGGCAGCGATGAGCACATTTTCTTCCACCACCGCATGGTCCATCACGATGGCGCCCATGCCGACCAGTACGTTATCCTTAAGCGTACAGCCGTGTACGATAGCCCGGTGGCCGATGGAGACATTATTGCCGATATTCGTCGGCGCCCGCTTATAGGTGCAGTGAATGACGGCCCCGTCCTGCACGTTGACCTTGTTGCCCATGCGGATGTAGTGCACATCCCCGCGGACGACCGCCTGGAACCAGATGCTGCAATCGTCGCCCATGACGACGTCGCCCACAATAGTGGCGTTCTCCGCCAGGTAACAGTTCTTTCCGAATGTTGGCGCTATGCCGTTAACGCTTTTGATAAGTGCCATGAATTTTTATGGTTTATGGTTTATAGGGTTTATGGTTGCCTTAACGGAGCAGCCCATAAACCCGGCCCGTCCTCGCTGCGCTCAGCCGGGTAATAAACCCAGGAACCCGAAACCCATCTACTACCCCATCAACCCTATAATCAAATATAACAAAGCCGCGCCGCCTCCGGCCGTCAAAGCGTAGGGCAACTGCGTGCGCACATGGTCGATATGGTCGGTTGCGGAGGCCATGGAAGCCAGGATGGTGGTATCGCTGATGGGCGAGCAATGGTCGCCGAAGACGCCCCCTCCCAACACGGCGGCAATGGTGATATAGACGTCCGCCCCCATTTGCCGGGCCATGGGCACAGCGATGGCGATCATGATGGCGAAAGTGCCCCAGGAGGTGCCGGTGGAGAAGGCGATAAAACAGCTCACCAGGAAAATGATGAAGGGCGCCATACTGGGCGAGACCCAGGCCTTGGCCACCTCGGCCACGTAGGGGCCCGTGCCCAGTTGCTTGCAGACGGCGCCAATGGCGAAGGCCAGCATCATCAGCAGCGCCAGCGGCATCATGCCGGAGATGCCCTTCAGGGTGAGGTCGGCCATTTCTTTCATTTTCATAATGCCCTGCAGGCCGTAGAAGATCATGGCAAAAATGATGGACGTGAGTACCGCGATCAGCACCGCCGTCGAGCCGGAGCCCTGTCCGATGGCGAAGAGCAACTGCCGCAGCAGAGAAGCGTCCGGTTTTTGTTCCACTGCCGAAGCCCAGCCGGTGGCCGCCAGCATGGCCGGCATCATCAACACCATGATCAGGAGGGGGATAACCATATTGTAGGCGCGGGGAGCGACGCCTTCTATGGCCGTCACATCCGTCAGCTCGTCGGAGATCATCGGCTGGGCGTCATCGTTGAGTAATTTGCCGGTCTCCACCATGCGGCGCTCCGCCTTGGCCATGGGGCCGTAATCCTTTTTCAGGAAGATAATCACCAACACGATGAGCAGCGCCAGGACGGGATAGAAGTTAAAAGCCATGGCGTGGAACATGGTGGCAAACGGATCGGCAAAGCCCTCAGCTACCAGCAGGGACATGATGAAGGCGCCCCAGCCGTTGAACGGAATAAGAATGCTGGAGGGCGCCGAGCTGGAGTCCGCAATATAGGCCAGCTTCTCGCGGCTGATCTTCAGCTCGTCGAAAACCGGCCGGTAGAGCGCCCCCACCGTAAGTACGGAAATACTGGACTCCACGAAGATCAGCAGTCCGGTCAGCCAGGCCAGCACCTGCACCACCACGCGGTTGCTGCCGCTGCGCCGCTGCTCGTACCGGTGCAGCAGCCGGTTGATGTGGCGGATGAAACCCTCCACCCCGCCCGAACGCTGCACGAAGATGATCAGGGCGCCGACCAGCGCGCAGAACATGATCGTCCGGGTATTGCCGGCATCCCGGAACACGTCGACCAGCGCCTGAATGGTGTCGAAACTGCCCCTGGCCGGATTGAAACCATCGATGATGATCCAGCCCAGCCAGATGCCGAACAACAGGGAGATGTGCACCTGTTTGGTGCGGACGGCCAGTACGATGGCGATGACGGGCGGCAGAAGCGACAGGATACCGTAGGACTCCATTGTTTTTGGGTAAATATACTCGACTGCAGGGGGTTTGCAAAATCAATGTTTTGCCAACAGCCTGGAAGATCGGAAGAAGGCCTGGATGAGGATTTGAAGAAGCTGGAAAAACCTGGCAAGTGATTGTTATCAGCGATACCTCTTTAATAAGCGGATTGATAAAAATCCAGCGGCTCACTTTGCTAAAAGAGCTTTTCTCGGAAATTCTGATACCCCCTGCCGTGAGATCCGAATTGGAAGAACTAAAGCGGTTTAAGTACGATCTTTCCCTTCTTGAAGAAGCGGAGTGGATCATTATTCAAGCCCCAACCGACTCCTCATTAGTAGGCAAATTTGAACTAAAAATGTTCCCGCACATACTGCAGCACCTTCTCCATCTCCTTCTTCACCGGCGCGCTGCTCCCCGGGTAGTTGTTGTTCATAAAACTGAAGATATACACCCTGCCGCTTTTGGCCAGCAGGTAGCCGCTCAGGCAGTGGCGGTTGGCCAGGGTGCCGGTCTTGGCGTAAACGTAGGCTCCGTTTTCCCCCTTATACAAATCTTTGATGGTACCCGAGACGCCGCCGGCGGGGAAGATGCTGAAGAGGCGCTCCCGGGGCAGTTCATGGTAGAGAAGCTCCAGAATGCCCACGATGGAGCGGGGCGTGAACAGATTGTAGCGCGACAGGCCGGAGCCGTCGCGCCAGACGAGGGTATCGGGAATGCCTGCAAAGAGGCTGTCGATGGCATAGCGGATGGCTTCCCGGCCGTCCAGGTTGCCGGTGAGCGTTTCTGAACAGGCCAGCAGCAGTTGCTCGGCGATGAAGTTGTCGCTGTCCTGCATCAGCCGGCGGTAGAGGGTATCGGGAATGGGCGAATACAGGGTTTTGGCCTCTTCAGGTATGACGTCCATCAGGTCTGCCAAATGCACGGGCCGGCCCAGGGTATCGGCCAGCAGGCCGGCGATCAGCCCGGGAGAACAACGGAAGGGAACCTCCCGCGAAAAGGGGATACCGCTGAGGGCGCGGCCGTTGTACTCAAAAATATTGGCATGCTCCTGCCTGCGTATGAGAGGGCGCCGGTCATCGAGCACGGGGTTAAATGCAATATGATGTTGAAAATAGCGGGGGTAAGCCAGGAAACCCTCCGACAGGCTGTCCCGCTCAAAAAAGGCTGCATTGCCATAAATGGGGAAGGAGGAGCGCTCCGTCTGGTAATAGTCGTTGTAATCATCCCATGCCCAGCCGGGGCCGAAGCGTTCTTCCTTGAAGTTGTGTGTGGAAAAGAACAGCTGCCGACTCGTATCGCGCAGCCATGCCAGCAGGCTGCTGTCCTGCGGCAGGGCGGGGTGCAGGAAAAGCGGGTTGCCAGTCCCCCAGAAAATGATCGAGTCACCCTTTTCGATATAGCGGAGGGCGGGAATGGAATCGCCCAGCACCCGGAGGGCGGCATAAAAAGTGAGTATCTTGGTATTCGATGCCGGCGTGTAGTATTTTTCCGCATCCTTTTCCAGCATCATCCGGCGGCTTTCCGGGTCATAGAGGGCAAAACCGGTAAAGATGCGGGAAAACACTTCCGGGCCGCCAAGCAGCCCGCGGAGTTCGCCCAGTTCCTTATCCCGGCCTTTCTGGGCGGAAAGCGCCAGGCAGGGTAGTAATAAGATCAAAAGTAGTTTGAACCGCATAGGTGGAATGATTTTCGGATATTTGCTTTCCGAAAATATACGATATATGTTGACACTTGGAAAAGGAAAACCGGGCTTTAATGGCATGAAGCATAGGAATGCCGGAGTATTGGAGTATTGGGGCCACTGCCGTTTATTCCTGTTGCTGGCAATGCTTTCGGCGGCCTTCCGCCCCGCCATTGCCCAACCGGGGCGCCCTGACGACGGCACGGCGGTTTTCAAACAGGCGGAGCAGGCGGTGGTATTGCTGCGCAACGAAGATAACCTCATCCCGCTGAAAGGCCTGGACAGCCTGAAGGCGGCCTATCTTGGGATCGGGCAGCCCCTTTCCGGGCGCTTGTACGCTACCCTCCAGAAATACATGCCTATGCCGAAGCTCGGCCTGCCTTTTGTGAACGGCGAGGCCGAGGCCTCGGCATGGCTGAAGGAAGTGCATAACCGGTATAACCTGCTGATCGTTGAGGTGACGGATTATACCATTGGCGGCCAGTTGCCCGACGCTTACCAGCAGGCGGCCTTGCTGGAAGCCATTGGGCGGTACGCCCGGGCCATCGTCGTCATCCATGGGGATGGGACGATCTTTCAGATGGCGCCGGCCCTGGCACAGGCACAGGGGCTGATCATCGCCCCGAACCGGCTGGAATTCGCGCCTGCCGTAGCTGCCCAGATCATCTTCGGCGGTATGGGCGCCAAGGCTAAAATGCCGGGCGCCCTTCCCGGTACCGGCTTCGTTCGCGGCTATGGCCTTTCCACCGAAGGCGGCCTGCGGCTGAGTTACACTCCGGCCGGATATGCCGGGATGGACGGGCAGTTGCTGCAGGACAGCATCCGGGCCATCGTCGAAGAGGCCATCCGGCAGCGGGCCTTTCCCGGCGCTCAGGTGCTGGTGGCCAAAGATGGCCATGTCGTTTTTCACGAAACTTTCGGTTATCATACTTACGACAGCCTGCAGGCCGTATCGGCAGAAGACATCTACGACCTGGCGTCCGTCACCAAAATTTCCAGCGGCCTGCCGGCGCTCATGCGGTTGTACGGGCAGGGCAGGTTCGACCTGGACGCGCCGCTGGAGCAATACCTGCCCTCTTTCGGGCATTCCAACAAAAAGGATCTGACGTACCGCTCCCTTCTGGCCCACAACGCCCGCCTCAGGGCCTGGATACCCTACTGGAAAGGGACATTGCGCGGCAATGCCCGCTACCCCTGGAAAAAGAGCTGGGATAATGAACGCATCAACGACTTCCGGTTCCGCCGGCGCACTTTTAAAACGGATTCCTCGGCGCGCTTTCCCATTTATGTGGCGGACAGCCTGTGGATGCACCGCGACTACAAGGAAAAAATCTACAAAGCCATCCGAAAATCACCCCTGAACAAAGAAGAAGGCTATGTCTATTCCGACATGTTCTTCACCATCCTGCCTGCCGCGATCGGGCAGATTACCGGCGAGGAATTCGAGCGCTACCTGAAGAAAACATTCTACTACCCGCTTGGCGCCCTTACGATCACTTACAACCCCCTGCGTTTATTCCCCAAAGAGCGCATCGTGCCGACCGAGCGGGATACTTTCTTCCGCATGGTACAGATTCACGGGCGGGTACACGACGAAGGGGCGGCCATGCTGGAGGGAGTGTCCGGCCATGCCGGCCTGTTTGCCTCGGCCAATGACCTGGCCAAACTGATGACGATGTATATGAACTACGGGGCCTACGGGGGCGAACAACTGATCGCGGAAGAGGCCGTCCGGGAATTCACCCGCTGCCAGTATTGCGGGCAGGGCAACCGGCGCGGGCTGGGGTTTGACAAACCGCTGATCGAATACGACCCTAAGGCGAGCTCGGTTGCCGAAGCGGCCAGCCCGGAAAGCTTCGGCCATTCCGGCTATACCGGAACCTTTACCTGGGCCGACCCGGCCAACGGGCTGCTGTACGTCTTCATGTCCAACCGGGTCTATCCCACCCGAAACAACAGCAAGATTTATGAGCTGAATGTCCGCCCCCGGATACATGAGATATTGTACAAGGCCATCAAAGAGTGAAAGGGCCTTTAAAATGGGCCGGCCATATTATTCCTTCGATCCCGATACAGCGTAGCGACTTTTCTCCGATCTTGCATTCCTGGAGTATCCGGATCGATAAACTACCGACAATATGAATACGGAAAATAAAAACGGCTATTCTCCGGGCTTCCTGTGGGAGCAACTCAGCTGGCCGGAGATCGAAGAACGGTTGAAAGTGGTGGACATAGCGATACTGCCCTGCGGCGCCATCGAACAGCACGGCCCTCACCTTCCTGTCGATATCGACTATTTTGACGCCCGCCACCTCGCCGTCGAAGTGGCCAGGGCCTGCAGCGAACCGAAGCCTTTTGTGCTTCCGCCCATTCCCTTTGGCGTTTCCTACCACCATCAGGATTTCAAGGGCACCCTGAGCGTGACCAATGAATCTCTTTCGCGTTTCGTTTATGATATAGGCATGAGCCTGGCGCATAACGGCATCAAAAAGCTGCTGATCCTGAACGGGCATGGCGATAATGCGCCCACCCTCAATTTTGCCGCTCAGATGATCAACCGGGACGCCCATATTTTCGTGTGCGTCGATACCGGCGAGACCAGCGACGAGGACCTCTACCGCCTCGCCGATACGCCCAACGACATCCACGCCGGGGAGATCGAGACCAGCACCACCCTCGCCATCCGCCCCCATATGGTGAAAATGGACAAGGCCGTGGTCGAAATCCCCAAATTTGGCAGCACTTACCTGGATTTCACCTCCGCCTATGGCCTGCCCTGGTACGTCCGCACCGATAAGATCTCCCGTACAGGCGTCATCGGGGACCCCACCCGCGCCTCCGCCGAAAAGGGCAGGCAGATGTGGAATATCATGGTGAACCACCTCGTAAAGTTCGTCGAAGACATAAAAAGCAGTAAACTGGAAGACCTCTACCAGCGGAAGTACTAATTATCTAGCCATGAAGATCATTCAGCTCGAATGCTGGGCACACCACATGCGCCTGTCGGAGCCCTATACCATTGCCTACGAAACCATCGATACGGCGCCCAATGTCTTCCTCAAGGCCACGACGGATATCGGCCTCACCGGCTGGGGGTGCGCGGCGCCCGACCTCGAAGTGACCGGAGAAACGGCGGAAATGGTCGTCCGGGCGTTCAACGATACGATCGAGCCTTTCCTTAAAGGGCAGGACCCCTTTCGCTTCGCCCTGTTGCTCCATGAACTGAGGAACTTCATCCCCAATGCCCATTCCGCGCTGGCCATGGCAGACATGATGCTCTACGACCTGATGGCCCAGCAGGCGGGCGAACCTTTATACAAACTGCTCGGCGGCTTCCGCACCAGTATGCCGACCAGTGTTACCATCGGCATTCTGCCAGTCCAGGAAACAGTAGCCCGGGCGATAAGCATGATCGGCAAGGGGT
This sequence comes from uncultured Phaeodactylibacter sp., assembly GCA_964488965.1. Classification (GTDB taxonomy): domain Bacteria; phylum Bacteroidota; class Bacteroidia; order Chitinophagales; family Saprospiraceae; genus JACJXW01. Next base: position 2,702 of record CAZAXA010000015.1, on the reverse strand, counting down.
TCCGGATACTGAAACTCAAAGGAGGGGCGTCGCTGGAGGAAGATGTGGAAAAGGTGATGCTCATACGGGAGAAAGTGGGGCCGGAGGTCGAAATCCGCTTCGACGCCAACCAGGGATTCTCCGTCAATGATGCCATCGAATTTATCCGCCGGACCGGGCAGGCCCGGGTGGAACTGCTGGAACAGCCTACCGACCGCCATAACCAGGAACTGCTCAAAGAAGTGGCCTCGAATGTCCCCATCCCGGTCATGGCCGACGAGAGCCTGATGACGCTGAAAGACGTCTTCCACCTCACCAGCCGCGGCTGCATCGATATGATCAACATTAAACTCATGAAGGTAGGCGGCATCATGGAGGCAATGCACATCAACTCCGTGGCCAAGGCTGATAATGTGGAAGCAATGGTCGGTTGTATGGATGAATCCGCCCTCGGCATTGCCGCAGGCCTGCACTTCGCCCTGGCCCGCCCCAATATTCACTACGCCGACCTCGATGGCCACCTCGACCTCATTGAAGACCCCTTCGCCGGCATGGTAAGACTGGAAGAGGGGGTGTTGTATCCTATGGAAGGGGCGGGGCTGGGGGTGAAAGGGTGAGCTTAAGAATGAGGGCTTGAGATTGCTCAACCTCAACCTCAACCTCAACCTCAACCTAAACCTAAACCTCAACCTCAACCTAAACCTCATCTCAACCCGCTCAAATCCGGCGCATATGCTCTGGGCCGTTGCAATTCGTATTCATAAACCATTCGCCCCAGCCTGGCCAGCACCGGCAAACCGATCTCGTCGTACTCGTACAGGCCGTCGTTATACGTCTGGTTCTTATTGACGTGGATATTAGCGGCCAACAGGAACTCCACTTTGTTTTTAAAGTCCACCACATAGGCCACATCCGTAAGGAAACCGTAGGCGTCGCCCACCTTATTGAAAATCCGGATGTGGCCGGGGATGGGCGCTTTGCTGTCTCCGAAAAGGAAAAACTTGACAAAGCTGTCCCACTCTTTATACTCCGGATAGGCGGGAAAATCGCTCTCCCGGGGCAGCATGGACATATACTTCCAAAGGAAGCGGTAATCCTCTTTGGTGAGATTGAACCGCTTTTCAGCCGGCAGTGCTTCCGGAAACATGACGGCCTTCAGGATATCGTGCAAATCCTGCAGGGAGACGAAATTCTTATACCGGAAATCGAAGGGTTCGGGGACGATCTTTCCTTCATCATCCATAAAGGCCACGCCCCGCACCTGTTCCCTGAGCTCCAGGCGCGGGTAAAAAGCGCTGTACACTTCCCCCTGGTGATACAGCAGCGAATCCTCGTCGTAAAAACTTACCGGATTGGTATAGCGGTTGCCTTCCACATCATAACCGCTTACGGAAAGCCGGTGGATGATGCGCAGCCGGCTAAAGCCCTTTTCGTGCAGTTTCCGGTTGAAGTATTCCTGCCCCAGAAATTCGTACAAGCGGTTGTACGCATCGTTATCGCTGACGAGGAAAATCTTTTTGATATAATGGGCAATAGAAGGCAGCCCATCCTGTGAGCTGGTATCCTGAGTGACGGCGGTTTGAGGCGGGCGGGCGGCCTCTGTTTGCATGTTGCTGTATTTGTCCAGCCCCAGGATGTTGAGTTCGTTGAGTTTTTCCAGGGCCAGCAGAGCGGTGGGCAGTTTGACGGTGCTGGCCGGATAGAAGTACAGGTTGGAATCGGCATTATAGCGGAAGGAGGTGAAATGAGGCTGGTTCTCCGCATCGCGGTCGACCTGCGTATAGATTGCCTGCAGCTGGAACTGCTCGGGGCGGCGCAGGACTTCCTGCAGCAGGCTGTCAGTGCTGTTGTCCAAAAGTTCCTGTAAAACATTATCCTGAGCAGTTGCCAGGGAAGCAACTGCCAGGGCCAGGATGAGCAAGCGGTACTTCATGTCTTTTTTTTGTACGTGGAGTATTCCTGAATAGCTCCGGCAAGATAATCAATATCCTGTTCTTCGTGCAGTGCGCTGAGGACGATGCGGGTCACGGGCTCATCTGCCGGCGTGGGGTAAGAAAACTGAGAGATCAGGCAGCCTTTCCCTTCCAGCCAGGGGGCAAGGGGCGCTTCCGGCGTATAAAAGGCAGGATAATCACCGAAGGAATGCAGCAGCGCCAGCGGGCCGGTTCGTTTTTCAAAACGCCGTATGCTGGCCAGGAGTTTTTGGTGAGCTGCCCGGTACAGGGGAACGGCTTTCAGCATGGCGTACAGAAAGGCCGGCGGCGCCGGCGAAGCTCCTCCGAAAAAGGGGCTATGCCAAATCTGTTCAACCAGCTCGCGGGAGCCGAGGATCAGGCCTGCAGGGATGCCCATGGCCTTGCCAAGGGAACTGGCCACAACAATCTCTATGTTTTGCGGAGCGGCCAGTTCCCGCCAAATGCCGGCCCCTCCGGCGCCACAAAGGCCAAAGCCGTGGGAGTCGTCAATAACGACAGTTATGTGGCGGTTCTCCGGCAGGCGCCGCAGCCATCCGAAGGGATTTTTCCGAACCAGCAGCGGGTCGACCGAATTGGCGAAGAGCGCCATAGGGCCGCCTTTCTTTGCCGCTTCGCCCAGGATGTGTCCTACCCATTCCTCAAAAGTTCCCTGATAGTGGCTGCCCTCCCCCCATAGCGCCGGATGCGTACCGGGAGCAAAGTAAAAAGCCGCCTTCCCCCGGAGGTGCTCCACCAGCAACCTGCCCG
>CAZAXA010000014.1:0-29605 GCA_964488965.1 uncultured Phaeodactylibacter sp. | reverse complement strand
TGTTTTATGACAAACTCACCTTCATTTACCTGGAGATGCCGAATTTCAAAAAGACAGAGGCAGAATTAGAAACCAATTTTGACAAGTGGATGTATGTGTTGAAACACCTGCCGTATCTTCAAAACCGGCCGGCGGCCTTGCAGGAGCGAATATTCCAGAAGTTATTCGAAGCAGCGGAGATTGCTCGTTTCGATGCGGAGGAAAAAGCGAGGTATGAGGAGAGTTTGAAATATTACCGGGATTTGAAAAATGTAGTGGATACCTCTTATGAAGAAGGCAGAGCAGAAGGCAGAGCAGAAGGCAAAGCAGAAGGCAGGGCAGAAGGCAGGGCAGAAGGCAGGGCAGAGAAAGAAATCGAAATGATCTTAAAATCTCATGAAGCAGGGCTTGACGTAGAAACTATATCGAAGATTACCGGGAAATCCATCGAGGAAATTAAAAGGATCATCGACGAAGCCAAACGCTAACAATGTGCAGGGCGATCAGCCCTCTCCCGCTTGATTAGTGGGATCGGGCTGCCGCCTGCACGGAAGGTTCTCACCAACTAAAAAAGATAAATTAAAAGTAAATGGTAATGGTGTGATGCAACAGCGGTTGTGATAAAAACAGAAACGCAGAAACCAGAAACCCCTACCCCTGCCGCTCCGCCTCCACTTCCTGTATCGTCTTCGGTATCGGCTTGCCCAGCACCCGGTGGCCCGTCTCCGTGATCAGCACATTGTCCTCAATGCGGATGCCGCTGAAGTTGCGGTATTGCTGCACCTTTTCGTAATTGATGAACTCCCAGAACTTACCCTCCTGTTGCCACTTGTCGATGAGTTCGGGGATGAAGTAGATGCCCGGCTCAACGGTCAGCACAAAGCCCGGCCTCAGCGTGCGCGCCAGCCGCAGGGACTTCAGGCCGAACTGGCTGCTGCGTTCCGCTTCATCGCCATAGCCCACATAATCCTCGCCCAGCCCCTCCATATCGTGCACGTCCATGCCCAGCATGTGGCCCAGGCCGTGGGGGAAGAAGAGGGCGTGCGCGCCCTGCCGGACGGCCTCCTCCGTGTCGCCCTTCATGAGGTCCAGCGCCTTGAGGCCCTCGGTGATCATGCGGGCGGCGAAGAGATGTACTTCTTTGTAGGTAATGCCCGGCCTGAGGGCTTCGATGCAGGCCACCTCGGTATCCAGGACGATCTTGTAGATTTCCTTCTGCCGGATGCTGAAGGTTTTGTTCACCGGGAAGGTGCGGGTGATGTCGCCGGCATAATGGGTGGCCGTTTCTGCGCCGAAGTCGCCCAGCACCAGTTGCCCTTCCTTCAGGGTATTGCCGTGGTAGTGGTTGTGCAGGGTTTGCCCGTTGACGGTCAGGATGGCGGGGTAGGACAGCCGGCCGTTGGCGGCCAGGGCGATGCCCTCGACGATGCCGGCCAGCTCGGCTTCCAGTATGCCGGGGCGGGCGCGGCGCATGGCCGCCAGGTGCATGGCGCGGGTGATGTTGACGGCCTTTTCCATCTCCGCCACCTCCTCCGGGCTCTTGATGGAAACCAGCGCCACAACAGCTTTGATCAGCGCTTCGGAGGCCCTTTTCCGGACCAGGTTGATGGGAATGTCCATCCACTGGCTCATCAGGATCTGGTTGTCGGCGCGGTAGGGGGGCAGGTAGTGCACCTGCCGGCCCTGGTTGAGGGCGTCGCGCAGGCGCCTCTCCAGTTGGCCGTAGGGCAGGGTCTTTTCGACGCCCGCCCGGCGCGCCTGTTCCGCCAGGCTGGGCTGCGGGCCCATCCAGACGATGTGGTCGATGGCCAGCTCGTCGCCGAAAATGATGGTTTCCTGCTCATCGACGTCGATGAGGCCGGCCAGGCCGGGGCTGTCCAGGCCCAGGAAGTAGAGGAAGTGGCTGTCCTGCCGGAAAGGATAGGCATTGTCGGGGAAGTTCATCGGGCTCTCCTGGTTGCCCATCAGCAGGATGAGGCCGGATTCGACCTGCTGCTGCAGGCGGCGCCGGCGCTCGATGTAGGTATTCTGGTCGAACATGAATTGGTTTTTGATGAAGACTTGGGGGAAATATAGTGATTTGCAGGGAATTTTTCGGTTTGTCCGGCCGGCAGTTGGCGGCAATGGTTATTATGGTTTCTTTTGTCGGGTAACAAAACTTACATTTGCAAAGCGCCAAAATCTGTTATATGAACCAACTGGAACAATTCCGCGAAGTGACCACTTTCATTTTCGACGTGGACGGAGTGCTCACCGACAACCGCATCCTCGTGCTGGAGAGCGGGGAATTGCTGCGCCAGATGAACATCCGGGACGGCTACGCCCTCAGGCGCGCGGTGCGGGAAGGCTATAATGTCTGCATCATCACCGGCGGGAAATCGGCCGGCGTCCGGAAGCGCCTGGAAGGCCTGGGCGTGGAGCACATCTACGAAGGGGTGGAGGACAAGCTGGAGGTGTACAAAAAATATGTCCGGGAGCATGATATCCCGGCCGATGCAGTGCTCTACATGGGCGACGATGTTCCCGATTACGCCGTCATGCGCCTGGTCGGCCTGCCTGCCTGCCCGCGGGATGCGGCTCACGAGATGTTCGAACTGGCGAAGTACGTTTCTCCTTTCCGGGGTGGGGAGGGTTGTGTCCGGGATGTTATCGAAAAGGTCCTGCGGTTAAAAAACCAATGGGAGGCGGGGTGAAAAGCTACACGAAAGACTATGCTAAGGGCTTTGCTGAGGCTGGTGCGCTTTCCCAACCTGGCGATCGTCGCACTGACGCAATATCTGCTGTATTACGTACTGTTGTTGCCGGCCTTCCATGCACATGGCCTGCGGCCTGCGCTCGACGATGTGCACTTCAGCCTGCTGGTGCTGGTGACCTTGCTGATCACGGCAGGGGGCTACGTCATCAATGATATCGTGGATTATCGCATCGACCTGGCCAACCGCCCCGATAAGGTCGTGATCAACCGCCACGTCCGGGTACAAACGGCCTACTGGATGTACTACTGCATCAACCTGATGGGCTTCCTGGCCTCTTTTTATTTATCTTTTTACATTGAGTGTATCCCTCTTGCCAGCCTCTTTCCTTTGGCCGTCATCCTGCTGTATGCCTATTCCGTCAGGCTCAAGCGGCAGCCCCTGCTGGGCAACCTGCTGGTCGCCCTCTTCTGTGCCGGAGTGGCGGGCATCGTCTGGTTTGCCGAACGGCACAGCTTTCAGCTGCTGCTGGAGAAAGCGCCCGAAATTGCCGGCCGCATCGGCAGTATCATATCCTGGTATATGGCCTTTGCTTTTTTGTCGACCATGTTCCGGGAGATCGTAAAAGATATGGAAGATATACAGGGCGACGTGGCGGCCAACTGCCGTACCATCCCCCTGGCCTGGGGTATGATGGCGGCCCGGCTCATAGCGGCCGTTTTCGGCCTGGGCCTGGCCGCTTTCCTCGTTTGTCTGTTGTTGAGCATGCCCGGCCTGTTCAGCCCCTTCAGCCGGGCCTTCCTCCTGTTTGGCGTCCTGTCGCCCCTTTTGCTGGCCCTGGCCTGGCTGTTCCGGGCACAGCGTAAACCGCAGTTCTACCGCCTGAGCCGGCTGGCCAAGCTGATCATGCTGGGGGGCTTATTCCTGTTGTTGTTCCTTTCCATACAGTAATGCATAAATAATGGACATCCTGAAAAAAAAGATCATCCTCGTTTCCCAGTCCCCGCGCCGCCGCCAGTTGCTGCAGCAGGCCGGGTTCCGCTTCGAAGTAAAGCCCCAGGAGGCCGATGAATCCTTTCCCGAAGACATGCCGGTGGACGAGGTAGCCCCATTTCTGGCCTTGCGCAAAGCCCATGCCGCCCGCCACTTCCTCACCGGCGACGAGGTGCTGCTCGCCGCCGACAGCGTGGTCATCCTGGGAGGCGCCATTTACAATAAACCTGCCGATGCCGCCGACGCCCGCCGCATCCTGCGCGCCCTTTCCGGGCAGGTACACCGCGTCATCACCGGCGTCTGCCTGTTGTCCAAAGTGAAGGAACGGCTATTCTCCGGAGAATCCCGCGTCCACTTCGCCCGGCTCTCCGATGAGGAGATCGACTATTACATCCGAACCTGCCGGCCCTTTGATAAAGCGGGCGCCTACGCCATTCAGGAGTGGATCGGCCTGTGCAAGATCGACAGGATCGAGGGCACCTACTCCAATATTATGGGATTGCCGATGGACCTGGTGTATAAGGAGATGGCTGATTTTGTGTGAGGAGTTGAGGCGATGTGGCGATAGGGTATGCAGCGCCCGGAATAAAATCCTTTTATAATTCAGGGAAAGGCACATAATTTTGATGATCTTTAAGGCCGTGATGAAAACATGCCCGGAAAAACTTTACAGCCATATGCGAACCATACTTACGATCGCCCTTAGTTTATTCAGCCTTTCCATTTTTGCTCAAACCGGGCGCATGGAGGGCAAAACATCAACAACCGAACCAATGAGCAGTCCAATAGGAGGGGAGTTTGCCCACGTCGTACTCTTCTGGCTCAGGAACCCGGACAGCCAGGAGGACAGAGAAAAGTTCGAAGCTTCGATAGAGAAATTCATCAAAAGTTCCGGATTCGTGCGTTCCATGCACCTGGGGAAGCCTGCCGATACCCGCCGGCCTGTCATTGACGCTTCCTATTCTTATTGCCTGATCGTCACTTTCGATTCGAAAGAAGACCAGGATGAATATCAGGTGGAGCCGGCGCATCAGCTGTTCATCGAGGAATCTCAGGATTTGTGGGAAAGGGTTGTCGTCTATGACTCGGTGAATCTGTGGTGAGCAGGCCGGGCAAACCCCTTTGGTTCAAAAAACTGCTGGAAATGGCGGGCCTTTCAGGCGTTCTGTTGTTATTTGCCTCCGTTTGAACAGTTTAAGGCCTATCGCGAATGCACCTATGAGGCTGCTCCGGGAAGCATTTGTGTCAAATATTATTTTGTCCACCCCCTGTATCCCCCGCCAGCAGGGGACATCTCCTCCTATTCGGAGGCGTATTATCCCCCGCTGGCGGGGGTTAGGGGGTGGAGTTAAAATAAAATTTTGAAATTGAGGGTGTCAAAATCCTGAAACCGGCTTTCCGGAGCGCCCTCACGAATACACAAATGCACAAATCCCCCTAATTCCTCAGGTCCCACACCCAGTGCCCTTCCATATCGAAATACCCGATCATATCGCCCTGTTCGACGCGGAACAGGCCGTCGCCGGCGTAGCTGATGTACTCGTAATCGGGCTGCACGATGAGGTCGCCGTTGAGGCTGGCCAGGCCGTTGAAGCCCTGGATGCGCACCCTGGCGTAGCCGTCCTCGAAATTGTCGATCTGGTCGTACTTGGGAGGAATGAGCTCGATGCCCTTCTGGTTGATGATGCCCCATTTGCCGTCGACCTGCACCACGGCGACGCCGTGTTTGAACTCGGTGGCCTTCTGGTAATAGCCGTCGTAGAGGTGGGCCTGTTCGGTGATGTAGTAGAAGCGGTATTTTTCGTCGCGCACCAGCCCGCGGCCTTCCTGGAAAGCCAGCATGCGGTCGACGCTGGGCTCGATCAGCAGCTTGCCGCTGCGGTCGATCAGGCCGGCCCGCCGGATGCCCTTGTAGACAACGGCCTTGCCGTCGTTGAAGTCCAGGCATTTGGAATATTCGAAGGGGATAACGGTTTCTCCCCGGGCATTGATGTAGCCGCAGGCGCCGTCTTTCTGTACGGCGGCCAGGCCTTCGGAGAAGGAAGACACCCGGGCATAGATACCCGGGATCACCAGGCGGCCGGTAGTATCGATGAAGCCGTAGCCGTCCTTGTATTTTACAGCGGCCAGGCCTTCGCTGAAGGGCTGTATCTCGCGCAGGTTGAGGTTGGTGATCATCTCTCCGTCGCGGCCGATCAGGCTTTCGCGGATGTTGTTGTTGCCATAGCGCACTACGGCCAGGCCATATTCATTGAACTCCCGGATTTCTGAATAGTAGGGGCGTTGTATGAAGCGCCCCAGGGTATCGATCAGGCCGCATTGATTGCTGACCACTACCCGGGCAATGCCATGCTGAAAATCAAGAGCTTTATCGAAGCGGGGAGGAATGACAAAGGCGCCTTTGGGGTTGATGTATCCCACTCCCTCTTCGCTATTGGCCCAGGCCAGGCCATGCTGGAAGTTGCCCGCCCGGCGGTAGAGGAAATCCACTTCCACATTGCCCTGTTTATCGATGAAGCCCCAGTTGTTGCCCAGTTTGGCGGCAGCCAGGCCATTGCTGAAGTTCTGGACTTCCCGGAAGCGGCAGGGGATCACCTCCAGCCCGTCCCGGTCGACAAAACCCCACAGGCCGTTGCGCTTGACGGCCAGGCGCCCTTCCCGGAAGGAGCCGATCTCGTCATAGACAGCGCTGACGGTGAGCTGCCCCAGGGTGTCGATCAGGCCGTACTTAGGCTCCTGGATGTACACCCGGACGATCTTGTTGCCGGTATTCTCCAGGAACTGCACCCCGTCGTACCGGCAGGGGATGAGCACATCGGCAGCCCGGCTGACCATGCCCCATTTGCCGTGGCATTCCACGATGCCTACATCATTGACGAAATCTTCGGCGAAAGTGTACTGAGGCGGGACGATGACCCGCGCGGCAGTGTCGATATAGCCCCATTCGCAACCATCGCAGGCCAGGGCCGCATCATTGCGGAAGAGCTGGTCGTACTGGGTGTAATCCAGCATGACGCTCGGGCTGGCCAGCCCGTTGAGATACGTGCGCAGCTTGCCGATGCTGCGCGACGGCTTCATGCTGCCCGACAACCGCCCGGAAAAACTGAAGCGGGCCACGCCATTGACGAAATCGCCGATGTAGGCCATATCGCGCCGGATGATGCGGCCGATGCGGTCGACCATGCCGTGGCGCCCATTGGCGAAGACGCAGCGGGCCATGGGGTAGCCTCTGCGGAAATCGTCGAAGCGCACATCCCAGAAGTCCATCTCGGTGACCAGCATGCCCAGTTCATTGCTGACCAGGCCGTATGTCATGTCGAAGCGGAAGGTAGTGCGTTCGAACTCGTAATTTTCCGATTTCTGGATGCCCACCAGCGTGAAGCCCAGTTCCCGTTCCACCTGTACGCTGTGGAATTTGGGTTCGATCTGAGCCTCTCCGTCTTCCAGGCGGCGCAGGCCCCATCGGTCTTCCTGAGGAGAATAGAACCACTCGAAGCGGTCGAGCAGGTAATCATTGCCGCCGTTTTCCGAAAGGGCGCCATCCCCGGCGGCGCTTCCGCCGACAGAGACCTGAAAATGGCGGCGGAAGCTGCTGGTATCGCGCACCCGCCCCTCGTCATCGAGCTGGAAAAGGGTGAGGGCTTCCTGCTGCCCTTCGCCCTGCCGGCGGTAAGCCCTGGCCGAATTGCCGTTCAGTTCTATGCGGTTGTAAACCGGAGGCACTACCTGTTCTCCCTGAACGTTGACGATACCGAAACGCCCGTCCTTTTTAACGACGCAGGCCTTGCCCCGCAGCGGGGCAATATAGTCGTATTCAAAGGGGATGACCGAGGCGCCTCCCACCCTGACCATGCCCCACTGGCCCTGGTAATTGACGCGGAAAAGCGACCGGTCGTAGGCCTGTATCTCGTTGTAGGCAGGCGGCAGCGCCTGGTTGCCGCACCAGTCCAGCAGGCCCAGCTGCCTTTTCTTTTTCCCGATCACATAACGCCGGGAAAAAGAGTAAAAATCGTCGAAGCTGCCGTTGGAAATGATGCGCGAACAAGGAATGGAGTAGACGTACAGGCCATCGTTTTTGGTAAGCTTGATGAAGTTTTCGGAAATGCGGCTGAAAGCCCTGTATTCGACGGGAATGACCCGGATGCCGTAAAAGTCGATCGCGCCCCACAGGTTGGCGGAGCGGTAGAAGAACAGGCTGTCGCTGAAAAAACGTATCTCTTCGGCTTCGTTGGGCAATATTTCCCTACCCGTAGCCGACAACAGGCCGAGGCGGCCTGCCCGGGTGGTGATGAAGAACTGTCCGTCTTCCGACTGTATGTTGTCATACACCGGTTCGGCCAGCTTGTTGCCGTACTTGTCGCTCAGGCCCCACTTGCCGCCCTGCATATAGGCCAGGTAAAAGCCATTCCACACTTCCACCCGCTGATAGCCCTTCTCCAGGATGATGTTCCCGAACAGGTCGATCACCATCCACTGGTTGCGGTCCATTACGGCGATCAGCGTGGAGTCCAGCACTTTGATGTCGTCGTACTGAGGCGGCGCCAGCTCCCGGCCCCCGTCTCCCAGCAGGCCTACGCGGCCTTCCCGCTGCATGACCGCATACCCGAAGCGTTTGAATTCCCCGATCGCATCATAAACCGGAGACAGGACGATCTTGCCGTCGGCATTGATCAGCCCCCACTTCTTATCGACTTTTATAGGGAAGTACCGCTGTGCAGATAATGCGGTGCAGAATGCCGCCATCAATACCAGTATCCAATACCTGCGCATAGGCGTAATTAAAAATTAAGCTGTATATACTATCGGTTTTATACCACAAAAATTGTCAAAGGACCACTACAATAAATATGCAACAGTATAACGCGTACATGCCCGATAAATTATTTTAATATAGATCGCTCTTCCATTTGTTGGCCAATATCCTCTCCCTGCTGCCAGAGCGGGACAAAGTTACAAAAAAACAGGCCGGGTAAAATTTATTATGATAAAAATTATATGAAATAAATGTTAAAGTGACGCTTGTTTTCAGGATGGGCAAAGCGCCTGGCGCCAAGTTTCTGATAACCAGCCGGAAAAAAGTTCTTATTATATGCCTGGCCCAAAAAACGGGCAGGACGGCAGGGCGGCCGCCTGTCCTGGCATTAATCTTGCAGAAGGCATATATTTGTGGCCATAATGCGCGGCAAATGTGCCGTTGCATTGAACAAATTGGTTCTTTGACAATTTTTGTGGTATTGAGCCACCTGAAAACCGGAAAAATGCTTTGGCTCAGGTGGAATGGGATCGCATTTTTCCGGTTTTCAACTGGCCCGCAAAAATTGTCAAAGAAGGAACAAATTCTAAAATTCATACATTTGCATTCTCTGAAGGGTAAGGCCCTCAATTAAAAAACCAGATTTAAATATGCCAAAGAACCTGCTGATTGTAGAGTCGCCTGCCAAGGCGAAGACCATTGAAAAGTTTTTAGGGAAGGATTTCACGGTGAAATCCAGTTTCGGACATATTCGCGACCTCGAAAAAAGTGAAGATGCTGTTGATGTCAAAAATAAGTTCAGGCCCAAATATGTCGTTTCGCCGGAGAAGCGGAAGGTAGTCAAGGAGTTGAAAGAATGGGTCAGGAAGGTGGATGAGGTGTGGCTCGCTACCGATGAAGACCGGGAAGGGGAGGCCATTTCCTGGCACCTCTGCGAGGTGCTGGGGCTGGACGAAGATAAAACCAAGCGCATCGTTTTCCGCGAGATCACCAAGCCGGCCATTCAGAATGCGGTGCAACATCCCCGCAAGCTGGATGTCAACCTGGTCAATGCCCAGCAGGCCCGCCGGGTGCTGGACCGCCTGGTCGGCTATGAACTTTCCGGCATCCTGTGGCGCAAGATCAAGGGCAAGCTCTCGGCCGGCCGGGTGCAGTCGGTGGCCGTTAAGCTCATCGTGGAGCGGGAGCGGGAGATCATCAATTTTGAGTCCATACCTTTTTTCCGCGTCAGCGCTGTTTTCGACGTCAGGAACGAACAGGGGAAAATGGTGAAACTCAAAGCAGAGAGCCCTGCCCGTTACGATACCGGGCAGGACGCGCAGGCCTTCCTGGAAAAGTGCCGCGGCGCCATCTTCCGCATCGACGATATCGAGGTAAAGCCCCTCCAGCGCCGCCCTACGGCTCCTTTCACCACCTCTACCCTCCAGCAGGAGGCCAGCCGCAAACTGGGCTTTTCCGTACAACGTACCATGTCGGTGGCCCAACGCCTTTACGAGGCGGGCCATATCACCTACATGCGTACCGATTCTACGGCGCTCAGCGAAACGGCCCTGGCCGGTATTGCCCGGGAGGTCGAGCAGCTTTATGGCAGGAATTACGTCAAAACCCGGCGCTACAAAAGTAAAACCGCCGGCGCCCAGGAAGCCCACGAAGCCATCCGCCCCACCTATATCGACCGCCAGAGCGTATCCACCAACCGGGACGAGCAACGCCTCTACGAACTTATCTGGAAGCGGGCCATCGCCTCGCAGATGGCAGATGCAGTGGTCGAAAAAACCATCGTTAAGATCGGCATTTCCACCCAGCCCGACGCCTACCTCAAGGCAGAGGGCGAGGTGCTCAAGTTCGACGGCTTCCTCAAGGTTTACCTGGAATCTACCGATGATGAGGATGAGGAAGAGGCCAAGGGCATGCTGCCGCCGCTGAAGGCAGGGCAGGAACTGGCCATGGACAACCTCACCGCTACCGAACGCTTCGGCCCCCCCCCCCCCCCCCCCACCCCCCCCCGGCCCCGGGAAAAAAAAGGAGACAAATGGCACAGGCCCCCCCCAAAAAAACCCCCCCCCGCTACACCGAAGCCGGCCTGGTCAAACAACTGGAAGAACTGGGCATCGGCCGCCCTTCTACCTACGCCCCGACCATCAGTAAGATCATGGAAGAGGGGAGGGGTTATGTGGTAAAGGAAAGCCGCGAGGGGGAAGAACGCGAATATCAGGTGCTTACCCTGGATAAAAAAGGCAATATCCATAAAGAAAAGAAATCGGAGATCACCGGCGCCGTAAAAAACCGCCTTTTCCCAACGGATATGGGCATCACTGTGAGCGACTTCCTCAGCGAGTACTTTCAGGAGATCATGGACTACGGCTTCACCGCCGATATTGAAAAGGAATTCGACAAGATCGCCGAAGGGGGGCGGGAATGGACGTCCATGCTGGAATCCTTCTATGGCCCCTTCCACAATACGGTGGAGCATACCATGGCCAATGCGGACCGCCCCACCCGGGAGCGCATCCTCGGCAGAGACCCGGAGAGCGGAAAGACCGTACTCACCCGGATGACGCGCCTGGGGCCGGTCGTGCAGATCGGCGCTCCCGAGGAACTCGGCGAAGAGGAAAAACCCCGCTATGCCAACCTTCAGCCGGGGCAATCGATGGAAACCATCACCTACGACGAGGCCATGGCCCTGTTCGCCCTGCCCAAAACCCTGGGGCAGCACCAGGGCGAAGAAGTAGCCGTTGGCGTTGGCCGTTACGGGCCCTATGTGCGGCACGGTGAAAAATTCGTCTCCATCCCGCGAGGAGAAGACCTCCTCGCCGTTTCCCTGGAACGGGCCGTCGAGCTGATCCGCCAGAAGCAAAAAGAGGAAGCGCCGGTGGGCGCCTATAAAGGCCTGCCCATCCACAAGGGCAAGGGGCGCTTTGGGCCTTTCATCAGGTGGAACGACATCTTCGTCAACGTACCCCGGAAATACAATTTCGACAACCTCTCCCAGGAGGAGATGCATCAACTCATCGAACAGAAGCTGGAAAAGGAGTCCAACCGCTATATCCACAACTGGGAATCAGAGAAAATCTCCGTGGAGAACGGCCGCTGGGGGCCCTATATCCGCTTCAAAAAGAAGAACATCAAGTTCCCCAAAGTGGACGGTAAAAAGGTGGACGCCGAAATGGCCGGCGAGATGACCCTGGAACAGATCAAGGAGTTCATCGAGCTGGAAGTACCGGATGCCTTCAGCAAGGGGAAGAAGAAGGCCAAGAAGTAAACGCTCAGCCTTTCATTTTCAGAGAAAAGAGGTGCGGCGCCCCGGGCAATACCTTCGACCGGAACTTCCCGTGGCTTATTTCCTCCAGCTTAGGCCAGCAGTCGTATGGGGAATAATCGTATTCCCTGAATTCCTGCAGGGACAGGCCCGCGTCCAGCAACGCCATGATGATGTCGCTTAGGGAATGCTGCCAGCAGTATTCCCTGCGGGTTGGCCCCTCGTAGCGGCCTGCGTAGGAACTGCCGTTTATTTCCATTTCCAGAGGGGTTTCCTCATAGAAATAAGGGTAGACGGCCTGGCCGTTCTCCGGGTCGAAGATCATGAAAGCAGGGTGGAATTCCACTATGAAAAAGATGCCGCCGGGTTTCAGGTATTCGCGGATGGCCTCCGCCCAGGGCCGCAGGCCGGGCAACCAGGTGAGCACACCGTAGGAGGTGAAGACAATATCGTACTGCCCTTCCGGTTTCCCTTTGAGTTCCAGAACGTCGGACTGTATGAACTGCGCATTCAGCCCGAGCTGCCGGTTGAGGCTCCGGGCGGTTTCAATGGCCTTTTCCGAGAAGTCGACGCCGGTAACCTCCGCCCCGAGGCGCGCCCAGGAGAGGGTATCCTGCCCGAAGTGGCATTGGAGGTGCAGCAGGCGCTTGCCCTTTACCTCGCCCAGCGCTTCCCGCTCGATCGGCATCAGGGAATTGCGGCCTTCGAGGAAACTTTTAATATCATACATCTCCGTGCCGGGATGGAAGGAGGCCCATTCGTCCCATAATTTCTGATTTTCAGCCAGGTATTCTTTCATCGTTTGTTTGGTTTGTTTATAATTCCGATATTGGCAGGACTTACTCACCAAATATCCTGAACATGCCAGATACAAAGAAAGGACAAAACCAGTTAAATATCGAATTGCCGGAAGAAGTAGCGGAAGGAACCTATTCCAACCTGGCCATCATCTCCCACTCCAATTCCGAATTTGTGATAGACTTCATACGCCTGGTGCCGAACGTGCCCAAGGCGAAGGTCAAATCCAGGATCATCCTCACCCCTCAGCACGCCAAGCGGCTGATGCGCGCCCTGGCAGATAATATCAAAAAATTCGAGGCCCAGTTCGGCGTCATCGATGAGCCGGAACAACCGCCTTTCCCGCCGATGAACTTCAGTACGCCCAAGGCGCAGGCCTGAGGGGGCGGTTGTTGTCTGTTGTTTGTTGTTTGTTGTCCTAAGGTTGCCGCCGCAAATAACAGACAACAAACAACCAAGACAGCCCGCTATTCCGGCCCAATACCCACCTTTGGTATAAGAATATTTCAGTTCGTCGATTTTTTACGCGCCCTTATTCCCCCCGCCCCTACATTTGCTCCCATCATCCGATTGTTAACTACAAACCCGACGTAATGAGAACGATAGCTTCCGGCTATTTGTGGGCGCTCATGTGCCTGCTACCCACCTTTACATTTGCACAATATAACCATGGCGCGAAGATCAGCGGCAAAGTCGAAGGGCCGGACGGGGCCGCCCTGGAGTTTGCCAACGTGGTGCTGAACGCCGCCGCCGATTCCAGCCTCGTCAAAGTCGAGATCACCAATGCCGACGGCGCCTTTACGATGAATAACGTGCCGGAGGGAAAATACTGGATCGATATCAGTTACGTAGGCCTGCCTCCCTTCCGTACTGATGTATTCGAAACCAGCCCCGGCCAGGAACTCGGCCTGCCGGCGATACGCATGCAGGACGCCAGCGTGGAGCTTTCCGAAGTAGTCGTCACCGCCGAAAAGCCCATGGTGGAGGTCCGCCCCGACAAAATGGTGTTCAACATAGAAAATACCATCAACGCTTCCGGCAGCACTGCCTTCGAACTGCTCCGCAAGGCGCCCGGGGTGGTGGTCGACAACAACGATAACATCAGCCTGCTGGGCCGCGCCGGCGTACAGGTCTATATCGACGGGAAACCCTCGCCGCTCGGCGCTGCCGACCTGGCGGCCTTCCTGAAGACGGTGCAGAGCGACGAGATCGAGGCCATCGAGGTGATCACCAACCCTTCTTCCAAATACGATGCCGAAGGCAATGCCGGCATCATCAATATCCGCATGAAAAAGGACAAGCGGCTGGGCGCCAACGCCAACCTCAACCTGGGCTACTCCGTAGGTAAAGTGCCGCAATATAACGGAACGCTGAGCGGCAATTACCGCAACAGCATACTCAATGCTTTCGGAAGTTACAGCCACTACGAGGGCGAGAACCGCAATTTTATGGAACTTTACCGCCGTCAACTGGGCATGTTCTACGACCAGGACAACCAGCAGGGGTATAAGTGGTCGAGCCACAACTTCAAGGCAGGTACGGATTTCTTCCTGGGCGAGAAACACATCGTGGGCTTCCTGGCCAGCGGCTACCTCAGCGACAATAACGGATGGGGCAACAGCCGCACCCCCTTCGGCCCGATCGCCTTCAACCGGGTGGATACGGTGCTGCTCGCTCAAAGCAGCGAGGACAACCAGCGGAACAACCTGAACTTCAACCTCAACTACCGCATAGAAAACAAGAACGGAACGCACTGGAAAATCGACGCAGACTACGCGCGCATCCGAAACGACGGCGCCGCCTACCAGCCCAACTTTTACCTCGACCCCACGGAAAATGTCCTCTTCCGGGAAAAGATCAATACCAACGAAACGCCGACGGATATCGATATCTATACTTTCAAGGTAGACCACGAGCGGCCTCTGCTCGGCGGGCAACTGGGCGCCGGCATGAAGCTGGCCTATGTCGCCACCGATAACACCTTCCGCTTCTTCGATGTGTATGACGAAACGCCGGTGTTGAACACCAACCGGAGCAACCGCTTCGTGTACGAGGAGAATATCAACGCCGCTTACGTCAACTACAACCGGCAGTTTGGAAAGGTAGGCGTGCAGGCGGGCCTGCGTATGGAACAAACGCACTCGACGGGAGACCTGACGAGCTTCCGCGAAGGCGAAGAGGGCGAGGACTTCGACCGGAAATACGTGGACTTCTTCCCATCCGGCGGCCTGACCTATGCGCCCGGCGAAAAACACAGCTTCCAGTTGTCGTACAGCCGGCGCATCAACCGGCCCTCTTATCAGGACCTCAACCCCTTCCTGAACAAGCTCGACGAGCTGACCTACGAGCAGGGCAACCCCTTCCTGCGCCCCGAGTATGCCAACAATATCCAACTGACGCATACGTTCAACTACCGCTTCAATACGACTCTCAGCTACAGCCATACCAAAGACCTGATCACCCGCATCACCGACACGGCGGATGTAAACGCCAGCTATATCACCTGGCTCAACCTGGCCGACCAGTATAACTACAGCCTGAGCGTCAGCGCGCCCATTACCATCACCAAATGGTGGAGTGTCTTTACCAATATGACCGGCAGTTACACTCAGAACAAGGCAGACTACGGCGACGGCAAGCTGGTCGACCTGAACGCTACTACCTTTAACATCTACAGCCAGCATACTTTCCGCCTGCCGCACGACTTCTCCGTGGAAGTCTCCGGCTGGTACAACTCGCCCTCCCTCTGGGGCGGCACTTTCGAGATGGACGCCATGTGGAGCATGGACGCCGGCATCCAGAAGAAAATCCTCAACGGCCGCGGGAACATCCGCCTGGCGGTAAGCGATATATTCCGGACCAATGAATGGCATGGCGTCAGCCGCTTCGGCGCCCTCGACCTCGACGTCGCCGGCGGCTGGGACAGCCGCCGCTTCCGCGCCAGCTTCTCCTACCTGCTCGGCAATGACCAGGTGACAGGCGCCCGCCGCCGCAATACCGGCCTGGAAGAGGAGCAGAACCGGGTGAAGTCGGAGAATTAGGAAATGTGGCGAGGTGGTGAGGTGAGTGCATTCCCAATTGCCCCTCACCTCATCGCTCCCTCACCACATTACTGAAAGTTTACCAGCTCCGTTTCGAAGATGAGCACCGAATTGGCCGGGATGCCGGCTCGTTCCTGGGGGCCGTAGCCCAGCCCGGAGGGAATGAAGAAAGTGCCTTTCCCGCCCTTTTGCAACAGGGGGATGCCGATCTGCCAGCCCTGGATGACCTGAAAGAGGAAGAAGGTGCGGGCATTGCTGGTGGTCTGGTCGAAGACGGTTCCATCCAGGAGGTAGCCTTTATAATGGACCAGCACCTCGCTGTTGATGTTGGGCGAGCCGCCGCTTCCGGGCTCCTCGATGATGTAGTACAGCCCGGAGGAATGCCGCCCGGCAGTAAGCTGGTTGGCTTCCAGGTAGGCCTCGATCAGTTCCTGGTCAATTTGCGCCTGGCCGGGGCCCTCGTCTTTATTGCAGCCCAGGGCCAGCAGCAGGGCCGGGGCGGTAAGCCAGAGGAATCGCTTCATAGTGGCGGTTTTTGGCTGCAAATATACTTCAATTGGAAGATACCTGGAGGGAGAAAGCCTGAGGTGGGATTTTTTTGCACGGTTTTTATTAGTAATTTACCCCGTTGAAAACCAAATCGAATTCCAAGATGGATAATTTCTGCGTATTTCTGGATGCCGGCCACGGCGGGTTGGACAAGGACGGCAAATATACCACTGCCCCCAGCAAAATGTACCAGCATAGTAAAGGCACTTTCCACGACGGCCGCTATTTCTACGAGGGCGTCTGGAACCGGACGCTGACCAACCGGGTGGCGGCCAAGCTCGGCAAGCTGGGCGTCTGCAATATCATCGTCAGCCATGAATACCTCGATATCTCTTTGGACTACCGGGTCGATATGGCCAACTGGTACCACCGCAACTTCCGCAAAGGCCTCTATATCTCCAACCATGCCAACGCTTCCGGCTCCGGCGCCGCCCGCGGCTTTGAGGTGTACACCTCTCCCGGCCTGACCACTTCCGACAAGGTCGCCCAATTCCACTGGGATAACGTGAAAGACCTGCTGGGGGGCCGCATCAGCATGCGGGCCGACACCTCCGACGGCGACCACGACAAGGAAGCCCGCTTCTTTGTGCTGACCCGCACCGTGATGCCCGCCATCCTGGTGGAACACCTATTCTTCGACAATTACGATGACGCTATGCTGCTGATGGATGATGAGGTCGTGGAGCGCTTCGCCGAGGCGCAGGTGCGGACGGTAATCAATTTTATGAACAGCTGAGGAATTTGAAGTGGAGCAATAGTAAAGATAGCCCGGAAGGCCGGGCTATCTCACTGCATTGTAATACAAAAGATTACGCGATTGTTGGTCGTTTTACGAAATTCTCTGCCCCAAGGTTGCACGGCGAGATAAGCTTCGGCGATCTTTTTTTGCATTTTTATGAAAGAGTTTGGAAATTGACAACCTATCCCTAATATTTACATTGTTGTCAAAGTTTTTTCTCCCCAAACAATAAGCGCTTCTCATTCGAAATAATTATCGGCCTATTTACCTCTGAGACTTCACATCCCGATTTTGCAGGCGGGGTAATTGATTTCCATACCAATCCTCCGCAGGCCCAGCCGCAGCGCCGGCCGGTTAATCTGGACTTTTATGGCCACATCATGGCTGATAGCCTGGGCGCCAAAGTGTTGTACTACAGTAACGGCCTGCACATCTACTACTTGGCATTAGCCTGTACCGGATAGATACCCTGGGGCCTGATATTTACGAGGGCAATTTTTTGTTGGACCAACCTAGCCTCGGCGGCTTTTCGCCGGATGGGACAAAGTTCGCGAAATGCGACTATTGGCACGGCATTACCCTCCTGGACTTCGACCGCTGCCAGGGCCGGCTCTCCAACGCCCGCTTCTATCCCGTAGACATTACCAACACCTTCGGCACGGCGGAATACCACAAGATACTGCTCACACCCGAAGGGCCGCAGCAGCACGAAACGCAGACGCTGGGCTATGATTTCCCGTTCCCGCCCTGCCGCTGGCAACGCTCGTTGTCGGCTTCCCCTTCCGGAGAGCGGCTGGTGCGGTTCAGCTCCAAATGCGGGGCCCAGTACCTGACGTTCGACCGCTGCAGCGGGGAATTGAACGAGGCGGGCTTCTCCCATTTGGAGAACGGCATATTCGGGGGCGGCGGTAGCACCTTTTCCGAAGATTCGGAGTACGTTTATTTTTCCCGCTGGTACCGGGTTATCAAGGTTCCTTTTCAGAACCCTCCCGACACCCTTCGGGCCTCCTATACGCCGCCCAGCGGTTTTGGAGGCAGCTTTGTACAGATGTACCGGAATCCTTACGGCCGCATATTCATCGCCCCGCAGGCTTCCGAGCCGTACCTGCACCTGATTGGCGTCGGCGACAGTGCTCCGGACGCGGCCAGGGTGCAATTCGAAGGCCTGCGCCTGCCCCGGCGCATCCAAAGGACGATTCCTCACTATCCCAATTATGCCCTCGGGCCACTGGCCGGTTCTCCCTGCGATACTTTGATGATCACCGCTTTAGCACCCACCCCATCCGCCGGTTCCGGCTCTCGCCTGTATCCTAACCCCGCTCTTGATAAGGTAATCCTGGAAATGGGGTATGCCGGAGAAAAGCAATTGATTCTTTTCGACGCCCTGGGGCGGGAGCTGCGTAAGCTGTCTGTCTCATCCACCAGGGTTGAGCTTAGCCTGGAAGGGTTGCCCAAAGGTATTTACTTCATTCAGGCCTACGGGGAAGGGCGCATGTTGGGGGTATGGAAATTTATGAAGTATTGAACCCAACTCGTTCCGGCGCCGGTAATACTGAATTCTATAAAAAATTGCTAAATTCCCCCTCAAAAACTATGCGCTTATTCAATGCAGTTTTGTTAACAAGCCTGCTGGGGCTGATGGTTTCCTGCGGCGGCAATGCCGCGCAGGAGACAACTGAAGAAGAAACTTCACCGGCAGATTCCCTCATCGTAGATATCGATCAACGCCTGGCCAAATACGTGCCGGTACGGCTGACGACGGACATCGGCAAGCTGGCCGGTAAGCAGAAACAGATGATCCCTGTATTGATCGAGGCGGCAAAGATCATGGACGAGCTGTTCTGGTACGAAGCCTACGGCCACAGAGACAGCCTGATGGAAGCCCTCACCAATGAAAAGCTCGAGCGCTACGTTACAATCAACTACGGCCCCTGGGACCGCCTCGAAGGCAACGAGCCCTTCATCTACGGCGTAGGCCCCAAGCCGGCCGGCGCCAATTTTTATCCCGCCGATATGACTAAGGAGGAATTCGAGGCGGCCCAGCTGGAGGGCAAGCAAAGCCTGTACACCCTGCTGCGCCGCGACGAGGCCGGCAAGCTGAAGGCCATCCCTTACCGCGAACACTTTGCCGAACAGCTGCAGAAAGCCGCCGGCTTCCTCCGGCAGGCCGCCGCCCTGGCCGAAAACGAAGCGCTGAAAAAATACCTGAACCTGAGGGCGGACGCCCTGCTGTCCGACGACTATCAGGCCAGCGATATGGCCTGGCTGGATATGAAGGACAACCAGATCGACGTGGTCATCGGGCCCATCGAGACCTATGAAGACCAGCTGTTCGGCTATAAGGCCGCGCACGAATGCTACGTCCTGGTGAAAGATATGGAATGGAGCGAGCGCCTGGACAAGTACGCCGCCTTCCTGCCCGAATTGCAGCGGGGATTGCCCGTGCCGGCAAAATACAAGGCGGAACAACCCGGTAGCGACGCCCAGCTCAACGCCTACGACGTAGTGTACTACGCGGGGGATTGCAATGCCGGCAGCAAGACCATCGCCATCAACCTGCCCAATGACGAGGAGGTGCAGCTCAAGAAGGGCACCCGCCGCCTGCAGTTGAAAAACGCCATGCGCGCCAAGTTCGATAAGATACTGGTTCCCATCGCTGATATGCTGATCGCTGAGGATCAGCGGCAGCATATTACCTTCGACGCCTTTTTTGCCAATACCATGTTCCACGAAGTGGCGCATGGCCTGGGTATCAAGAACACCATAAATGGCAAGGGCACGGTGCGCGAGGCGCTCAAAGAACATGCTTCCGCCCTGGAGGAAGGTAAGGCCGACATCCTGGGCCTGTACATGATCAAGCAACTGCACGACAAGGGTGAGCTGGAGGGCGATTTGAAAGACTACTACACCACCTTTATGGCCGGAATCTTCCGCTCCGTGCGCTTTGGCGCCTCCAGCGCGCACGGCAAGGCCAATATGATCCGCTTCAATTACTTCGCCGAGCAGGGCGCCTTCGAGCGCAATGCGGAAACCGGCGCCTACCGGGTGAATTTTGACAAGATGGAGCAGGCCGTGGCTTCCCTTTCCGAGCGGATTCTCACTCTTCAAGGGGACGGCAACTATGAGGGTGTGGCTCAACTGGTAGCCACCAAAGGCAATATCGGGGAACAACTGCGGGCGGACCTGGACCGCCTGGCGGCGGCTGCCATCCCGGTGGATATCGTCTTTGAGCAGGGAGTGGAAGCGCTGGGGCTGGAAGACCTGTAGGCTTTCGGCCTTGCGGCCCGGGTTTGTGCAGGAAGGGATAGCGCACTGCCGCCTGCGGTGGCCAGGGATTTATTAAGATCTGTTAAGATTCGTTAAGATCAACCCAACTGTGAATTACGATCATAATAAATCCTAATATATCCTAAAAGATCAGTGTACTATCCCTTCTTGCACAACCCCCGTTCCATGTTAATTATGCCCACTCCTCAAATAGTTACCTGAATTTTTAAATACATAAGCGGCCGGACAGGTTTAAATTATGTAAAGGCCGGGGGAAGTTCAAGCCAGGGCACGCTGGAAAAGCGCACCCTGTCATGCGCCTCCCGGGTTTTTTACAATACAATTATGCCCGGTTGCTTACAACTTCACGGCCTCTGGCACGGGCCAATTTTTTTCCATACAAAAGGGACAAACATATTGAAACCTTTAATTGGAAGTTTCGTATATGCGAAAAGGCTCCCCCCTCAGTAAGTTAATGCTTGTTCCTTTCTGATTAATCCCCCCTTTCAGATTGTGGCAGATGCAAGGCCGGCGCAATCGAGGATCAGTTCGGTCTGCGCCGGTTGTACATACGGCCTTCATGGCAAGGCGTTTTACATTTATAAACAAATTATTCTCCTGATGATGAGGCATTTACTCAGAACACTTCTCCTGGCAACGCTTGCGGCCGTTTTTTTCGGCTGTGAGAAAGACCAAAGCGAACCTGTTGGCGGATCGCAACTGGCGAGGGATTACTCTTCCGAAGTACCCCTGCAATGGTTTCTGTTATTTGAAGATATTGACCGCTACGCGCCGGGTTATCGCCCGCCGGCTGCCGCCAGGGCGCTTGGTTACATCGGGCTGGCAGCCTATGAGGCTGCGGCGCCGGGCATGCCGGATCACTTCTCTGTGAAGAAGCACTACGCCGGCTTATCGATCCCCAGGCCGATAGACGGGGAGGTTTATCACTGGCCAACCGTGGTAAATGCGGCATACAATACGATGTTTGAACGTTTCTATCCCCACATACAGTCTTCTGACCGGCAGCGGATACGCAGCCTGAACCGGGCATTTGAAGAAGAATTCGCCGCCGGGCTGGAAACTGAGGTATTCAACCGTTCCAAATACCACGGTATTGCCGTTGCCAACGCCGTCTTCGAATGGTCGGAATCGGATGAAGCCGGGCACAATGCTTACCTCGACCCCCGCCCTTCCAGTTACGTGCCGCCGGCAGGCCCCGGCCTGTGGCAGCCGACGGCGCCTAACTTTTTGCCGGCCCTTTTCCCCTATTGGGGGCAGGTGCGCCCCTTCGCCATGAGGCCCGACGACCTGCTGGCCAGGCCGCCGCTGCCCTGGAGTGAAGACCCGAACTCCCAATTTTACGGCCAGGCCAAGGAAGTGGAAGTTTGGGTAAACCGGATCAAAGCCGGAGAGGACGAAGAAGGCCATTGGATCGCCGAATTCTGGAGCGATGATTTTGGCGGGGTAACCTTTACGCCGGCCGGCCGCTGGGTCGCCATTGCCAATCAGGCGGTTGCGGCAGAACAGCCTTCCCTCGAAACGGCTGTGGAATTATATGCAAAATTAGGCATGGCCCTTTGCGACGCCGGCGTAGCCATCTGGTATTCCAAATATACCTATAACGTTGAGCGGCCGGTGCAATACATCAACCGCGTTATGAACCAGGACTGGAAGACGATCATGAACCACCCCTATACCGGCGTGGAAGGGCTCACTCCTGAATTTCCCGCCTACCCCTCCGGCCATTCCGGCTTCGGAGGCGCCGCGGCAGCTATCCTGACGGATATCTTTGGATACAACTACCGTTTCACTGACTATTGCCACGAAGGCAGGACGGAATTCCGCAGCGCTCCCCGCTCGTTCGGTACTTTCGTCGAAATGGCTGTGGAAAACGCCTATTCCCGTATTCCGCTCGGCGTACACTACCGCATGGACTGCGACGAGGGCCTGCGGCAGGGCTATCTGGCCGGCCAGCGTGTGCTGGAACTCAGGTGGAAGTAGAGAACCGGCGGAATTAACGCAACAGCTTAGGTGGCTGAATATTGAACGGGGCTGTCTTGATCTTAAGACAGCCCCGCTCATTTTAAACACTACTTGCCAGAGGCATACCCTGCCGGAAGTAGTTTTGTGCCATCCTCTAACTTTCGGCTTTCTCAGTACAATATAATGGGGTAAAATTCCGTACCTTTACCCATCGTAGCCTTAAAAGAACCACTTATCAGTCCTGCCCTTTCAACCTGCCTTTGGCAACGCATGGCCTGCTCAGCATTTGCGCGGCAGATGCCTTTTATCCGGCCATTTTCCAGGCAAACAATGATCCTATGAAAGGTTTTCAACGATCCACACTGTTTTTAGCATTTGTTTTCCTCTTTTTGCGGGGCGCCCTGGAAGCGCAGCCCAGCTCCGGCGGTATTCCCCTGAGCTTTACGGAAGCCTTCCGGCAGGCGCACGGCGCCCTGCCCCTCAAAATGCGGCAGGCCCCGCGGCTGAACCTGAAACGCATCCTCAGGGAAGATGAGCAATTCATCGGCGCGCCGCGCTTCGCCGCGCCGGTAGCGGTGGATTATTCCCTGGAAAATTCCGGCGAGTGGACGGAGCTGGCGGACGGCGGCCTGCTGTGGCGGCTGAAAGTCCGCTCGGAAGGGGCGCTGGCCGTGGCGGCTTTCTACCGGGAAATGTACCTGCCGCCGGGCTCGAAGCTCTTCCTGTACAGCGAGGACGGGAAGCAGGTGCTGGGCGCTTACACTTTCCACAACAACCGCCCTTCCGGGCAGTTCATGGCCGGCTTCATCCGGGGTGAAACGGTGGTCATTGAGTATTACGAGCCGGCGGCGGCGCGGGGGCAGGGGCGTTTCCGCATTTTCCGGATCGACCATGCCTATCGGCAGGAGGCGGAAAGCGCTTCCCTGCTCAACTTCGGCTTTGGCACGGCCTGGGGCTGCCACAAGAACGCCAACTGCCCGGAGGGGAATTCCTGGGAACAGCAGAAACGCAGCGCCTGCCGCATCGTGATGGTGCTGGAAGAAGGGACGGGCTACTGCAGCGGCACCCTGGTCAACAATACGGCGGAGGATGCGACGCCCTACGTCCTGAGCGCTTATCATTGCCAGGATGGGTACACGCCGCTTTACGACCTGTGGCGCTTCGACTTTTCCTACCAGTCTTCTGCCTGCAGCAATCCCGGCGCCGAGCCCGCGCCCAATTCGGTACTGGGTTGTGTGCAGCGCGCCGGCCGTCAGGAAAATGACTTTCTCCTGTTGGAAACCACTTCTTTTATACCTCCGAGTTACAACGTTTTCTTCAGCGGCTGGAACCGGCAACTCGCGCCCCCGCAGCGCGGGGTGATGTTCCACCATCCCAGTGGCGACATCAAAAAGGCGGCCTTTTACACCCAGCCCGCCAACGTTCACAACGGCGTGCTGGTATGGAGTTCCACAGTCTCTACTCCTTCCAGCCACCACTTCCGGGTGATATACAGCGACGGCACTTTTCAGCCGGGCTCCTCCGGCTGCGGACTCTTCGGGCAGGATGGCCGCCTCTTCGGCCAGTTGCATGGCGGCCTGAACGATTGCGATCAGACGACGGGCTTCTTCGGCCGCCTGCGCCTTGCCTGGACGGGCGGGGGAACGCCGGAGTCCCGCCTCCGGGACTGGCTCGACCCCCTGGGGCTGGATGTGGAAGCGCTGGACGGGATGGAACAACCGGAGCTGGGCTCAGGCGCCATAGCCGGGCGCGTGGCCAACGAGGCCGGCCGGCCCATTGCCGGAGTGAAAGTCTTCCTCAGCGGCCCATTGGTGGATTCGGTGACGACCGCCGCCGACGGCGCCTACTTCTTCGATGAGGTTCCCCTGGGCGAACCCGTGGCGCTGTCCCTGCAGAAAGCCGATAACTTCCAGAACGGCCTTTCCACCCTCGACCTGATCCTCCTGTCCAGGCACATCCTCGGCCTCGACGCTCTGGATACGCCCATCAAAATGATGGCTGCCGATGTGAATGCCTCCAACAGCCTGACCACCCTCGACCAGATCGGCATCCGCAAGGTCATCCTGGGCATCGACCTGGACTTCGGCGGGCGGCCCGCCTGGCAGTTCTTCCCGGCGGCCTATGTCTTCCCTGATCCTTCCAACCCCTTTCAGAACCCGCTTTCCGGCGCCTTTATGATCAATAACTTTCTGGAAGACATCACGGATGCGGATTTCATCGGAGTGAAGACAGGGGATATGGATGATAGTGCGGATACGGGAGGGTAGTTCGCGTATTATTTTACCCGGCCGAGGTACAAGGGGGGCGTGTATTCGTTATTCGCAGAGACGGTTTGCAGATCAACGAATTTTACCCGGCTCATCAGAGACGGGCCCGAATCCCGAATCCCCCTTCAACTCCTCAATCCTCTTCTGCACTTCCTCCCCTTCGGCCACCTTGGCGGAGTAAGGCCTTGATATTTCCGCTGCGCTGGATGCGCATGGCCTCTTCATCAGTTTGAGGCATGGAGGCGGCACGAAGAAATAAGCAACCTTTGTCCCTTCGCGCTGTCTTTTTCTACACGCCTTTGCCTAACCTCACACCCGGCATTATGATAAAAAACTACCTCCGCATCGCCTTTCGCAGCCTGCTCAAGCACAAGTTTTACAGTTTCATCAACATTTTCGGGCTCGCCGTCGGCATGGCCGTCTTTCTGCTCATTGCATTATATGTGCGGTTCGAGCGGAGCTACGAGGATTTTATTCCCAATGCGGAAAATATTTACCGCGTTGCGCTTGAGCAATACTTTAACGGAGAGCTGCAGATCGCCAGCGCCGAAAATTACCCGGGAGTGGGGCCTGCGCTGCTCGACGAGCTGCCGGAAGTGACAGCTTACGCCCGGCTGTACAACCTGGGCTACAAGAACAACGTCATCATCACCAATGAGGAGGCCCGGCCGGAGCCGTTGGCCTTCAAGCACAGGAAGTTCCTGTATGCCGATTCTTCTTTCCTGCCTATGATGGGTTATGAGATGGCGGCGGGCGACCCTGTCACGGCGCTGGCGGAACCGCTGACGGCAGTCATCTCGCAAAAATACGCCAGGCTCTATTTCGGTGAGGAAAACCCCATCGGAAAATCGCTGCGCCTTCAGGATGACGACTACAACGACGAGCTGGTGAAAGTAACCGGCGTATTCAAGGATCTTCCGTCCAATACCCACCTGAAATTCGATGTGCTTTTTTCCTACAAGACCCTGTATGGCCGTTATGACCGGGCGCCGGAGCGCTACGGGCAAAGCTGGCAGCGCAAGGATATGTACACCTTTATCGAAGTGAAGCCAGGGGCGAACCCACAGGAACTGGAAGCCAAATTTCCCGCTATTGTGGCGCAATTCAAGCCGGACATGGAGGGGCTGAACCGGGAGGATATCCTCAAACTGCAGCCTCTGAAGGATATTCACCTCCATTCCAGCCTGGCTGAAGAACCGGAGCCCAACGGCGACCAGCGGATCGTCTTATTCATGGGGCTGATCGGCCTGTTCGTCCTGGCCATCGCCTGGGTCAATTACGTCAACCTCTCCACGGCCCGCGCCGTCGAGCGGGCACGGGAAGTCGGCATTCGCAAGGTGGCCGGCGCCGTCAAGGGGCAGCTGGTCCGGCAGTTTATGGTGGAGGCGGCCCTGCTGAACCTCCTTTCATTGGTTATCAGTTGGGCGCTGGTATTTCTGGCTCTGCCCTTTTTTAACTCCCTTTCCGGCCTGGCCTTTGACTTCTTTAATCTCATTCAGCCCTGGTTCCTGGGCCTGCTGCTGTTGCTGTGGTTGGTTGGCAGCCTGCTGTCGGGCATATATCCCGCCTTTGTCCTGTCTGCCTTCCGGCCGGTTTCCGTCCTGAAAGGCAGCCTGAAAAACTCAGCGGGCGGCATTGGAGTCCGGAAGGGGCTGGTCGTCTTTCAGTTTGCCGCTTCGGTGGTTCTGATCGTCGGCGCCTTTACCGTTTACCGGCAGCTTCACTACATGCTGAACCGCGATCTGGGCATGGATATCGACCAGGTATTGGTGGTGGAACGGCCCGGCATTTCGGATCGGGACAGGGAAGCCTTCACTTCCGCCATCGACGTTTTCCGGGCGGAACTGGCCAAACACCCCGACATCAAAGCGGTATCCACATCACTTACCGTTCCGGGCAAGCAGCGGGAGTACAAATCTGCCGTGAAGCAATACGGCGCTGATGACAACCAGGCCGTGACGCTCCGCATCAACAGCATGGATTACGATTTTCTGGAGGTGTTCCGGATGAAACTGCTGGCGGGCCGTGCCTTTTCGGGCGAATTTCCCCGCGACAACGATACTTCGGTTATTTTGACCGAATCGGCGGTTCGCCTGCTGGGATTCGGGCAAGCGGAAGATGCTATTGGGCAAACGCTTTCCATCCCTGCCTTTGAATGGAACCCCATTGTCGCCGGCGTCGTCAACGATTACCATCAGGTATCCCTGAAAAAAGCGGCCGACCCCACTATTTTTTACTGTACGCCCTACAACGGAGAGTTTTACTCCATGCGCCTGCAAACCAGCCGCCTGCCCCAAACGCTGGCCCATGTGGAAAGCTCCTGGACAGCGGCCTTTCCCGGCAACCCATTCGAGCATTTCTTCCTCGACGACTATTTCAACCGCCAGTACGAGAATGAGCGGCGGTTCGGCAAATTGTCGGCCTTCTTCGCTTTCCTGGCCATCATTATCGGCTGCCTGGGCTTGTTCGGCCTCTCCGGCTATACCATCGCGCAGCGCACCAAGGAGATCGGCATCCGCAAGGTGCTCGGCGCCTCAACTGCGGGCATAGTGAGCCTGCTGTCCAAAGACATTCTGAGGCTGGTGCTGCTGGCCATAATTGTTGCCTCTCCTCTGGCCTGGTGGGCGATGAACCGCTGGCTGCAGGGCTTTGCGTACCGGATCGAGGTCGGCTGGCAGGTGTTTGCGCTGGCTGGGGTGTTGACGGCTGTAGTGGCTTTTTTGACGGTGAGCTTTCAGAGTGTGAAGGCGGCGCGGGCTAATCCGGTGGAGAGTTTAAAGACGGAATAAAATGTTGGCTTGTATTTTATTTTCGGCAGGCAGCCTTTTAACTTTGGTGGACGGTGGGCGGTGGACAGTGGGCGGTGGCGGCGTCTTAACATTCAATAAAAAAATACAAACCAGGCAAAAGTCGATCCCACCGAAATATTGAATTGGAGGAATTTTGGTTATAGCATTTCAAAGACTGCCTTCTATAACCTGGAACTGACGGCGGGCATCGCCCTGTACGACGCAACAGGCGCGATCGTCTATCGCAAACCGCTGGCCCGCGAGATGTTCTACGAATCAAGGCCTGTGGAAAGCGGCCTGCTGGCCGTCGGCCCTTCCATGGGCAATGCCGACGCCGAGGCCAACCGCCTTGCCGAAGAGCTTGCTGAAGATCTTCTGGCCAAATTTTACCCTTCCCATGTTGTTGTCGGCCGCTTTTATTACACCGGTAAGGCCTTCGCCGCCGTCACCCCTCATATAATAGATCAAAATTGGGATAAGGCTATCGAGCTGCTGCTGCCTCTGACGAAGGCCAAAAAGAAGAAAACGGCCGGCAGGGCGGCCTATAACCTGTACTTTGTTTATGACTTTATGGGCGATAGGGAGCAGGCGGAATACTGGCATGGGGAGGCGAAGAGGCTGCTGGGCAAAAGCCTGGCTTTCGGGCTTATGGAATCGCCTGATCTATGCTATCCCTATCTGCCTGGTGTTGGCAGGGAGGTGGGTCATCTGGAAGGTTAGAGCCGGGTATATTTGGTATTTCTTGCCTTTTCTTTGTTAAAACCTGGCCTATTGTCACCTTTCGTAGGGCAAAATGGGTATTTTGGATATCAAGCATTCTAATTAATGCGCTCATTCACCAAAACCGATTGATATGAAACGTTTTCAATTCTTACTTCTGACACCAGTTATGTTAGTGGTATTTATTTGGGGCTTTGTATACAATATCTTCTTGTTTATCAGGAGCTTGCCCCCCCGTATATCTATGTTGATGATATAAGTTTGATCAGGCTGCTAGCCCTGAAGCGGTAATAATTAGTGAAAATATTTCGGGTTCACCTTGCCCTGGTGAAGAAGCAAACATAGAGTATACTATTTGTTCGGGCGAACCGCTCGAAGAAATAGAGTTGACAATTGCTTTCCCTCCTGGAATGGCTACTTTTGGAGCGAACGGTGATTTTACCGGGCCAATCCTTATCATTCCAGAATTAGAAGCCCAAGGAAATAATTATTGTTCTACAGTCATTCTCAACTTGTTAATTTCTGAAGGGATTGGGCCGAATACAGAACTTCCCATAAGCTTGTCTTTATCAGGGGCCTGTGTTGCAGAAAATAGCCAGTTGCTGACAGCTTTGATTATAGACGGCCCTTTGAGCGCTGATTATGATTTTTCAATTGAAGAATGTGGGCTTGTTAATTTCTTTTCAGAAGGGAACCCCCAGGACAACCACCTTTGGCTATTTGGAGACCCCCCAGTAGCTACTAGTAGCGAATTTAGCCCTACTTATAGCTTTTCTGATTCCGGTTCTTATCCGGTAGAGCACCATGTGAGTAACTCTTGTGGCTTCAGTTCAAGTTCGCAGACGATTGTAATAGCAGATAATCCTTTGCCTGATCCTGGTTTTGAAGCTATTTTGGCTTCAGGAACCGAGCAATATTCTTTTTTGAGTTTGTATCATCAACCAGGCGACGAACACACTTGGGACTTCGGTGATGGCAGTCCGGAAGAAAACGGAGTCGAAGTTACTCATACTTATTTATTGCCTGGAACCTATACTGTTACCCACACCGTAGTTAATGAATGCGGCAGCGAGGTGGAAACAATTACCCTTACCGCCACAGGCCCCATAGAAGGCTGCGCCAGTTGCAACGGAAGCAATACCGTAGGCGCCCCCGGCGGGCAAACCACCATCACCGAAGCTCTCAGCCAGGGCATTTTACAACCAGCCGGCACCCCCCGGGTTATCTGCGTGGAAGGAGGCCTGGTCGTGGAAGAAAATACAAGCTGCTACTTCGCCAATTCGGTTGTCCGGATGCTGAAAGGGGCCCGCATCCTGGTCAGGGAAAACGGTTCGCTGGCCATGCACAACAGCTTTTTCCACGGCTGCACCACGATGTGGCGGGGCATCGAGGTGGAAAAGGGCGGAAACCTCACCCTGAAAAGCAATAACCGGATCGACGATGCGCAGTACGCCATTTATGTGCACGCCGCCGAGGAAGGGGAACCTGTGCCGGTTGTGAATGCAGAAACAAATATGTTCGTTGACAACTTCGCCGGCATCTATATGGCTTCAACAGCCTCCGTAGGAAGAGTGAAGGCATTTGCCCGGATGGAAGGATTTATATCAACAGTAATAATGCTGTCCCCTACCTGCACGTCATTAACAACCCTGACCTGCGGGGCGATAGCTGCGATGTCTGCCAGCACTGCGTGGCGTTGCCTTCCTGGAACTCCTTCTCCCTGCCCAACTTCCCCAACTACCGCCTGGGCCACCTGCCGGGCAGCCCCTGCGACA
>CAZAXA010000013.1:1324-29658 GCA_964488965.1 uncultured Phaeodactylibacter sp. | reverse complement strand
GCCTCCAGCAGGGCCGCCTGGGTTTTGGGCGGCGTGCGGTTGATCTCATCGGCCAGGACAATGTTGGAGAACAGCGGCCCGCGGTTGAACTTGAACTGCCGGTCTTCACCCAGTATTTCAGAACCCGTGATATCGGATGGCATCAGGTCGGGCGTAAACTGTATGCGTTTGAAGTCCAGGTCCAGCACCTCGGCAATGGTACTTACCAGCAGGGTCTTGGCCAGGCCCGGCACGCCGACCAGCAGGCTGTGCCCGTTGCTGAAAAGAGAAATGATAACTGCTTTGACTACCTCCTCCTGGCCAATGATCACTTTACCTATTTCTTTGCGTAGTTCATCATAGGATTCGGCGAGCGTATCTATGGCTTGTACGTCGGATTGAAATTCTGTTTGTGACATCTTGATTATGATTTTTCAGCTATCCGCCGATAGCCTACCCCTTCGAAACGCGCAAATATAAGCTTTGTTGCTGTCTTCCAGAGGAATACTGCATTTTAATAACATTTCCATAACACCTCCGACAAATCATAGGTTTTGCCTCCGAAGAAAAAATGCCACCACTCTGTGCGGATGGGCTTAAAGCCCTGTCTGGCCATAACATCACGGAGCAGTTCCCGCCTGGCGAGAACGGAATCGGGAAGCGCCCTGCAGGAAGGATGCGCTTCCGGCCCGAAATAGTCGTAGGGCGTACCCATATCCAGCTCCCGGCCGGCGCTGTCCGCCAGAGTGAGGTCAACGGCAGCCCCCCGGTTGTGCATAGATCCTTTCCGGGGGTCAGATACGTATCGGCGGTCGGGCATTTTTTCCCACAGCTTCCACTGTACGGAATGAGGGCGGTAACAATCCAGCATTTTCAGGCCCAGCCCTCTTTGCTGCAACTCCCGGTGAGCGGCCACCACCCGCCTGGCCACCTCCGGCCGCAGGAAACAACGGCCACAGGGGTACATCTTTTCCCGGACAAAATTGTCTTCCGTCGCATACCTCATATCGATGTGGATCGTCGGGTCCAGCAAGGCAATATCAGCCCATTGGGTGGTATCATAATCCAGGCGGTTGAGGACGGCCTCGTCTTCCGGCACAGGAACCGGCCTCAGAGTATCTTCAGTTTTTGTCACTTTTATACTATCGGCAACCCCACCTTCATGGCCAGCCTCCTGCCGGGGCTGTGAGGGTTCACACCCCAGGAACAGCAACAAAAAAAAAGCAGCGCCATAACACCTTGAAGCCATGTTTTTTGCGTTAAATAGCCTGTTAATGGAATATTGCAGTAAAATTTAAACACAATTTTAACACTATTTCCCTTAAAATCAGGCCCATCACCCGATAACAGATATAATAAAAATATTATATTTGCGGAACGATTTGATGTCCTGTAAGCATAGACGGCCTTAGCAGAACACCCTGTTTTCAAGCGAAAAACCCTAAAAGGGCCCGCGCCACCCTTCAGCAGGATACAAAATTGCCGTCCGAACGGCAGCACACCTACTGGAACTCCTCATTATCGGTCCGTGTAGCAATAAACATAAGCGCTACTACATTATTAAGCATTATGAAGCAGAAGCAATTACTGATCATCCTGGTATTATGCCTCGCCCTGGCTGTTCGGCTGAGCGGGCAGGCAGATATCCTCGAGGGGCTTTTTGGCAAAGAAGCGCCGGAATTCCACATCTCCATCACTCCAACTGCCGGGGAGGGGAGCGCGGAAATGTCTTTCTATTTCACACATCCCAGCCTGGACAAGCTGGAAATATCCTTCTGGATAAAAGACCTCGGCGCTAACCTGACGGGCAACGGGCCCAAGGAACTGCTGCTGGGGTTGCAGGAATTTGGCAACCGGCAGGAAGCAAAGGTGCCCCTCAGTGGCCTGAAAAATGCCCACTTTTACGCCATCGGCATCGATTACAGAGGGGCGAGCTCCATTTCCCGAAAATTTGCTTCCAAAGTTCTGGAAGAAAGCTACCGCTATGAATTCCGTGAAGAAGGGGCATCGGCCCGGCCTGCTGCCCCTTCCGCCCAGGCGCCCAGGGCGCCGGCTCCTCTTCCCTGTGAGCAGCCCAACCTTTTTGTCAAGGTGGAGCCCGCCGGTTACTGTGGCGCCGCCAACCGCCCGGCAGCCCTCATTCAATGTGACAATTGCCAGGGCCGGAGCTGGGAATTCAGCCTGGAAGCGCGCACCGAACCGGGGAGCTGGCAGCCACTGCGCGCCGATGGTAAACGACAGCAGGCACTGGGAGTTTCTCCCCGCACTGAACCACTTTGCAGCCTGCCGCCCGGCGCCTATTACCTGCGCGTACTGGCCTGGGGTGAAAACTGCAGCAGCCCTGTTATACATACCATAGGCGTCTCCATCCGCATTCCTGGTGAGGAACCGTTGATTGCCGGCGCTCCTCCCGCTCGCCTGCCCGCAGCCTCCATACCCTCCTACCTGCCCGACACCTGTATTGTAGAAAGTGAAGCGGTACTGGAGGGCAACCTGATATCGGGCTTCATAGAGATGGACGCCGCTTCTCCCTGTTCTGCCTACAAGCCTTTCGCCAAGGTACGTTATGTACATCCCGGCTATCGCGACATCACCGTCGGCCAGGTAGCGTTATTGCCCGGAGAAGATGCCGCCTTCAAGGTGCGCCTCGATAACCAGGATCTCGCCCGGGGTATCCATCCTCTGCAAATAATCGTTTGCATACGGCCTGACGGCAGCGATAAAGAAATACCGATCAGCTCTTTCTGGATAAAGGCCGAACCCCGCCCCCATGCGCCGGCCATCTCCATGGAAACTCCTGTCTTCAGTGACGACAGGAGGCTGCCCGGCAGCGATGAAGGCCCGGCAGGCAGGCGGGGTATCGGAGAAGAAAGCGCCGATAGCCTGGTACTGGGCGAAGGCCTCAGCCCGGTAAATGTCACTGCCAGCGACCCCAATTGCAACCAGATCCAGGGGCTGCAGTTGATCTATGTGCCGGAACGCCCAGGCCAGCCGCTTTACATTTCCTGGCTCAATCCCCGCTGTTGCCAGGAGGATGGCTGTGACTATACCGTATGGGCCGGGCCTGACCCTACTCAACTGAGCCTGCTGGTAAAAGGGCGCAAACCCGGAGCTACCATCCGCGAGCTGATACAGGGCGCCGAAATGGGAACGAATTATTTCGAAGTAGCAGTGCGTACGCCAAACGGCATCCGCAAGGCCGCTTATATCCCCGGCCAGGGGCCAAAATATGGGATCGAAGAGGTATTGGCCTACCATGACCAGTTCAAGCCTCATTCCAGCGACCCGCTCGTGGGGGTGAAGGAAGGCAGCAGCCCGGCGCCTGAGGCGGCCGTAAGCGGGGGCCTGGCTTCCAGGACGGGCGGCACAGCCATTCCGGCCGCATCCGGCGCCTATCAGAAACCAACGCTACCGGCCGAAGGCTTCGGGCCATGCCGCATCTTCAGGGAAACCCATATCATCGCCGACAAACCCATTCAGGATGGCGACCGGGTCATCATTGAGTATGATTTTGCGGATAAGGACTACCTGTACAGCCTTTACCACCAGCCGGAAGGGGCCAGTGACTGGTTTATTGCCCCAGGTACCAAAGAGTTTCAGAGGTCTCCGTCCTTTCAGATACAGGCGCAGCCTCATCATTCCGGTAAATATTTGATACTGGTTATCAAAAAGGATAAAAGCTGGGGCTGCTTGTCGGCGCCCCTCGCCGAACCTGTAGAGATACAGGTGTTGCGTTAAACCCTCTCCCCGGTTCGGGTATGGCCTCGCCGGAAAGCAGGCCATGCCCGGAAAGGGAAGCTGATGCAACTGCATTGTACTGAAAAAACCAAAACCAGAAAATTCATCCTATGAGAAAACGATTACCCCTTCAACTGTGGTTGTTGGCGGCAATGCTTGCCCCGGGCTTTGGCAGCCTGTCTGCCCAGGCGATGCTGGTCAGCGGCACTGTTACCGACGCCCTCACCGGCCAATCCCTTCAAGAGGCCAGCGTAACTGTAAAAGGCAGCGCCAACAAAGCAATGACCGACAAGCGCGGCCATTTTGAGATCAGCGTACAGCAGAATTTTTTCACCCCCGCTCCACCCCCTGTCCTGTCCTTTTCTATGACCGGGTACGAAACGCTGGAGCTGGAGGTATCGGGCCAAAGCAAGGTAGAGGTGGCCCTGATCGCCAAGTCATCCAAACTCTCGGAGATCGTCCTCACCGGCACTGCTGCCGGCCAGGCGGAAGCAGCTATGAGCTACTCCACAGGTACGGTTGATGAAAATCTGCTCGGTTTGGCAGCGCCACCCTACCTTGCCCAAAGCCTGCAGGGCAAAGTAGCCGGCCTGCGCGTCAGCCAGGTAGGGGGCCAACCCGGCCAGGACGGCTTTCTCCAGCTGCGCTCCGCTACTTCCCTGGCCAACGGGCAGTCTCCCCTCATCATCGTGGACGGTATCTATATGAATGGCGGGGATGCCCTGGCCGATATCAATCCCGATGATGTTGAAAAGATCGAAGTACTCAAAGGAGCCGCTGCTGCCGCCGCCTACGGCTCTCTGGGCGCCAATGGCGTAATTCAGGTGTTCACCCGGCGGGGTAGCGGGTTGAAGGTGGGCGATACCCGCGTTACCTACCGGGGGGAAATAGGCTATTCGGACTTGGCTGACACCTATCCCGTCAACAACTTCACCAACCGGGAGGTACTGCAGGCCAGTGGCCCGCAGCCGGTACTTGGCAACCTTACCGCAGACGAAATATACGACATACCGCTGCCCAACCAACAGGACTACCAGAAGGATATCCTCTTCAGCAAAGGCGCCTTTCAGTCCAATTACCTCTCCGTACAGGGCAGGGCAGAGTCGGCCAATTTCATGGTGTCCGCCCACCGAATGCAGGATAAGGGCGCCGTCCAGGGCTTCGAAGGTTATACCCGCCACAGCTTCCGCGCCAACCTGGAACACCAACTGAGCAATCGCTTCAGCCTGCAGATGAGTTCTATGTACACTTCCTCCCGGCAGGAACTGCTGGAACCCACCGCCAACGGCGCCGGCAGCTTTTTGGCCAACAGCCTGCTCCTGGCCCCCATGTTCAGCCTGGATGCCGGCAATGAAGAGGATGATACCGATTACGACTGGGACATCGACAATACCGGCATGGGCATTACCAACCCGCTCTACTGGCGGGAAAACAGCCGGCAGATGCTCTACCGCCGACGCCTGATGGGCAGCGTGGGCGCCAGCTACCGGCCTAAAGAATGGTTAACATTGAGCTACGCTGCCTCGCTCAACCGCTCCACTCAGGAGTACGAGCACTTTGTAAAGAAGGGCTTTCTGAGCACCAGCGCGCCCGGTCTGTTCGGCGCCCAGGCCACCGCCGGCGTGGAGGGCAGTAATGGCGGGGCCCTGTTGCAGTCGCAACGCGTAGACAGCTATTTCACCTCTATGGCCGACGCCACCGTAAAAAAATCCTTCTCGGGTTTCAACCTGGCGCTGCGCGGCGGATTTCTGTACGAAGACTTTACCCAGGAATATAATGAAGGCAGGGGCGAAAACCTCGCCTTCGAAGGTGTCCGCTCCCTGGACAATGCCCAAAGCAATGTCAAAGCTTCTTCCCTGATGGAGGAGGCCGTGGCCTACAGCAGTTTTCTGGTTGCCGATGCCGATTATAAGAAAAAATACAGCTTCAGCGGCCTTTTACGGCGGGAGGAATCTTCTCTCTTCGGCCCTGAAGAACGCTGGCAGAACTACTACCGCCTGGCCGGCGCTTACCGCCTGACAGAAGATATCAAAATGAAGTTGTTCCAGGAACTCAAGCTGCGGGCCGCCATAGGCGCCGCAGGCAACCGGCCGGCCTTCGGCCAGCGCTTTGAATCTTTCGAGCTGATCAACGGCGTCGCTACCAAAAACACGCTGGGCAACGATTTCCTCAAACCCTCCCGCACCACGGAAACGGAAGTGGGCTTCGACGCCACCTTCCTGAAGGGCTTTACCCTGGAGTTCAATTATGTACAATCCAAAACCGAAGATCTCATTTTACTGACGCCCCTCTCCGGCGCTTCCAGCTTTAGCGGACAATGGCAGAATGCCGGCGGGATAGAAGCCGCCATTTATGAAGGGGCGTTGCATACGGACTTCGCCCGCCTTTTTAGAATCCAGGCCAACGATTTCCGGTGGGGGTTGACGGCAACCTTCAGCCGCATAGAGCCAACAGTAACCCAGCTGGCCGTACCTGCCTACAACACCGGGCCCGGACTGGAGCATTCCAGCATATTCCGCATCGAGGAAGGCCAACCGCTTGGGATCATGACGGGAGAAATATTCGCAACCGATCTCGGCCAGTTGCAGGAGCAGGTAGATATCGACCCCAATGAATACACGCTTAATGCATTGGGCTATGTGGTGCGCAAGGACCAACTGGGTACTCCTGATGAACGCCCCTACCGCCTGATGGACGAGGATGGCAACCCTCTCACAGGGCCCATCGGCGATATCAATCCCGATTTCCGGATGGGCTTCGCCCATATTCTGGCATATAAGGGCCTGCAGTTGTACGCGTTGTTCGACTGGAAAAAAGGAGGTAGCGTCTACAATCTTACCCGGCAATATATGTACGGCGCCGGCCGGCATGCCGGCCTCGGCAGTTATCCCGATATAGCGGCCGGTTTCTTTGAGAGCGACGGCCTGTACAACGACGGCCGGCCGAATAACCACTTCGTGGAAGACGGCAGTTTCTTCATGCTTCGGGAAGCCTCCCTGTCTTATACCCTGAAGAGCGCACAGTTGGAGAACTTCCTGGGCGGTTCTTTGGAAAGCATACGGTTCAGCCTGATTGGCAGGAACCTGTTCACGAAAACGGATTACTCGGGTTTTCATCCCGATGTGGCGGCTGGTCCTGCTTTGGAATACGTGCTGTCCAACCGCTATCCCGGCCAGCCGGGCAGCGATGTGCGCAGCCCGAAGGGAGGCCCCGCCCTCTTCCTGGTGGATGCCTTCAACTATCCGCTGCGGCGGTCCTTCAGCTTCAGCCTGCAGGTAGCTTTCTGAACGCATTATCAACTTTCAAAATGAAAAAATATCCGGCCATATGAAAATGACCATACGCCTTACCGTATCCTTCTTTTTAGCCCTCTTCCTGGCCTCTGCCTGCAAAGATATCGACACGCTGAACCTGAACAATCCCGGCCGCAATGATGTGCTGGCAACGGGCAGCGACCTGTTCAAGGTACTGGACGCCGGTTACGCCGCCTGGTGGCAGGGTGTGCACGGGCCGACGCCGGTGATCGCCTTATCTGTTGCCGCCGATGGGCTCAGCCTGGGCATGGACGACTTTGGCGCCCGCCGCATGGGCGCCGAGCCGCGGGCGGCTTACAACAACCGCCTGGGCGAAGGTGAAGTGTACCGGCAGATCGCGGAAGGCCCCTGGTATGGCTGCCTCTCAGCGGCGGCCAGCGCCAATGACGTAATGGCGGCGCTGGAGGACGGTATCTCCATTGACAAAGGAGGGCCGCAGGATGAATCGGCGCTGGCTGCCGCTCATCTTCTGCGGGGCCTCAGCTGGGGTTACCTGGGCCTGATATTCGACCGAGGCCTGATGGCCGGCGAAAAGGATGCCGCCGATGCCCTGGCGCCCTTCTCCAGCTATGAGGAAATGGCCGCGGCGGCAGTAGAGGAAATCGAGGAGGCGATCAGCATTGCCGAATCGCTGGGCCCTGATTTTATACATACCTCCTTCCACGGACTTACCCTTGATGCCGGCCAGTTTGCCCGGCTCTGCCATTCTTACGCCGCCCGTTTCCTGGCTCAATGGCCGCGGACGCCGGAGGAGAACCTGCAGGCCGGCTGGGCGGCCGTACAGGCTCATGCCGAACAGGGGTTGCAGGAAGATTTCGCCCCTCTGGCGGACGGCAAGCTCTGGCAGAGCTACCAGCAGTACGCCTTTGCCGAAACAGGTAAAGGCCCTTTCTGGGCAAGAGTGGACCAAAGGCTGGTGGCCGCCCTCGACCGCAGTCAACCCGCCCGCTATCCGGAAGTGGAAGCCCGGGGGGAAAACCCGCTGCCCGAACCCATGGCCCAATCCAATGACCAGCGCCTGGCCTTCGATTTCCTGTTCGTGCCGTTCAACAGCTTCCCCGCCGAAGCCGGGGAATGGCATTTTTCCCACTATAAGCACAACCGCAATCAAATGGCCCCCTCCTTTGCCGGCGACGGCCACTCTTCCGGCCCCATGCCCGTATTCCTGGCTGCCGATAACGAATTGCTGAAGGCAGAGGCTATGCTGTGGCAGGGAAATAAAGCCGGGGCTATCGCCATCCTCAATGCCGGCACGCGGGCGTCCAGAGGCGGGCTGCCTCCCATTGCTGGCAACGCCGCTGAACAGGAAGTGCTGCAGGCCATACTCTATGAACGGGCCATCGAGTTGCTCAATACGGCGCCCATGGGCCTTTGGTTCGACCGCCGCCGCTCCGCTCCCCGCCTGGATCATTCCGAGCTGGACGCCCTGGGAGGGCTGCAGTTCGGCACTCCGGCCCAGTTGCCCGTCCCGGCCCGCGAGTTGCAGGTGCACGGCGAAGAGCCATACAATTTTGGAGGAGAAAAAGACCCGGAAGGAGTGATCCCGGTATATTGAGTGCTTGTTTGGAGGTAGTCCCCGACACTGCGTGTGCGGGGCAGGCTATTTGGGCTGCAAATTGCCGCTTCTGGAACCCTGCCTGCTCGGCCGCGGCCTCCTAACCTTTATACACATTACCTGACGGCACGGAATACCAGGGCCAATCCAGATTCTACCCCTATTTTGTCCCTACGGGACAGTGGGCTGGCATCATTCAGGAATTGTGTATAAAGATTAGCAGCTCTTCTTCCTGGAGTTTTTTGCCCTGAAGGCCGATGTGAAGGAGCTTTCGATCCTTATTCCATGGGCAATCTGCAAGTTCGGTGTACACGCTGAAGGGCGGCCCATCCGGCACAGGTGTTGGATAATCATAAGAAAAATAATTGACCATCTCCTCAATACGCACGGCGTCCACCTGCGGCAATTGCCCGTTCATCAGGAAGCGCCGGACATTGCTGTAGGATGCCCGGCCTGCATCAATGGAAAAGGTAGAAAGGGGGCTGGCCAGAGCATCGCGCTCCCCATTCTCTGCAATAGGGCTGTAGTCTTCGGTATTCCGGCCTTCTGACTGCGATCGTCCTGATCCATAAGGGTTTAGCCAAAATGGTACAGTTTTTCAATAACTTTTTACTTTACATAAACCGCATTCCCATTCACTACCGTCCGCACCACCTTAGCGTCTTTGATCTTTTCCGGCGCCACTTCAAAAATATTCTCAGAAAGGATCACGAAATCCGCCAGATAGCCGGGTTTAAGGATACCTGATTTGTCCTCGTGGAAACCGGCATAGGCATTGGCGGCCGTATAGCAGCGCAGGGCCTCCTCCAGGCCAATCTTCTCCTGCGGCGTCCAGCCGCCGGGGTTGGCGCCGTCGAGGGTTTGGCGGGTGACGGCTGCGTAGATACCCTCCAGCGGGCTGAGCGGAGCGACGGTCCAGTCGGAGCCGAAAGTGAGGGGTGCGCCGGCGTCTAGCAGGGAACGGAAAGGGTAGGTCGTTTTGATGCGCTCCGGGCCGATGCGCTTCTCGGCCCAGCGGCCATCGTCGATGGCATGGTAGGGCTGCATGGAAGGGACGACACCCTGGGCAGCAAAACGGGCGATGGCCTCTCGGGTGAGGTGCTGGGCATGCTCAATGCGGAAGCGGCGGTCGCGCTGGCCATTGCGGGCAGCTGCCTCGGCATAGACATCGAGCAGCCAGTCGTTGGCGCGGTCGCCGATAGCGTGAACGCCGATGTGCAGGCTTGCCGAGTCGGCGGCCAGAATCCATTGTCTTAGTTGGGTAGTATCGTTGACCAGGAGGCCCGATGTTTCCGGTTCGTCGTCGTAGGGAGTGTAAAACCAGGCAGTGGTGGAACCCAGGGAGCCGTCGACAAAGCCCTTCAGGGCGCCCCAGCGGAGCATGTCATCGCCGGTTCCGTTCTCCGCAACATAATTTGCCAGCTTCTCCCAACTGCTGATGGGCACGAAGCTGTAAATGCGCATGGGCAGTTCTCCCTTATCCCAGGCGCGCCGGTAGGTAGCCAGGTCGGCCCAGCCGCCGAAGCTACCCACATCATGGACCTGAGTGACGCCCAGGGAGAGGGCGTGCTGTATGGCCCGCTGAAGGGCCTCGTCCAGTTCTGTTTCACTGCGATCGGGCATTACGGCATAAACCAGGCTCATGGCCTCATCCTTTAGGATACCGGTGGGTTCGCCGGTTTGGGAATCCTTTACAATGGTTCCCCCTTCGGGATCGGGAGTATCCCGGGTAACACCCGCCAGTTCCAGTACTTGTGTGTTGGCCAGAGCCATGTGCCCGTCCAGGCGGGAGACAAAGACAGGGTGGCCGGCCGAGACGCTGTCGATCCAATCGCGGCGCGGCAGTTCTCCGCCCCAGGCTTCATGATCCCAGTTGCCGCCTGTGATCCAGCGGCCGTCATTGGGCAACCCCTGGGCAAAATCCGCCAGGCGCTGAACAAACTCGGCCGGGGTTTGGGCAGTACGCAGTTCCACACTGGCCAGGTAGAAGCCTCCGTCCAGAAAGTGGGTGTGGTTATCGATGAAGCCGGGAAGCATCAGGCGGCCCTGTACATCCACCAGTTCCGTTTCCGGCCCCTGGTAATTTTGATAATCTTCCCCCACGAACAGGATACGGCCTTCTTTTATGGCCAGCGCGCCGGCAGCAGGTTGGGAGGAATCTCCCGTCCATATGGCAGCATTATAATATATGGTATCAGCCGCCGGTTCGGGCGTTTGGCAGGCAGCAAGCCCGGCCAGCAGGAAGATGTGGAAATACAGCAGGCGCATTTGTACTTGTTTTTTCTTCAGCCGAAGATAAATTTTTCCTTCAAGATAAAAGGGCGCCTGAGCCT
The DNA here is from genome assembly GCA_964488965.1 of uncultured Phaeodactylibacter sp. Classification (GTDB taxonomy): domain Bacteria; phylum Bacteroidota; class Bacteroidia; order Chitinophagales; family Saprospiraceae; genus JACJXW01. Next base: position 18,739 of record CAZAXA010000013.1, on the reverse strand, counting down.
GAATTCACTTTTCCACAAAGTTTTCCACAACTGTTAATTTCTTGATTTCCCGAGCTGAAAATCCACATACAAAATAACCGTCAATAACAACAGCGCGCCGGCCTGATGAAAAACCCCATATCCCACCGGGATCGCGCCGATAGAGTTGATAACCGTAAGGACCCCCAGCAGCATTTGAATTATCAACACACTTATCAACAGGTATAAACCTACTTTCAGCAAAGGGGGAGGATTGAATTTAACAGCCTTGTAAAAAAAACATAAAATACTGATAGTCAGAATATAAGATACAGAACGGTGTGCCAACTGCACCAGAGCGGGCATAAAGAGGGAAGCATCGTAATTCACAAAGTTTTCCACAGACCAGTTAGCGGCGGACAGCAGGATACCTGGAATGGCCTCTCCGTTCATATCCGGCCAGGTAGGGTAAAAAAGGCCCGCTTTCATTCCGGCCATTATTCCCCCCAGGACGATCTGCAGGGCGGTGAGCCCGGTTATGGCCTGTGCAGCCTTTTTCAACAGCCGGTTGTGCAAAACCGGGCGCTCCGGCTGAAAGGCCTTAAACGTCGTCCACAGCAGATAGCTGAACAGGATCAGCGCCAGGGAAAGATGCATGGCCAGCTTGTAGGCATTGACCCAGGGGCGGTCGACCAGGCCGCTGGCCACCATGACCCATCCGAAGGAGGCAACCAGCGCCGCCAGCAGGAAAACCATGCCCAGGCGCTTCAGCAGCGGCTTGTCCACCATGCCCCGCATCCAGAAGTACGCCAGGGGAATAATGAATACAAAACCCATGAGCCGCGCCCAAAGGCGGTGAATGTATTCCCAGAAATAGATAAACCGGAACTCACTCATCGTCATGCCCTCATTGATCTTTGCATACTGGGGGGTAGCCTTGTAAAGGCCAAAGGCTTCCTCCCATTCCCGGGCGTTGAGGGGCGGCAAAGTGCCGGTTACGATCTCCCATTTGGTGATAGACAGCCCGGAACCCGTCAGGCGGGTGACCCCTCCTACGACAACCTGTATGAAGATCATGAACAAACCCAGCGCCAGCCATACTTTTACCGCTGGGGCGTAACTCCTGGCAGGTGAATTGCGTTGTGGGGGTTTTACGTCAACTATTGCTCCCATCTCAGGTTATTTAAATCTGTATGTTAGAAAAACAATGCTACAAGATTTTGTTTGGCCATAGCCGGGTAAACATTTCGGGCTGGCGGGTACTAATAGTATCTTTTGAAAAAATTTTAATCTATCTCTGTCATCATCAGGGCTGTTAATATGTGGAGAAAAATTACTGTGAACTTTAGGTTAATTCATCCTCAAGATATCTTCACCAGCTTTACACATTATTTACACAGCCCCTTTTTCCGGTTTCCCGCCGTTCCTGCAAACTTACCCACAGCCTGTGTAAAACCCTTCCTCTGAAAAACTTTTTTTAGCCCCCCTGCTTCCTTTTTAATTTTTACTGTCAATAAGTAGGATAGATATTCCCAAAAAAGTGTTCAATTCAGGTTAATGAATATATGGGGAAATGCCATTCTTGGCCAATGTGGGCCGGCAAGTGGTTTATTAAGGCCCTGGCCCACAAATCGTGTGGAAAATAGGCGTTGCCAAAATGCTGGTTTTGTTAACTTTATGGAAGCAGAAAAAAAGGGGTGTGGAAAAGCCGGAATGAAGGGGCCCAATCTCTTGTTTTTGAACAAGGCGCCAGGCCAACATATTTGTAATAGAATAAGATGGCGGGTAGCCGTAAGTAAGCCCTTATTCGGCTGAAAGACAGGCATTCCGGAGCGGAAGGGCCGGAACAAAAAAATTCAAACGTATGTGCGGAAGGTTTTCCTTTGTAACGTCGCCGGAGAAGATCAAAGAGCAACTGGGGGATATTGAAACCGGGCAGAACCTGCGCCTGAGCTTCAATGTAGCTCCTACGCAGCATTCCTATGTCATCACCAATGAGCATCCCAACCGGCTGGAATACTTTCTGTGGGGGCTCATTCCCCATTGGTCGAAGGATGGCAAGAATGCCGGCAAACTGATCAATGCCAGGATGGAGGGGATCGGGGCCAGGCCTTCTTTCCGGATTCCCCTTCGCAAGCGCCGCTGCCTGGTGCTGGCAGATAGTTTCTACGAATGGCGTACCGAAGGCGGGAAAAAGATACCCTACCGCATATTCCGCAAAAACGGAGAGCTGCTGCTCTTCGCCGGCATCTGGGATGTATGGTACAAAGACGATTACGCGGTAAAGAGCTTCTCCATCATCACCGCTCCTCCCAATAAGGAAGTAAGCCCGCTCCATAACCGCATGCCGCTGGTGCTTCCAACCCGCAAAAAGCAGGAACGCTGGCTCGATGATCTTTCCATCGAACAGCTGATGGATATCTTACAGCCTCCTCCGGACAACATCCTGGATTACTATCAGGTGTCCGATAAGGTGAATTCCGTGAAAAATGATTCTCCGGAATTACACCAGCGCATCGGAGGGCAGCCGACGTTATTTTAGTTGTTTGTTGTCTGTTGCCGCAACTATCAACAAACAACCAAGTATATTAGCCCTAAAAAATGCGCGTAGTCATTCAGCGGGTATCCGAAGCTTCTGTATCTGTAGATGGGCAGGTGAGGTCGGCCATTGGCCCCGGCCTGCTCGTATTGCTGGGTATTGAAGATGCCGATACGATGGAAGACATCCAGTGGCTGTGTGGAAAGGTGAGCAAACTGAGGGTGTTCGATGATGAGGATGGGGTGATGAACCTTTCTGTTCAGGATGTGAAAGGCGAACTCCTGGTAGTCAGCCAGTTTACACTGCATGGCAGTACCAAAAAAGGGAACCGCCCTTCCTACATCCGGGCTTCGAAACCTGATTTTGCCATTCCCATGTACGAGGCTTTCGTCGGGGAACTGAAGCAGGTTTCCGGCCTGGCCGTCAAAACCGGAGCGTTCGGCGCCAATATGAAGGTGGGGCTGGTCAATGACGGCCCGGTAACCATCCTTATCGACAGTAAAAACAAGGAATGACATGACCATCCGGGAAGCTCAGCGAACAGTGGACCATTGGATCAACACCATCGGCGTCCGTTACTACAGCGAACTGACCAATACGGCCATTCTGATGGAAGAGGTCGGCGAAGTGGCCCGCCTGATGGCCCGCCTCTACGGCGAGCAATCTTTCAAAAAGACAGAAGACGCCGCCAATGCCAGGGTTCAGCTGGGCGACGAAATGGCCGACGTGCTTTTCGTCCTGATCTGCCTGGCCAACCAAACCGGCGTCGACCTGGCCGAGGCACTGAGGAAAAACCTCGAAAAGAAGACGCAACGGGACGCGGAGCGGCATGCCGGCAATGAGAAGTTAAAAAGGACTGACTGAAGGGCAGGAATCCGGCAACCACTCATTCCCTCATTCCCTCATTCCCTTTAAACGGCGAGTTATCCTGTTGCTCGCGGATGAGCCTTTGGGCGATGTAGATACTGGCAGCCAGGATGATCAGGGCGAAGATCATGAGTTCTTCGTAGGCTTCCTGCAGGATGAAAAAATCATAGGTGCCATGGACGGCCAGGGGCGCCAGAATGCCCAGGGCGAGAAGACGGCGCCGCAGGGCCAGTGAAAAAGCAAACTTGGAAAGGCCGAGGAAATACCCCATGATGATGCCGAAACAGGCGTGCGCCGGCACGGCGGTAAAGGCCCGGATCAGGGTCGTTTCGACGCCGAACCTGCCGGCATAAAGGATATTTTCCAGAGTGGCGAACCCCATGCTGACCATTACTGCGTAGACGATCCCGTCCATGGGCTCATTGAAGAAGGGGCGGGAGTAGGGATAAACCAGGAGTGTGAGGTATTTGGCAAGTTCTTCCGTCAGTGCCACCACAATGAAGGAGGAAAAGAGGGTGATACCCATGTGCTGCGGGTCATCCCACCCGGAGTCGCTGCCCCAGCCTTCGACTTTCAGCACGGGGTAGGTGATGGCCATGCCCATGGTAAAACTGATGGCCAGTTGCAGGCGCGATTCCTTCTCGTACTTGTCCATGCGGTAGATATACCAGCATATCAGCAGGCCCGGAATGATAGCCACGGCAAAAACGAGGGTTTCATTCAACATTACTGCGGCATATTTTCTTCACAAAACTCTACAAACTGGCGCACGATGCGCTGTGTTTTCTTCCTGGCCTCAAAGAGGCCCATGTGGCCTACCTTCTCCAGAATGTGGATCGATGCGGTATCGGGCAGGTGGATTTGTTCTATACTTTCCGGCGGCGCCGCAGGGTCTTCTGTTCCGATAATGAAGAGTACCGGGACTTTCAGGCCGGCAAGGGTTTGGGATTCATCCCCGCGCCCGATCATAGCTTCCTGGGCGGCGATGATCCCGGCGCTTTTTCCCCTGGCAGCCCGGTAAGTCAGTTTTTCAATAAGGAAAGCGCTGCTCCTGGCAAATTGCTGGCCAAACAGGCCGGGAATGAGCTGCTTTACGAACAGGGCATGGCCTTGCCGCTTGATGAAATCTATGCTCTTGCGCCGGTTTTCTTTCTTTTCTTCACTATCGGCATAGGGGTGGGAGTGGAAAAGCCCCAGGCCCGACAGCATGCCCGGGAAACGGCGGGCAAAGGCCAGGGCAACATAGCCGCCCATGGAATGCCCGATGAGTATGGCCTTTTCAATGCCAAGGTTCAGCATAACGGCATGTACGGCCTCCGCCATTTGTCCGATGCTGACGCCGGCCAGCACCTCCGACCGCCCGAAGCCGGGCAGGTCGATGCGGATGATGCGAAAATTCTCTTCGAGCAGGTCGGCCCGGAATTCTTCCCATATGCTGCTGTCTTCACAAAAACCATGGAGGAGTACCACCGTGGGCCCTTTCCCTTCCGACTGGTAAGCTACCTTCTTATCCTGGTAAGTGATAAACTTCATAAAAGTAGTATTTGAGCTTTCGGCCCGCCGGCCGCTCGAAGGCCTTATCGCATTCGGCTACTAAATTACTCCAATCAAACCGGGCTACAAAATGATCCAAGAGATGATGGGTGGCCCCGGAATGGGGAATTTCATGTTAAGGGCTTGCTAAATTCGCATTTATGCTACAAAGCCAGCAATGGTTTTTTATATCTTTACTACTTGACCCGATTATATTCATTTTCTGTCAATTTTTTCAATAATGCCAGGTTTTTCTGAATTGAGAAAGGGATTGTCCAATATCGAGGCGCTTGAACGGGAACTGAACCTGAAACAGCTTCAGATCAACCGGCTATTGAATATCACCCAGGCCATTAATAATAATGTTTCGGCGGATGGGCTTTTCAACATGTATAAGTCCTTCCTGAGCTGGGAGATCGGCGTCAAGAAGATGGCCTTGTACGTCCGCGATGAGGACGACTGGGCCTGCGCCGCATCCATAGGTATTAAGGAAGAGCTGCTGGCGCTGGATATCCGGGGCCATTTCGAAAAATACAGCCGGCTCAATAATGTCGAAGATACGGATCATCCGCTGATCCGGGAATTCGATGTCGTCATTCCCGTCCGCCACAAAGAACATCCCATTGCCTACGTTTTCATAGGGGGCTTCAGCGAAGAGGAGGACATGTATAATAAGGTGCAGTTCATCACCACCATCACGAACATCATCGCGGTGGCCATTGAAAACAAGCGGTTGTTCAAACGGCAACTGGAACAGGAACGCCTCAAGCGGGAGATGGAACTGGCCAGCGAGATGCAGCGCATGCTCATCCCCAAGAATATGCCCAGCAGGCCGGGCTATGAACTGGCCAGCATTTACAAACCTCATTATGGCGTTGGAGGGGACTATTTCGATTTCATCGAGTTCGACGATGGCAAGATCGTTTTCTGTGTAGGCGATATTTCCGGGAAGGGCGTCGCCGCCGCTCTGCTGATGGCCAACTTTCAGGCCAACTTCCATACCCTGATCAATAAAAGGACCGCGCTGGATACCTTCATCCGGGACCTCAACACTTCCGTCAACCTGATCACCCAGGGTGAGCGTTTCATCACCTTCTTCATCGCGGAGTACGATACGGCACGGCAGGCCCTGCGCTATGTGAATGCCGGCCACAACCCGCCGGTGCTGGTCAACGACGGGGAGCTTTTGCTGCTCAATAAGGGCTGCACTATCCTGGGGTCCTTCCCTGTACTGCCAGATGTGGAAGTGGGCTGTGTCCCGCTCGACGGGGAGGCCATGATCCTGTCTTTTACGGATGGCCTGACCGACCTGCAGAACGAGTCCGGCGACTACCTTAATGAAGAGATGCTCTATAGCTTTGTAAGGAATAACTATAAGCGTTCAGCCCCGGCCTTTAACCAAAAGTTGATGGAGCAACTGGAGTCCTTTAAGGGGGGGCAAAGCTATCCGGATGATTTTACCGTGCTCACCTGTAAGATATTTACCCCCGGAAACAGGAAATGAGATTCTTGTCAGGCTTTTTTATCGGCGTTCGGCGGTTTGTCGTCTAACAATTTTTGGCATTATAGGCTTTCGATGAAACAAAAGCTACCTTTGACCATTGTCTTTATTATAGATTATTCTTTATATTGGGTTGTCCGGTGAGACAGCTGCCATTTTAATACAGTATGAAGGAAAAGGAAAAAAATGTAGCTGGCATATTAGCACTGTTTTTGGGTGGGCTTGGCATCCACAGGTTCTACCTGGGGCAAACGGGTTTAGGGATTTTTTATCTGATCTTTTGCTGGTTTCCCCTGATGTGGATCATTGGGTTGATCGATGCCATCGCTTTCTTCTCTATGGACCAGGAAGTCTTCGACCGCAAATACAACCGCCAGCTGGAAAGCAGGAGGGACACTGATTTTGACCGGCGGCAGTACCGGCGGCGCACCAGGGAAGAGCATCGCGAAGAGAGGGTCGAAAAGCGCTACGAGCGCCGCTACGATACCCGGCGCCAGTACGAGCGGCCACAACCCCCGCCGCTAACCCGGCCGCGGCCGCCGCGCAGTAATCCCTATAAAGTGAGTGGGGTCAGGAAATACAAGGATTACGACTATGACGGCGCCATCGAAGATTTCAACAAGGCGCTCGATATTGAACCCAACGACGTCGCCACCCATTTCAACCTGGCCTGCGCCTACTCCCTGAATGAAAGGCCGGAAAAGGCCTTTTTTCACCTCAGCCAGGCAGTGGCCAACGGATTCAACGATTTTCAGCGCATCAAGGAACACGACGCCCTTGCCTTTTTGCGCATACAGCCGGAGTTTGAAGCTTTCGAGAAAAATGGCTTTCGCCTGCAGGCGGAAACCGTAACGGAACAAGCCCCTGAAGGCGTGCAGGTGGAAAACAACGACATGCTGGAGGGGCAGCCCGACCTGCTTGAACAGCTCAAGCGCCTGGGAGAACTCCGGGAAAAGGGATTGCTTACCGAAGAAGAGTTCACCTCCCAGAAAAGGAAACTCCTGGAGTAGATCGTACGTATGGAAATGAAGAAAAAACCGGACAGCGGTTTTCCGACAGAATGAGCTTTGTGTGCAATAATTTAACAGGTACTGATTCAACAGCTCAGGCTTTACTTTCGTTTTACAGATGATAATTAGAACACGGATGCGATGATTGCCGAAACACTGATATCCAATGAGATCATTCCTCTGCGCACTTCCGATACCGGCGAAGAAGCGCTGAGCATGATGAATGATTTTTACGTCCGCCACCTGCCCATCGTCAACAACCGTCAATTGCTGGGGCTCATTTCGGAAGATGATATTCTGAACTTCGACGCCAATGAGGCGGTAGGTTCCTACAGTTTATCCCTGATCCGCCCTTATGCCAATGCAAAAGACCATATCTACGAATTGTTACGGCTGCTGGCCGAGTACCACCTCACTCTGATCCCGGTAGTGGATGATGAGGAGAACTATATAGGGGTAGTTACGCTGGAAGCACTGCTGCTGCACTTTGCCCGGACAGCTTCTTTCTCCGAACCGGGAAGTATACTGGTGCTGGAGATCAGCAAGCGGGATTATTCGCTGGCCGAGATCGCCCGCATCGTCGAATCCGAGAACGCCGCCGTACTGAGCGTCTTTGTTTCGGCCGTGCCGGAATCTGCCCGCATAGAGGTTACGATCAAGATCAACCGGCAGAATGTGCATTCGATCATAGCAACTTTTACCCGCTTTGACTATGACGTTAAAGCTTCTTTCAACGAGGCCGACTACGTCAGTTCCCTGCGGGAACGGTACGACGCCCTGATGTCGTATCTCAATGTATAATACAATAGCCTGTCCCGCTTTTCAGGAAATAAATGCCAGAAAAGAAACATTTGCCCGGCGATTATCTGCATTTCTCCTCTTGTTCTTTCAGCTTTTTGCAAAAAGCGTTAACTTGTTCTGAAGGATCAAAACACGCCTGAGAACCCCTTCCGAGAAAGGATAGAAAAGCATAATAGCTTAGTTCAAGTGGCCATGGCTTGAGTGATGCGGCTGTATCACTCCGCAGAGTTTAATAAATTTAGTGATTCAGATGTTCAGAGCCTTATGCGCATATTATTATGGTTGATATTGGTTATTGCCCCCTGCCTGTTGTACGCGCAGATGGATAATGTTTACATTGACAGTATCAGCATCAAGGGCAATAAGAAAACGAGGGAAAGCGTCATCTTGCGGGAAATGCTGGCCAGGCCGGGAGATACGGTCAGCCTTGCGTCTCTTTCTCAAATAATGGACCGCAGCGAGGAGCTCATTATGAACACGGGCCTTTTCAACCGGGCCGAGATCAGTTTCAAAAGCTGGGAGGGAAGCACCAATAAGGTACAGCTGCTCGTCACGGTCGAGGAAGCATGGTATGTTTACCCCGTGCCCGTCTTTGAGCTTGCCGACCGTAACTTCAACGTATGGTGGGTAGAGCAGGAGCGGTCGTTGCAGCGGCTCAACTTCGGCATGGAGTTCGCCCACCTTAATTTTACCGGCAAGAGAGACCGCCTTAAAGTGACGGCAAAATACGGTTACACCCGCAAATATGCTCTTAGCTACAGCGTCCCGTTCATCAACCGCTCCCAGACGCTGGGCCTTTCCGCTGAATTTTCCTTTTTGCGCAACCGGGAGATCAACTATGCTACGCTGGGTAATAAACAGGAGTTCTACCGGGATAGCGATAATTTCCTCTATCAGCGTTTCAACTCCGACCTGGCCCTGAGTTACCGGCCCCGCATCCGGGCCTCGCATGACTTCATTGCCGGATACAGGCAGAACCGGGTCGACGAGTTTATCGTTCAGGAAAAGAACCCCGATTTTTTCCTGGACGGCCGTAGCCTTCAGCGCTATTTCCTGTTGGCCTACCGCTTCTCTTTTGAAAACCGCGATGTAAGGCCCTACCCATGGAGGGGCTCCTATTTCCAGGCCCTGCTCGAGAAGGACGGGCTGGGAATATTCAATGACCGCAACGCCCTTACCCTGTGGGCAAACTACCGCCGCTATTTGCCCTTCGGCAACCGCTGGAGCCTGGGCCTGGAGGGTAATGCCAAGTATTCCTTCATCCGGGGACGGCAACCCTATAACGATAACCGGGCCATGGGCTTTGGCAACCGCTATCTGCATGGCTATGAATATTACATCATGGACGGCCTGGATATGGGAATGGCGCGTTCTGCTTTGCGCTTCCATCTGTGGGAATGGGGGATGGACTTCGGCAAGGTGGTGCCCATCCCCGCCTTCCGGAGCATGCCCGTCCGCTTCTGCCTTTCCCTGAACAATGACCTGGGATATGTCCATGACCCGTACACCGGGCATTCGAACGGCCTGAGCAACCGCCTGCTCTGGGGAGGCGGCCTGGGCCTGGATATTATCCTTTACTATGATAAGGTCATACAAATTGAATATAGCTTCAATGATTTAATGGAAAATGGGTTATTTTTACACCTCAACCTGAACATTTAAGCTCTGCCTATCGCTATGCAGGTAGTCGTCTACAGCAAACTGCTTAAGGATAAAGACATTCCACATGTCCAAAACCTCTTTGATGCCCTGCACCAGGAAGGGATCAACGCTTATGTTTATGCTCCTTACCTGGAAGAAATAAAAAATAAGGTGCGTTTTCACCGCGATGTGGGAGCCTTCGAAGGCTACCTGGATTTCAGCGTAAAAAAGTTCGATTTTTTCATCACTCTGGGAGGCGATGGCACTATACTGGGCGCTACTACTCATATTCGCGACAGCAATGTGCCGATCATGGGCATCAACCTGGGAAGGCTCGGCTTCCTGGCTTCCATTGAAAAAAAACGCATAGCCGAGGCCATCAGCCTGGTGAAAAGAGGTATGTACCTCATCGATGAGCGGCGCATGCTGTACCTGGAATCCAACCTTCCCATCTTCGGGGAGATCCGTTTCGCACTCAATGATTGTACCCTGCTCAAGCGGGATACTTCCTCTATGATAACGATACACACCTTCATCAACGGCGCCTATCTGAACACCTACTGGGCCGATGGCGTGATCGTGGCCACCCCTACCGGTTCTACCGGCTATTCCCTGAGTTGCGGCGGCCCCATCATCTTTCCCAATTCGGGCAACTTCGTCATCACTCCCGTGGCGCCCCACAACCTCAATGTGCGGCCCATGGTCATCTCTGATGACTCCGTTATTTCCTTCGAGATCGAAGGGCGGGCAGAGAACTTCTTATGTACGCTGGATTCGCGCTTCGAAACGATCACGGCGGCCCATCAGCTTGCCGTTCGGAAGAATGACTTCAGCATCAGGCTCCTTCAGCTTCAGGATGTGGGCTTCATGGAAACCATCCGCTCCAAACTCGCCTGGGGAGTGGATACCAGGAATCACTAACAGCATCATCACATGTGGATACACTTCCGGCATCAGAGCTACGACTATCGCGCCAACCTCTCGAAACCATTGGATATCGCCATCCCCCTGCGGGAAGGGCTGGAAACGGCCAATTGCTTCTATGCCCCGCCTATGGAAACGGCGCCGGTGGTGGCCGGTGATTTTGTGGGATCCACGGCTCAGGGCGGGCCGCTGAACTTTCTCAACGTCCGCTTCAACCCCCATGGCAACGGCACCCACACCGAATGCGTGGGGCATATCGCCAGAGAACCTTTCACCATCAACCAATGCCTGAATAACTTCCACTTCCCGGCCCGCCTGCTGAGCATTTACCCCATTAAGGCCGCCGACGGAGACCGCATCATCCTCCGGGAGCAGCTCGAACAGGCCCTCGAAGGGCAGGAGGCCACCGAGGCCCTTCTGATCCGCACCCTGCCCAATGATGAGCTGAAGCTGCGCACCAATTATTCCGGCGCCAACCCACCGTATTTTCACCACGAGGCCATCCGCTTTCTGGTGGAACGGGGCGTCCGCCATCTGCTGGCCGACCTGCCCTCGGTCGACCGCGAAGAGGACGGCGGCAAACTCCTCGCTCACCGCGCGTTCTGGAATTATCCGGAAAATCCCCGCACAGATTGTACCATTACGGAACTGATCTACGTTAACAATTCCATCAAAGATGGCTTATATTTGCTGAATATTATGATCGCCAGTTTCGAGATCGATGCCAGCCCCAGTAAACCAGTACTGTATCAATTAGAACCGGCCTGACGCCATGCCCTACTTCCAGTCGACATACCACTCGAAGATATACCGCGACTTCAAGGAGATCGATGCGGCCAACTACCGGCGTATCATCCGTTTCTATGAGGATAAGGAGGAGGAAGTCCGCCGGCTGGACGTCGAGGAATATTTCGAACTGATCGTCGCCTACGTGAATGCCTTGTTCGAAATAGGCGCTTACCAGAAGCACCTGCTCATGGTGGATATCGTCATCGAGCTGGCCATTCTCCACAATATAGACTGGTATAAAGGGGAAGACATCTACCAGAAAATGCTTTTCCGGAAAGCCGCTTCCTTATACAATACCCTGGAGTACGACAAAGCCGAATACATTCTGCGCGAACTCATCAGGATCGACCCTCATAGCGAAGACCCCATTCTCTTTCTGCGGAAGTGCCTGCGAAAAAAAGAACCGGCTTTTCTCAGCAAGGCCAAAGCGTTAAGCATTTTTCTCTTTCTGCTCTCGGCCTTTGTCATATCCATTGAAGTACTTTTTATCCGCCCTTTCTACAAAGAACAGGCAGATGGCATTGAAGCTTCCAGGACTTTCATCTTCCTGCTGGGCTGCGCCGTTCTGGTGGGGAGCATCCTCTTCCACCGCTGGCGCGTTCAGTCGCGCGTCAGTTCCTTTGTCGGGAAAGCGCGCCACTCAAAAACTCGTCGATGAAACCAAGTTTACTCATTCTGGCTGCCGGCATGGGCAGCCGCTACGGCGGCCTCAAACAGGTCGACGGCGTCGGCCCCGGCGGGGAGCCCATCATCGAATATTCCATTTATGACGCCATCCGGGCCGGCTTCGGCAAAGTAATCTTTGTGATCCGAAAGGACATCGAGCAGGCCTTCCGCGAAACCTTCGGCAATAAGTTCGAAGACAAGATACAGGTGGAATATGCCTTTCAGGCAGTCAATACGCCCATCGAAGGCATCAGCGAACTGCCGGAGCGCGAGAAACCCTGGGGTACCGCCCACGCCGTGCTCGTCGCACGCCACCTTATCGACGAGCCTTTCGCGGCGATCAATGCCGACGACTACTACGGCATTTCCAGCTTTGAAGATATGGCGCGCTTTCTGCAAAACGACTGCGCCCCCGATCACTATGCCATGATCGGTTATCAGCTGGACAAGACCCTGTCGGAGGCAGGCCACGTCAACCGGGGCATCTGCGAGGTGGATGAGAACGGCCTGCTGACGGACGTGGCGGAGCGCCTGAAGATTCACCGGACGGCGGAAGGTATTGTTTACGAAGAGGGCGGCCGGAAGCACCCCTTATCCGAGAAAGCGCTGGTGTCCATGAACTTCTGGGGTTTCCATCAGCACATCTTTGATGAGATTCACCGGCAATTTATCGACTTCGTACGGGAAAACCGGGACAACCCCAAAGCGGAGTTTTACATCCCCACCGTGGTGAACCAGTTGATAAAGGAGGGCAAGATCCGCCTGAGCGTGCTGCCCAACAAGGAGCAGTGGTACGGGGTGACCTACCGGGAGGACAGGGCAATGGTGGAAGATGCCTTTGAGGCATTGGTGGAGGAGGGGAGGTATCCGGAGCGGCTGTGGGGATGAGGCCGATCCCGGTTTTGGATGACAATATTAGACAGGATTAACAGCCGAATGATTCCGAACAAACGACATCCAACCACCTTCCTCCGCCTGCCGTCAGGGCTGCTTTTCCTGCTTTTTAGCCTTCACCTGTTTTCCCAAAACATCCGGTTCGAGCGCATCCCGAACGAACTGGGGCTTTCGCAAAACCTCATCTCCGCCCTCTTGCAGGACCGGCAGGGATTCATCTGGGTCGGTACCAAGGACGGGCTGAACCGCTTCGACGGCTATCGGTTCAGGGTGTTCCAACATGACCCTTTTGACTCCACGGCCATTTCAGACAACAACATAAAGTGCATCCTGGAAGACAGCAGGGGCTGGCTTTGGATAGGCGCCTCAAATGGCCTGAACCTCATGGACAGGAAAACCGAAACTTTTCAGCGCTTATATCCGAAAGGAAATATCACGGCCCCGGCCCCGGCCATCATCGAAAATTACACGGGGCTGAGCGGAAGTGATGTGTACTCATTGATGGAAGACCGGGAAGGCAACATCTGGGTGGGCGTCGTGCAGGGCGGCGTTATAAAATTGGAAATACCTGCCGGCAACCAGAAGCTGGAGCATCCAAAATTCACGGTATTCCGGGCAACGGAGGATGAGAACAGCCTTTGGAAAAACCCCATCAAAAAAATGGCAGAGGACGAAGAAGGCGTCATCTGGGTGCATACCAGGAACCAGATTTGCCTCATACGAAAGGACAAGGAAAGCGGAGCTTATGAAATCGAACGGCTCCACTGGGACGATGTGGACCCGCAATGGCCGCGCTACAGGCAGGAGGATTTTAAATATACCGACTTGGGTGAAACGCAAGTGGACCGGCGTTTTTACTCCATTTTTTCCGACCGCGCGGGCGCAGTCTGGTTGACGATGGCGGGCGGCTTTGCCAAATGGCGGCCTGCCCGCAAAGACTTTGTTCTTTATCCGCTCGACGTGAACCTGGCAGATTACCCCATCCTGCCGCTGACAGGCGCTGAAGGTTTGGACGGCTTCATTGACCATAGAGGGCGTATCTGGATAGACGGCCTGCAAACGCTGGTGGTTTACGATACGCTGACCCACAAAATCGTCGCTCAGTTCCATCGGGAGGCGGCAGGTACGCCCGGCTTTTTCAAGGCTGGTTTTCATGCTATGATGGAAGATGTGAACGGCAATATCTGGATAGGGACGAATGGCAACGGGCTTTACCAAAATTTTCCCCACAAAAAACGGTTCAGCGAACAGCAGGACGCCATGCTTTGGGAGGGCGAAAGCCTGCGGGCAATCTGCCAGGCCAGCGACGGGACGGTATGGATGGGCACGGCCAGCCGCAAGCTGCTGCACATGGATTGGCAAACCAAAAAGACGGAAACCATCATTTTAGACCAGGCGAAGTGGCCAAGAGCTTTCGACTCGGAAATTGACCAGGTGTTCGCCATGGAGGAAGACCGGGAAGGCAACCTGTGGGTGGCTGCCAGCAGGGGCTTGTTCCGCCTCAGGCCGCAAGGCGGCAAACTGGCGGACTGGAAGTTTTTCAAAATTTACGAGGGCGAGGATTTTTTCCCCAACGTCTTCGATGTGCATATAGACGGGGAGGGCGGCATCTGGCTGCTGACGCATTTTGAATTTGGCCGCTTCGACCCCAAAACCGGGCGCTTCGATGGGCATGATTACCTCAGGATTTCAGGCGGGCAAAAGGAAATTGGCAGCAATTTTCCCTGTATTTTTCAGCAAAAAAACGGGCTGTTCTGGCTGGGCACAAAGCAGGGATTGCTGCGGTTTGACACAGGCAGTTCCCGTTTTTCTTTTTTTACAACCGACCCGAAGAACCCCGGCAGCCTGAGCCATCCGCTCGTCAGGTGCATCCAGGCCGATCCTGCCGAACCTGCACGGGTGCTTTGGGTTGGGACAGGCGGCGGCGGATTGAACCGCTTCGATACGCAAACGGGACGGTTCACCCATTTCAAAAAATCGGATGGCCTGCCCGACAACGTGGTCTATGCCATCCTCGACGACGAGGCCGGCAACCTCTGGATGAGCACCAACCAGGGGCTTTCCAGGTTCAACCCCGCCACGGGCATTTTCAAAAACTACGGGGCCGAAGATGGCTTGCAGGACAATGAATTCAACTCGGGCGCTTATTTCAAAAGCAGGGATGGAAGGCTCTTTTTCGGAGGCATCGGCGGGTTCAATGCATTTTTGCCTGAGGTGGTGAAAGACGATACTTTTCAGCCGCCCATCGTCCTGACGGATTTTAAGCTGGCCAATAAACCGGTTGATGTTAAATCGGAGGGTTCGCCTTTGAAAACTGATATTTCTCAAACGACAGAACTGGTGCTCACCTGGCGGGACAATATTTTTTCCTTCGAATTTGCAGCCCTCGACTATACGGAACCCGGCAGAAACCAATACGCCTACAAACTCGAAAACTTCGACGAGGACTGGCAGTACATCGGAACGCAGCGTACCGCCACTTTCACCAATCTCGACCCCGGCGAGTACATCTTCCGGGTGAAAGGCGCCAATCACGACGGAACCTGGAACGAGGCCGGCGCCAGCCTGAAGATCACCATCCTGCCGCCGTGGTGGAAAACATGGTGGGCCTGGCTGAGCTACGTGCTGCTTTTCGGCGCTGCCGTTTACTGGTTTTATAAATTCCAGTTGAACCGCAAACTGGAACAGGCCGAGGCCGAAAAAATCAAAGAAATGGACAAGCTGAAAACCCGCCTCTATACCAACATTACCCACGAATTCCGAACGCCGCTGACAGTTATCCTGGGCATGACGGAAGCGCAAACCGACATACCCAGGGCCATGCAACTCATCCGCCGCAATGGAGAAAAGCTGCTCAACCTGATCAATCAAATCCTCGACTTATCCAGGTTGGACAATAACAGCCTGCAGCCCCGGCATCAACAAATCGAAATGGTTTCTTATACGCAGTACATCGGCGAATCCTTCCAGTCCTTAGCTGAAAAGAAACAAATTCACCTGGATGTCAGATGTGAAATCCGGCAATTGTGGATGGACATGGATGAGGAAATCTACCGCCAGATCATTTCCAATTTGCTGTCCAATGCCATCAAATTTACGCCCGAAAACGGAACAATCAGCTTGCGCCTGGCGCAAAAAAGCGATTGCCTTACGCTCCACATCCAGGATAACGGGATCGGTATCCCCGATGACGCCTTGCCGCATATTTTCGATCGCTTTTACCAGGTAGATAATGCGGAAAGCAGCCAGGGAAAAGGAGCCGGGATCGGCCTGGCCCTGGTCAGGGAACTGGTCAGTTTACTGGATGGACAGATTGAAGTAGCGAGTGAAGTGAACCGTGGAACCCTCTTTACCGTGCAGTTGCCTGTCCGCCTGCATACCGGCAAAAAAACAGAAGCTTTTCCACCTGTCGTGATCGACCGGACGGTCGCGGAACCATTTGCCGTGCCGCCGGCCGCCGGCGATGCTGAACTGCCGAACCTGCTCATCATCGAAGACAACCCCGACGTCGTCTTTTATATTCAATCCATCCTGCTACACAGCTACAGCATACAGGTAGCTCCAAATGGCGCCGCCGGCATTAAAAAGGCCATCGAAACCATCCCCGATATCATCATCAGCGACGTGATGATGCCCGAAAAGAATGGTTTCGAGGTGGTGGAGGCCCTGAAGCAGGACCAACGCACCAGTCATATCCCTATAATACTACTCACCGCCCGGGCCGCCCGGGAAGACCGTATCGAAGGCCTTCAATCCGGCGCGGACGCCTACCTGATGAAGCCTTTTGATAAAGCGGAACTTTTTATCCGGCTGGAGAAACTGGTGGAACTGAGAAAGGCCTTGCAGGCGCGATACGCCCGGGCGGCGTATCCTGCCGTTTTTCCTCAAAAGGGAGGCCAGGCTGCACCCCCTTCTCTCGACGACCTTTTCCTGCAAAATATCCGCCGGATCATCGATGAAAAGATCGGCGACGCCGACCTGGATATTCCCTACCTGTGCAAAAAAGCAGGCCTTAGTTCAACTCAGCTTTTCCGGAAGATGAAAGCCCTGACCGGGGAGGCGCCCATCAGTTTTATTCGAAAAGTGCGCCTGCACAAGGCCAAAGAATTGCTGCAAACGACCGATCTCGCCATTTCTGAAATTGCTTACGATCTGGGCTTTAACGATCCGAATTATTTTTCGAGGGCATTCAATAAGGAATTTGGCATATCGCCGAGCGATGTTCGTAAGTGATTGAACTTCATTGAAACAAGTTTGGCGCTATCAAAAACGCAATGCTCGTCCAGCATTTT
>CAZAXA010000013.1:0-1224 GCA_964488965.1 uncultured Phaeodactylibacter sp. | reverse complement strand
AATAAATAAATAAGTGAAGGACTGCCGCCAACAACGGCTTGCTGCCCATGCCGCCGAACACCCGGCCTGCAAAGCCCACGCACAGCGGCACGGCAGCCGTTGTGGCGCAATCCACAACACCCTGCCTACCCTATTCATCCTGCCCCTTTCTACAAGTCGAATTTGATGCCCTGCGCCAGCGGGATTTCCGTACTGTAGTTGACCGTATTCGTCTGCCGGCGCATATATGCTTTCCAGGAGTCGGAGCCGCTCTCCCGGCCGCCGCCGGTCTCCTTTTCCCCGCCGAAGGCGCCGCCGATCTCCGCCCCGCTCGTGCCGATGTTCACATTGGCGATGCCGCAGTCGGAACCGGCTACTGACAGGAACAGCTCGGCCTCCCGCATATTGGTGGTCATGATGGCGGACGACAAGCCCTGGGGCACCTCGTTGTGGTAGGCGATGGCCTCTTCAAGTTTCTTATATTTGATCAGGTAGAGGATGGGTGCGAAGGTCTCGTGGTGGACGATCTGGTAGCCGTGCTGCACTTCGGCGATACAGGGGCGCACGTAGCAGCCGCTTTCGTAGCCCTTGCCTTCCAGCACGCCGCCTTCCACCAGGAATTTGCCGCCCTCTTTTTTCACTTCCTCGATGGCGTTGAGATAATTCTGCACCGCATCCCGGTCGATGAGCGGGCCGACGTGCATGTTTTCATCCAGCGGGTTGCCGATGCGCAACTGTTTGTAGGCCCCGGCCAGCTTTTGCTTCACTTCCTCGTAAACGCTTTCATGTACGATGAGGCGGCGGGTCGTCGTGCAGCGCTGGCCGGCGGTGCCGACGGCGCCGAACAGGGCGCCCGTGAGCACCAGCTTCAGGTCGGCGCTGGGCGTGACGATGATGGCGTTGTTTCCGCCCAGTTCCAGCAGAGCCCTGCCCAGGCGGGCGGCCACGGCCGTGCCCACAATCTTGCCCATTCGGATGCTGCCGGTGGCGGAAACGAGCGGCACACGGGGGTCATGGGACAGGTACTCCCCTACCTGATAATTGCCGTTGATGATGTTGACGACGCCTTCTGGCACATTGTTGGCCTTCAGCACTTCGTGGAAGATGTTCTGGCAGGCCACCGAGCAGAGGGGCGTCTTTTCCGAGGCTTTCCATACGACGACGTCACCGCACACCAGGGCGAGCATGGCGTTCCACGACCAGACGGCCACCGGGAAGTTGAAGGCGGAGATGACGCCGACGATG
>CAZAXA010000012.1:4880-29847 GCA_964488965.1 uncultured Phaeodactylibacter sp. | reverse complement strand
CAGCCACGACCAGTACAACACCACCATCTACGGCCTGAACGACCGCTACCGCGGCGTATATAATGAACGCCGGGTGGTGCTGATGAACAAGGATGACATGCAGGAGGATGGCCTGAAAAAGGGCGATGTCGTGAATCTCATCGGCAACTATAAAGGACAGGAGCGGGTGGCCAGGAGCTTCATCGTCGTGCCCTACGACATTCCGCGCCGCTGCCTGGCCACCTACTTCCCGGAGGCCAACGTGCTGGTGCCGATCGACTCGGTGGCGAAGGGGAGCAAGACGCCGGCGTCGAAGCGGGTGGTGGTGAGGGTGCGGAAGGGGAGGGAATAGGTAGAAAAAAATACAAAATCCTATGATTGGGCATATTTGGTTTTCTTAGATATTTTAAGAGGATTCAAAAAGTGCTTTTTCATCTCACGGACTTGCATTGTTAGGAAACAACGCCGTATCTTATTCGCGTTTTGCTATTGAACACTAACGTCAATTATCTTAGTCTTGCTAAACCAAATAAGTTATCCATCCTCAGGCGAATATCGAACTGGAAGCGATTGGGAACCAATTGTCTTCCACATGGATGCCTTACTAGAAAGCAAGCGGTTAGACTTATTGCTAGGATATTTCAGCTCTTCCGCCATCAATGTTTTGGCTTTAGGATTTGCCAAATTCTTAAGTAATGGAGGAAAGGTCAGAATGATAGTAAATCATATTCTTTCTGAAAAAGATAAGGACGCTATTCTCCAAGGGCAATCCACTTCTGAAACTGCTTATAATTTCTCAATTGATGATATCAAGAGTTTAAAAGCTTCTCTTAATGAATATGGGCAGCACTTCTTCGAGTGTTTGGCTTGGCTGATTGCTGCCAAACGTATAGAGATCAAAGCTATCAAACCTCAGTCTCATCATGGCATTGCCCACTATAAATCAGGTGTCTTTTCAGATGGGCAAAATGATGTCAGATTCAAATCCTCTTGTAATTTCACAGCGAGCGGCCTTTTAGAAAACCTTGAAGAATTGAGTATTCGTTGCTCTTGGAAGTCTTCGGAAGGCGTGGCTGCCATCGGCGAATATCAGGACTACTTTGATGAAATTTTTAATGGGCAAGCTGACTTTTTGGACTATGTGCCAATAAAAGACGTCGAGGTAGCTATCCATAATGAATTTGGAGAGAAAAACCTTAATGAGTTACTCATTCAGGAATCTCAACTTATTTCTAAAAAGCAGGAACATTCCCAAAAACCTCACTTTCAAAGAGTGATAAAAAGGGCCAATACTATGATTGAAAGCTATCTTTCCGAACCTCGCTTTCCATATCCTAATGGTGCAAGAGATTATCAAATAGACGCCTATAAAAATTGGGTTGATAATAACTATCAGGGGATTTTCGGAATGGCAACCGGCACAGGAAAGACCATTACTTCCCTTAACTGTGTGTTTGAAGAATACAAACGAAACAAGGACAGGTCCTATCGAGCAATTATCCTGGTTCCAACAATCACTTTAGTTGAACAATGGGAAAAAGAAGCGAAAGCTTTTAATTTTTCAAACATCATCAAAGTATCGTCCAAAACAGATTGGGAACGTGAATTGTCCGGCTTCCTGACGTTCATCCGTTTTGGTGGAGAACAATCCTTTATTCTGATCTGCACATACGCTACTTTCTACCGGCAAAAATTCCAGCACCATTTTCAAAAACTGCCTCCCGATAGTATTTTGATTGCCGATGAGGGGCATAATATTGCTTCGCCAAAGGTTTTGGAAGTGCTTCCTTTCGTACATTTGAATAAAAGGATCGGTTTGTCTGCCACGCCAAAAAGAATTTATGACCCTAAAGGAACCGCCGCTATGGAGACTTTCTTTCGGGATAGTGAACCCTATACTTATTCTTTTCCGATGGAGCGTGCGATTGAGGAAGAAGTACTTTGCCAATACAAATATTTCCCTCATTTAGTATCATTAACTCCTCCCGAATTGGAGGAGTATGTAAGGATCTCAAAAAGGCTGATGAGGCTTTTCGATTTCAAAAAAGGTAGATTTCAAGAATCTGATCTAGTTGAAAAGCTGCTGTTGGCAAGAAAAAGGGTGATCCATAAGGCATCCAACAAACTGGAAAAGACAAAAGAGATTCTTCAGCAACAGTTCGGAGAGAAGGGAGATCTGAAATACACTTTTGTTTATGTGCCCGAAGGGTTTTCGGTTCCCGATGATGAGCAATGGTTTGAAGATGAAGAAGATCTAAGGCTTATCAATCAATACTCACAAATCATCGGAAGCATCGATCCCAAGATAGTTATCAGCCAATTTACAGGGGCAACTAAAGTTCGGGATCAAGTTCTGAAACAGTTTCAGCAGGGTACTATCCATGTACTGGCCTCAATGAAATGCTTGGACGAAGGTGTTGATATTCCACGCGCGGAGTTCGCCATCTTCTGTTCTAGCACAGGCAATCCGCGGCAATTTATACAACGACGGGGAAGGGTGCTTCGCAAGCACCAGGATAAACATCTTGCTGTGATACATGATTTGGTTGTTGCCCCTGATTTCGATGGCACGGATATGGATGAGGAGACCTTTAATATGGAACGGAAGTTAGTGCGACGAGAATTAGAGCGTGTCGCTCATTTTGCTTTTATGTCTATCAACCGGTATTTTGCCTTGGAAGAATTGGAAGATATATGCCAATACTATAACTTGAACCTTCACACCATTCACCAAAACCTTTCATCGGTATGAGCAAAGAAGAATTATTAAAGGAATTTTTGATGGATGCCTTGGTAGAGGAAAGAGGATATATGACCAAGGAGGAAGTGGCTCAATTGAAGTTTATTGACCATTCTGAATCCAAACTCATAGAGCTAATCAAACTGGTGATCCTAAGCAATTCGGAAGGAAAATCCGTGAATGATATTGTTCGGCTCATAAACAGGAACCTCAACAAATAAGGAAGCAAAGCCCATGGTTATCCAATCTATAACACTCTCAAATTTTCAATGCTACTATGGCGAATGTAAGTTCGAGTTTCAGGAAGGCTTGAATTTGGTGATTGGTGATAATGGCGCAGGGAAATCAAAATTATATGATGCCTTCTATTGGGTTTTATACGATCAGGTTTTTGATTCTTTCAGCCGTGAGTTTAAGAAAACCAATGAGGTAAGAAGCAATTTGATATCAGACAAAGCAAAAGCCCTTTGTGAACCTGGATATTCTGTAAAAGCCGAAGTGGAAATCGTTGTTTTTTATGCCCAAAGACAAATTGAATATACTTTAACCCGCTCTTACATTGTTACAAAAAAGGACTCGGGTGTTTTACAAGAAGCCAATGAAAGTAGCCTTACCATTTTTAACAAGGAAAAATATCTGGATTCCCGCCCGATGGTCAATCCCTCTGAGATTAACTCCCTTCTCCGAAAAATCCTGCCCAGTGACGTAAAACCCTATATGTGGTTTCAAGGTGAACAAGTGAATAGCCTTATCGACTTTAAAGAAAAAAGTACCTTGACCAATGCTATCAATGTATTGTCAGACATTCGCGAATTTGACTTTTATGAAGAGGTATCTCAAAGAGCCTTTGAAGCGGCAGAAAAAGAATATCACCGCGAATTACGCAAAGCATCTTCCGATTTAAGGAAAAGCGATGATTTGGAAAATCAAAGGCAAAGAATTCAACTTGAGCTCACCAGATTAGGCGAAGAACGCCTGTATGCAGCTGATAATCTTACTTATGCTAATGAGAGGAAAGATGATTTAATGAACAAAGTTGACGATGCCCAGAAAATAAAAGACCTCAATAGCAGAGAACAGGAATTAAAGTATTGGTTGCAAGATACCGACAAAGGGTTAAGTAAAATGAAAGCAGGTATCAATAAAAGCCTGATTTCAAGGAACTGGATTTTGAAAGGGGCGGGGTTTCTGGTCGATTTATATGCTAAAAAATACGATGCCTATATCCGTATTCGTAGCCAAAAAGAGGGGGAACACGCCGCCAAACAAAAGGCAATGAATGAATTGTTTAAAGAGTTCCGTTTGCCCATAGATGTTCCGGAACCGATCTTTGTTCAACAAATGCTCGATAAGGAGCGCTGCTTGGTCTGCGACCGGGAAGCCCCGCACGGATCGGAAGCTTATGATAAAATCCAAGAATTATTGCAGCGCTCCAAGAGACATAAGGAAAAACCCAAACCTGAACCAATTACAGTCCACGATTTCTCAAAAGAGTTTAAAAGCCTTTACCAGAATGGGCTGAATCTGCAAGGTTTCATAAACCATTCAGATCATGAAATACGGACCGCTATTGCCAATGTTTTGGAAACGGAAGCCAAGTATAAAGAGGTCAAAAGTAAATTAGAGAAAGTTCAACATGATATCATGGAAGTTGTTCATTCTTCCTCCATCGGTTCCATTGAATCTTCACTTGATGTCGTCAATGAATTTCAAAGCCAGTATAACACCATTGTTGATTTTGAAAAGAAAATACAACGCATAGATTTTAAGATTGAGTCCGAGACTAAAGAAATAAAGAAGATTGATGAAGAACTGAAAAACTTATCCTCCGGTAAAATCTCACCCATCCTGGAAGAAAAAAGGAAGGTTTTAGAAGATTTCCGGGACATCGCCAAATCAACCCGGGCAAGGGTGTTCAACCGCCTGATCGAACAGCTAGAAGAGGAAGCCAACAAGCACTATTACAACATGACTGCCGAGAACCAATCGGTACGTGGGCGGATAAAACTGGAAAAGCAAGCTAACGACAATTACATGCCAAAAAATCTTGACGGGGAGGGGCGGATACTCTCATCTATCAATGATTCCAATATCATCCTTATCAAACTGGCTGTTATCATGGCGATTATTTCCGCCAAAAAAAGCAGCCCGGCTGCCGATTTGTATCCGCTTATTTCGGATGCCCCGACATCCAAGTTTACAGAGAACTATGCCATCGGATTTTGCCGCACCGCCAGCCAAGTTTACAATCAGAGCATCATCATGAGTAAGGATTTTTACAACAACCAGGCGCTACAGGAACGGGTATTCCGGGAAGTAGGCGGCCAATTGGGAAGCGTATACATAATAGAACCAGCTTTGCCACCGGATAGTAGACGGACAGATCGTAATATGCTTGAAACTATTATCACCAGACTCCGATAAAATACCTGAGTATGGAATTCATAAAAAGGTTTGAAGACCGGGCGCCGGTGTATGCCAAAATGTACCGTGAACCTATTGTAAACAGATTCGCAAACGTTGGCGGTGGTAAGGAAGAAGACATGTACGAAAGAGGAAACTTCTTTTCCAATGTTTATGAACTGTACATGTACGCTGCCATGCTTGGGTTGAAAAAAAATTACCGTATCCCTTTGGAAGATACGGAAACTCAGAAATTCATTGAGATCCGGGCCTGGCAAACCTCCACAGAATTAGTGCGCTTCATTTTGATGGCACTTATCGCCAGGTCTGATTTGGATTTGAATGCATTGGAAGATATGCAAGAATCGGAAGTTGAAAGTAAACTCGCAGAACTAAGAAAATTATTGGAGGAATATGCCAACGGAGGATTTGATTTGATTTATACAAAGGTGAAAGATGAACCTTATTTTTTTGAGAATGAGTATTGTTTTGTGGAGTTGTTAACTGAAAATCCTTCAAAATGAAGTTACAACTTACTCATTGTTTCGTCCATGATGAAAATAATTTTTGCATATTATTCCAGATGTAGTTAAAAAAATTTGAATGTTTTTTAATTGATGCCTTAACACCATTTGTCAAATAATCGTTTTCAATTTCTCCTAACAAATCACTATAAATGATTAAACTTCTCCTTCGTTTTTTTGTATGTTGAAGCATTTCAGAAATGACATTAAATACTCTGCGATCTTTATGTAAAAAATCATCAAATACTAGCTGTCCAATTGGTGCGTTATGATTGAATATAAACCAAATTACACATCCTAATTGAAATGCATCAGAACGATCATCAATTTCAATATCAAAATTTGATTCTCGCTCTGTTCCTTCACAAAGAAATTTATTCATTGCTTCAGGAGACAGCCAATTTGCTGGACCAATTTTTTTCCCTTTCTCGAAAACTAAATCCTCTCCACGCTTTGACAGGAGACCAAGGTCGCCAATTTTCCAAATAGATTTGCCTTCTTCATGGATAAGAAAAATATTGTCGGGTTTAATATCTCTATGATAAATTTTTAAATCATGTAATTCAACGATCCCTTTTACGATATCTCTACAAAGGGCCATTTTTTCAGTAATAGAAAGTTGATTTTCACTTTTTGGAATAAAGTTTCCTAAATCTTCATCGGCTTTTTCCATAATATAAAAACGGTAGCTGAAATTCTTTTCTCCGATTTTTTGCTTATGGACTCCCTCAGTAATTATTTGAATTATATGCTTTGCTCTACTTTCTTTTGCCTCCTTTAATGCCTCTATTTCTCGTTGAAATCGATCATTTATTCGTTTGCTTTCCTTCCTTAAGGGATATTTTAAAAACTTAATGACGGAAACATCCTCTTCATCTTCCGTGCTAATAAGCCTAAATACAGCAGAATTACCACCTTTACTACCTTCAATTTCCTCGTTCAAATACTCTAACCTGTAATCCCCTTTGCCCTCCCAATGGTAGATATTTTCTGCCAACCCATCTGACAAGCCAATAATTATTTGACTTTTGTTAGTTTTTAATTTCATTTCGCCTCTGACAAAAATTTAGGTGAAACTTTTTTTGCATTAATAGTAAAATAATTTTTATTTTGTTCCATGGAATTTATTGATTCCAATCCGTAGTAATCTAAAATGGCTTGTTGAGTATCATTGGGAGACTGAGACGGATTCAGCAACAGTTCTTTAAAAAAGTAAAATCGATTCTCTCGTGCCTTTTTTGAATTCGACTGACTTACACAGTTTATAGCGTAGTCTTGGAATGGTTCACACTCATCATTTGAAGGGCTAATATCAGGTGCGATTTTGAAAAGGACTTCGAAGCAAGCTTTGAAAAAAGAATCATCTTCGTTTGGCAATTCGTGAATAAATTGAAAAAGAGTATAAAAATCATTTCTCTGAGAATACCGTGAATCAGAGAAATTGAAATATTTTTGCATTCTGGCGACAATTCCTAAAATTCGATTAAAATCAGCCTCCATTTGATCCAGTCTTTCATTCGAAAGCTTGCTTTCAGACTCATATAGTTTTTTGATTGCTGCTTCCTTCTTATCTTGAATGCCAAAAATTAAAAGTGCAGCTAATTCTTCGATATACTCTCGATCAATCATGCGATCTTGTTGCCTTTGAGAAAAGATTCCAACGGCTTTAAAATCAGGACTTTGGGTTAGCCTTTCAAAAATTGGCAAAATCTTTGATTCAAATTTATCCGCTTTACGTAACTCTGCTGTATTTAGCTTCAGACCCGCGCGATTCACTTTTACGTAAAATTCCATTATTTCCTCTTGACTTACACTTGAATCGATGATTTGAATCGAAAGTTTATATTCAAGAAAATCTTTTTCATTATTAAATTTCATTTTTGAATTGTCAGTTATCTCTCCATTCCTGTATTGTAACAATGCCCTAGTCCGCTGCTGCCCATCAGCAATATCTATAACGCCGTTTTTTCTTTCATGAAGAAAAAAATTGGGGATCGGAAGTCCTTTCTTAATTGTCGAAATTAGATCACGTTGGAGTTTTTCAGTCCAAATGTCGTTACGCTGATATGGTGGATTTAGATTCAATAGCTTTCGGTCAAAAGTCTCTAAAAGTTTCCGAATTGACCAAGTTTCTATCCTGTATTTCATATTCTTTTTTTAAATAAAACAAGCCGCACACCCTACCCCCTCTTCGTCTGCCAAAACATCCAAAAGGAAAGGCGATTTGGGGTTAGAGTTTGCAGATCTTTTTAAGAATTCTTCTTTGATTTGATTTGTTCTTTCCGGCTTGATGATGTCCTCCAAGCGTTCGTCCTGATTCCACGAATAACCATCCTTTTCGTATTCCATAGCCAGTTGAAAGCGATGAGGATGTTGTTCGTAAAGCCAAACCCACTCGATTTTCTGTTGAAAAAAGCAGAAATAGCAACCGGAACGGCTACGAGAGTAATTCCCCTTTTTCCCTTCGACTTCAAATAGTATTTTATGGTAATAAGCAGGTACGCCAACACCACTTTCTTCCAAGAGGCGGAAGATATCCTCCCGAACTAAATTTTCATCATTTTCTACCAACGGGAAAATTGTCTCAGATGATATGGGGAAATTTGTCGTTTGCAACCAAGCAAAGATGAGGCGATTGAAGTCTTTTACATTCAGGTCAAGTAAAAGCGATAGTTTATGCTCTAATTGAAAAGCAGGTTCAATAGGTTGCCTGAGCAGTTCTTCGAAACGTTGGTTTCGATCTGTAAGGTCAATAGTATAATAAAAATCAAGCAATGCTTCTCTGTTCCCATTCGACAACGCCTTTTTTATTATTTCCTCACTCCAGATATTTTTCCTGAAGGGGAAAATAGTCTGAATGTTCGGTTTTTTAGAAATGTAACCCTCCCTATCCTCATCTCCCCGAATGCCTACGTAAGATACAACCGGGTATTCACCCACGTATTGTTCAAAGGGTTCGAGCTTCAGCTTTTTTGTACACCAACGAGCCATTGAAGAAGGAAGAAATCCCCCGTACATTTTGAGGTAATGATCAAAAGGGGCCTCATGGCTGTTCTCCATTGCCCTCAGACGCGTGATCTTTTTACCCAAAAACCCTTCAAGGTTTTCAATAAGTTGATAAGTTTCATCAAGCTCCTTACCAGTATCGCAGGTATAATAGTCGATATCCAAACTGGGATATTTTTTCCTCAGATAGATGGCCAATGCAGCGCTATCCTTCCCACCTGAAATACCTAAAACATGACGAACTTTCATAATGTAGGCAGATTTTATTGGGTTCACTTTTGGTTAAGCAGGCCCTTCAACACATTTGCCAATGCTGCAATATTAAGAGTTTTATCCTTACCAAGCTGCATTCTCAGAGATTCTTCAATACGCTCAATCTCGTTTTTTTTCTTCTTTGGATAGCGAACCACCTGTTTGGTGATCTTTTCAAAAGAGGCAATTTCCAAGCCGAATATCTCATCCTTTGCTTCATCTACTGTTTTTTCTGAAAGCTGGGAAAGAGAATCCAACTCCAAAACCAGGTTTTTAAACTTGTCATAGAGTTTGGGCTCATCTTCGTCTTGTAAGTTTTCCAGTGTTTTCCCAACCACCGCTTGTGCAATAGAGCTCAACCATGCTTTCCGGTGGTCTAGTTGGGAAGAAACCCGCAATAAAAATGTTTTTTGATGCGGTAGGAGGAGATGTTTTTTAACATGTTTGAAGCGGTGTTGCAACTTCTTTTGATACTGTTCGAAAACCAGCTTCTCGTAAAGGACCTCATCAATAATGAAAGCTTCAAAGCGGTTTACTAATTCATCATAACTTGTTCGGATCTCCCGTATAGAATTCTTTAACTTAGAAACATAATCAGAAAGAGCATCCGGCGATTTCCTCAATTGCTTCAAGGTAATGCCCAATGCTTTGGGAAAGTCTTCAAAAAAGGTTTTCTCCGGGTCGGTCGCTGTGGCGATGGCGTCGCGAATAGCGAGGCTTTCTTTCCTCAAGCGTTTGGTATTTTTGGCATATTCCGGCAAGGCTTTGTAAAAACTCAGGAAAGGCCGGATGGTTTCAATGAAAGTTGCATTGTCTGCCTTTTCTTTCCTGGATTGATTCAGGAGTTGTCTGTAGGAGTTGAATATTTCCAGTCGCACCCCGTCTACATCGAAGGACTTGACCTCAAAATCCTGGGGCCGTTTGGCTATAAGTTCAAGCGTTTCAGCACTAATTTCAGGCAGGTAAATACCATTGGCAAACAGAGCGAATTCATCCCTTTTCAAAAATAGGAAAGTTGGCAACCAAAAATCAATCAAACCTTTTTTTAGTTTGAACGGTGGCTTTTCTAAAGCATCGGAGAATTCCGTAAGAGGATAGCGATGTTTCTTCGCCTTCTCCAGGAATTCTTGCCCGAATTTCCAAAGCAAGAGAAAGGATGAATCTTCCGAAATGCTCACCGGAGCATGAATTTTTTCCGGATCAGGGATCAAACCATTCGCTCTTAATAATGTAAGATAGATCGTTTTTTCCGGCGGGAACTTGTCCTTCTCAAACCCCATATCTTCCTCCGTCCAATTTTCTACCAAACTACGGAAGAAGCTCCTCTTTGCAGTATGGATTTGGGAGGATAGTTTACTCCGATTTACCAGTTCACTTAGATAATAAGGAGCCTTAAAATAGACCTCTTTGCAGATTGCAGATAGACAGTTATTAAATTCGCGCTTAGAGCGTATTTGTTGAATTTCACCATCAAATATCCATACTACTTCTTCGGTCTTGCTGTGAAGGTTACCAATGATATAATGGTTCAGCAATATTTCCTGATGCTGTTGGATATTACTGAGTTCCCTTTGAGCAACACGATCATCTTTAGAGACATTTTCCCGTGTTTTCTTCGTCTTTTCAATCTCCCAAAGCAAATCACGGATGACGCCGGTATTTTTGAAATAACCATATAGAATAGGGTTACCGGAATGATCCTTTGAAATGGACTTGACCTGGTCTGCAGTGATTTTTTCATTGAATATCAGGTTGATAAACCCATCAGTATCATCGGAGAGACGAAGTTCAGTTTCCGGGTATTGGGAAATAAAAAACTCAAAAATTCGCGGCGTGCCGGTAAGGTAGTAGTGTTGTTTTGCAAAGACAGCCGGAAAAGAAAAATATTTTTTGAGGAGGCCTACTACATCCTCAATCTCGCCAACTTGATCGCCCGCCAACAGAAGTTCGGATTGAATATCTACATCAGTGCCTTCCGAAATCACAAATCTCTTCTCATAGTTTCGATACAAAAATATTTTCCGATTGGTCAATGCCTCCAAGACGGCATTGGATCTTTGGATGCCCAAGCATTTTTCAATATACTTCAGGATAATTTCGGCATGGAGATTAGAACCTCTTGATGCGAAGATATTCAGCAGGCCCACCGCTTTAATAAGCTTCTGGCAATCAGACGACAATTCAATATCCTCTATTTCATTTTCCGCTCTTTCCAATGCACTCTTTATGCCTGACCATGCAGAGAAGTCCGGGTTATACTTAGAAGTTAGGAAGGAGTAGTAATTGAATATAAGGTAGTCATAAAGGTTAGCAAGATTATAAAATGGTTCTGCAGGGGTATCATAACGCCTGTAAATACCAGTGTAATTGGTATCTTCCAGAAATGAGAAAAGAGAACGCTCATTCTGTCCATAACGCTGCATAGCCAATGCGGCTACTGATGCTGTAAACAGGTCTAAAGGGTAGAGCTTTAGGGCAAGTTTTGAAGTAAATTTTGGGTCAAGTGAAAATGTCTTTGATTGGGTCAATATTTCAGCAGCCTGAGCGACTTTTTTCTTATCCGGTTTGATATTGAGGTTTTGGCCCAACCTTTCCCCGGCCAAAAAAAGCAACTGTTCAACCGGTTCATTGAAAGTAACTTCCCTGAAGCGTCCTTTTACCTTTTGCCACTCTTGCCGTTGTGCACTATTTAAAGAGAATGAATATGCGTCGAAACTTTGGTGAAGCGTAGTAAGCAGAAGGATGTTATGAGCAGGATCATTTACAAATTCGGCAAGCTGTTGTAAAAAATATAGATCTTTCTCCGGGTTGTTCTTTGATGCAAATTCGAGGAACTTCCCAAATTCGTCAATCATTAAAACAAGCAACCCCTTCTTCTTTCCTAATTGATGGTAGCGATGATAGATCTCTGCAAATATTTGCTCTGTCGAGATTTCGGTTTCCTTGTTGTCGAACTGCCGTCCCAAATAATCCCCCACAGAGTTATACTCCCCAATAAAAGGCAGAATTTCAACTTTATAATCTTCAAGCCCCCCAACATCGAAAAAATGTTGTTTGCCTTGCAAAGTCCAGGATAATGCCCAGAGAAAAGCAGACTTACCTGTGCCATAAGAGCCTATTATGTTAAAGGTCCGAATGCCGTTCATAAAGCCTGTAGCGATCTGATTAGCTACACGTTTTGCATTCGGAGTTGGCAAGTAAGTTATTTCACTATCCTTGTCTCGCAAAATATTTATAGAAGGAGTGTATTTAACTGCCATAATAGTCATTCAATATTTTATAAGGGTCAGGTTTGGATCTAAATTGAAGTTCCCGGATTCCAGCATCCTCCTTATATACAAGGAAATTGTATTTATCCTGTAGCCTTTCTATTTTCTGAACTAATCCGGTACGATTAACAGCAAATATGGAGCCTACACTGTTATAACCCCGCTCAAGCGAGTCTAAGCTTATGGAAAGTCCAATATTGGGATCAGTTAGTAAGGCATACAACAAGATTTCTTCCGGGAGCTCCTCCTTTTCATTAGTATCTATATAATAAAGCGTCCGGTGTTTATCCCGTTGGATAGCCCTTACAAGCTGAAGGTCTGGTAGGATACCCGCCACCACATCTTCTTTGTCTTTTGATGATTCTGTGCCTATGTATAATTTGACAAAAACTTCAAAATCGGTCCCAATAGAGTTGATCGAAATCCCTGAATCAAACTTGTTCTGGATAAACTTGATGAAACTACTTTTGTCGAACTCGATACGTTCCTTTCTAAGCTCATTGAAAATCAGGTTGTACGAAGTAGCAAATCCCTTTCGTACCAAGTTGTAATGTAAAAGCCACAAGCTGGCATCATCTTCGAGGTAGGGGTCTTTCCCTCCGTTTGAGAAAAGCCAATGAGCAAAATCTGTCAATTCATCGTTATCCCCCAATAGATCAAAAGCCCGCATCCAATAACGAATAGCATTGACCATGTTTTTACCAACACCCAATTCAACCACTGCATCATCGGCAGTAAAAGACATACCCTTTTCCACAAAGTCATATCCTTTCTTCAGCCATAGGTGCCTGCATTGAAATGTCTCATGGCCGGAAAAAACCGGCCGTCTTATTGAAGTGGTCATTTAGCGAAAACTATTTAGCCAAAAATACAGAAGGATCATGCCCCCTGAGGATTCACCAAAATAGTGGCAAAAATCTAACTTTCCTAAATTTTGGTAGCTATTTTCGATAATCGTCACCCAAAAAAGATCATTTCATTTAAACAAAATCTTTACAAAATCTGATGGAAGCTTCCATTTTTCCTGGAGCCACTTGGCAATCGGCCGTTCTATCGCATTTCAAGCCAACATGCTGGGCATGCCTTCGCGTGAAGCTATGGCAGCCCAAGAAAAGTGTACCTTGGCGCCAATTGGCACAGTCCTCATGCCAATCGGGTTTTACCCTCGGCTGATGACCAGCCTCGGACGGCGAGCACAGCGAAGGAAAAATAGTAAAGTCAAAATCAAAACAGCATCATCTGGAGTATTGAGCGCGCCAAGAGCCGCCGTAAACCAGGATAAAGGCGCCGGAAAGAAGGCGCCCGGAAGCGGAAAACACAATTTTTCCCTCAAAAAAACGCTTTACCTATGCAGCCAATGTAAAAGCACATTGGCTTAATTGGTATGCTATTGCCCCCACAAGGGCAAAAAGCCTATTCGTTCACCGATCATTTTCATATTTACCGTTATGTTTCAATATCTGCATTATTTATTTGGTGTGACCGTCATTTTCCTCCTCTCCGCTGCCGGCCTGCAGGCTCAGGATAAACCGGACTACATTTACCTGCTGAATGGCGAGGAGATCGAGGCCAGGGTGGATGCCATTGATGGGGATTACATCCGGTACTTTCCTTTTGGGGAGAGCGGCGGCGAGGTTCTTCGCGTCGCCAAAAAAGAACTGGACCGGGTGAAAATGGCCAATGGCACGGAAGTCTGGTTCAACCGCCTGCCCAAAGAGGCCAAGCCGGAAGAAACGGCTGCCGAGCCGCCCCCGGCCAAAAAGAAGAAGCTGAAGAACCCCATATCGGCCCGGAAGCTGAGCCGGCAGTAGCTTCGCGCCGCGATCATCCTGACTTCGTTAAGCCCACGCCAGGGTGCGGTTTATTTCATCAGTCGCTACGCTCGTGTTCCACCGCGCCCTGGCTTGAAAGTCTTTCCGACTACTCACCTCAATCCCCTAACTTAATCAACGCCCCCCTCTCATACCGGTAAACCCCATATCCCGCCCGCGCCAAACTGTCCAACACCTCCGCCTCCGGCAGGAAAGGATAGGCCGTGGCGCCGGTGTAGAACATGAACTCGATGGGTTTTCCCACTCCGAACACCACCGTCCGCTCATCCATTTCATGCCGCCCCTTGAGGGCCTTCATCTCCTCCGCCCATGCCGGCGAGCGTTCCCTGAGGGAAAAGGGCTTGATCCTTTCGATCGAATAGCGGACGGGCAACAGGATCAGTAGGGCCAGAGCCAGGTTGATCGCGTACTGCGAAAAGCGGAACCGCTTTTTATAAATATTCAGATAGCGGAAGAACAGGGCCGTCAGGATGAAAAAGGCCGGCGCGCAGAAGAGGGTATAGGCCTGCATTTTAGTGTGGGCGATGGAGAAGAAAATATAGGGTATCCAGATCCAGGCCAGCAGGCTCAGATCGGCCTTTTTCCCACTCAGCAACTGCCGCGCCCGTTTGTACGTCAGCCAGGCCAGCGGCAGGTAGATGAGTTCGCCGAATATCCTGCCCATCTTCTGCAGATGGAAATACCAGGGTTGCGCGTGCCCCTCCAGCCCCTCGAAGAAGTGGCGGAGGTTGAATTCCTGTTCCCAGGCCGCTTCCCGGGGGAAAGCCTCAAAGATGTAGAACTGCCAGGGCAGGAATACCGCCGCGGCCGCCCCCCCGATTGCCAGCAGGTGGGGGAGGAGCCTTTGCCAGCGGAACTGCCGCAGCGCCAGCAGCCCCCAGACGGGCAGCACGATCAGCGCCGGCAGCCACTTCGTCAGCACCGCCAGGCCTGTGCTCAGGCCGATCAGGGCGCTGGCGGGCCATTGGGGCCGGCGGAGGAAGCCGACGGCAAAAAAGACGCCCAGTTCGATAAAGAACAAAAAGAAGAGGTCGATGTGGTCCGTGGGCGCCCTGCCTCCCGTCAGTTCGATGGCCAGGCCGTGGATGGCGTGCAGGAAGGCGGCCAGCAGGGCCGTTTTTTTATCGGTATAATGCCGGGCGATGCCGTAAGTGAGCCAGATAGCGAGGGTGGAGAAGAGCATGGAGGGGAGGCGCAGGGCGATCTCGCTGATGCCGAACAGCTTCAGCCCCAGGGCCATCAGCCAGAGCGCGGCAGGCTGTTTGTGCAGCCAGATGTGGTTGCCGCTCCAGTCGCGGTAGTCATAGGGCAGCACAGGATGCTCGTACAGGGTGGGCCGCAGCGGGTGGCTGGCAAGGTTCTTCGCTACCAGGGCGTGGTAGCGCTCGTCCCATTCGTGCAGGTACAGGCTGGTGGCGGCATATATCCTGAGCAGCAGCCCCCCGGCCAGGAGGAGCAGGAGGGCCGTCCGGAAGCGTTCCCGCCGGGCGGCCCGCCAGGCCAGGAAGAAAGCGACGGCACACAGCGCAACGGTAAGGATGCCGGACAGGAGGTTTGCCAAGGTTCCTGGTTTGGTGGCCAATGGGCTTAAAGATAGGACAGGAAAAAAATAAACGGGC
The DNA here is from genome assembly GCA_964488965.1 of uncultured Phaeodactylibacter sp. GTDB lineage: Bacteria > Bacteroidota > Bacteroidia > Chitinophagales > Saprospiraceae > JACJXW01. The sequence goes on along the minus strand of CAZAXA010000012.1, from coordinate 14,223 downwards.
GAAAAAACTGTAAATAACTCACTGAACCCTGCCAAACGCTCATTTTGGGTTTCGGGCAGCCGTCAAAGCCCGCATCTTTGCCGCCGAACCAAATGAGAAACATTCCAATGACCAGGAATATCAACCTGCCGCTCGTACAGCCGCACCTCTCCCAACCGGGCGGCCGCCTCTGGAGTATCGACGTGCTTCGCGGCGCCGTTATCGTACTGATGGCGCTGGACCATGTGCGCCTCTTCTGGGCGTCCACCCCTTTCGCCCCCACCGACCTGTCCCAAACCACTCCCGCCTGGTTTTTTGCCCGCTGGATCACCCATTTCTGTGCGCCGGTGTTCATCTTTCTTGCGGGCACGAGCGCCTACCTCTACTACAGCAAGGCCGGCCCGGAGAAGCTGCGCCGCTTCCTGTTCAGCCGCGGCCTGTGGCTGCTCTTCACCGAGCTGGCGGTGATCAGCCCGAGCATCCTGTTCGCCTGGCCGGGCAGGGCAGGTTTTCTCATCCTGCAGGTCATCTGGGCCATCGGCTGGGGGATGATCGCGCTGGGGCTGCTGTCCTGGCTGCCAAAACGGCTGATCCTCGCCATTGGCATCGCCATGGTGGCCGGCCACAACCTGCTGGACGGCGTCGGCCCGGAGGCCTGGGGCAGCCTGGGCTGGCTGTGGAAGATCTTCCACGAGGGTGAAAGCTGGATCGCCATTACGGATTCCTTCGGCCTGTTGGCCGTTTATCCGCTCATACCCTGGATAGGCGTGATGGCCCTCGGCTACTGCCTGGGAGAGGTGATGTGCCGGGAAGCGGCGCGCCGCCGGCAGTTTCTGGGTATAGCCGGGCTGGCCCTGATCGAGGTTTTTTTCCTGCTGCGCTTTATCAATCATTACGGCGACCCTAGCCCCTGGGATTTTCAGGGGCGGGGCTTCACCTTCACCGTTCTTTCCTTTCTGAATACTACCAAGTATCCGCCTTCCCTGTTGTATCTGTGTATGACGCTGGGGCCGGCCCTGCTGCTGCTCTATGCCCTGGAAGGCGTGGAGAACCGGCTGGCGGCCTTTTTCCGCACTTTCGGCAGGGCGCCCTTTTTCTTTTATGTTCTGCACTTCGCGGTGATCCACTTTTTCGCCCACCTATGGCATTATTTCCGTTATGGGCAATGGTTCAGCTTCATTACCACCTCCAGAGAACTGTGGCCGGAGGATTACGCGCCCGGCCTGCTGCTGATGTACGGCGTGTGGATCGCCGTCATCGCCGGGTTCTACTATTTGTGCCGGTGGTACGGGGGCTTTAAATTCAGCCGGAAGGAGTGGTGGTGGAAGTATTTGTAGCTCAGAATTTATTCTTCCACATCATGCTTTCCACGGGCTTATCGGTACGCTTGTTGTATTTGGCATCCTTTTTCTTGTCATAATAATTAAGGATTTCGCCGTCGACGCGGAAGTAGATGAGCTGGCCGATGGGCATGCCCGCGTAGACGCGCACGGGATGGGTGCAGGAAATCTCCAGCGTCCAGGTGTTGCAGAAGCCGACGTCGCCCTTGCCAGCGGTGGCATGGATGTCGATGCCCAGGCGGCCGACGCTCGACTTGCCTTCGAGGAAGGGTACGGCCTTGTAGGTCTCGGTGTATTCTTCCGTAACGCCCAGGTAGAGGGTATTGGGGTGTAGGACGAAGCCCTGCTCAGGAATCTCCAGGTATTCGATAGGATTGTGGCGCCGGGCATCCAGCACGTGGTCTTTGTAAATGGCCAGCCATCTGCCCAGGTGGACATCGTAGGAATTCGTTCCAAGGCAGTCCCGCCGGAAAGGTTCGATGACGATCTCTCCCTGTTCGATGCTTTCCAGTATCTTCTTGTCCGACAGTATCATAGATTCCTGATTTTTTTTCTTCCCTCCAGTCGCTGCCGCGAATGAGCGCGCTAAGTTATCTAATTTTTCTGAAAAGCCGGCTTCCGCCCGGCAGGCCCTCCTTTTAATGAAAATGTGGTTTTTTCATCATTCTCCAAACAATTTATACACCTGTGCTTTTCGTTAATACGTTTAATCGCGAAAAACGCACTTCCATTAAATATACCTTTTCCCGGCAAAGGAAGGCCGCTCATACAGCGGCAGGATAAAACAATACGACAGATATTCCATCACCCTGAAATAAAGCAAATAACCGCATGAAAGTATTCTCTGTGCTGATCACCCTTTTGATTTTTTCCCTTCATTTGACCGCCCAGCCGATGGCCTACGGCGAGCCTTCCGCGCCCGCTTCCAGGGCCGGCCTGGACATTTACCTGCATTTCAGCAGCCCCCGCGATGAGGTTCTTATCGAAAATGGCAAGCTGACCCATATCGCCACGACCTACATCTACGATGAAAACCGCCCCTGGGCCGCCACGCCTGTAGATATGTCGCGGCGGACAGTAGCCGATGCTGTTCCTCTCAACGGCCACCAGCTCAAGGCTCTGGAGGAAGTGATCCTAAACAGCGGCATCATGCAGCTGCCCCGGCAGGAGTATGGCGCTCCCGCCGGCCAGCGCAGTTATGATTATCAGTTCCGGATCCGTTCCGGCGGGCAGAGCCGGGCCGTGATCTACCGCAGCAACCCCAGCTACGCCGTCGCCCCTCCTGCCTTCGGCCGCATGAAGGAGTACGTCTGGAAACTGGTGACGGAGGTGGGGTATTAGTGCATCAGCGAGGGCGCCGCTTCAGGATAATTCCCACCCCTTATTTATCAATTGAAATCTTTTGATAGATGATACCGCCATTTTTCAATGCGACGCGCAAAAGGCAGATTCCACCCGGCAGGCCGTGAAGGTTGAGCCCCTGCGAATCCGGATCAAAGGCCCGAACCACCCTGCCTGCGCTATCCAGTAACTCGATGCGGGCCATCTCCATCTGCCGGCCCTTCCATTCCAGGGTAAGAAAACCGCTTGCCGGGTTAGGAAAAACATACAACCCGCCGGGGGCCGGCTCCCTTACTTTGTCGATAAGCGGAAATTCATAACATCCGATATCGTACCCGGCGCCATTGGGGCGGGGATTGCCATCCAGGCCGGCCGTCACGACGGCCGCAACGAGATTCGTCCCGGCGTTGATGGCCGGCGAGCCGGCCGCCAGGTGGAAGTCGTTCTGAGCGGGGCCCTGAAACAGAGAACTCAGCGGCCCGGCCAGCAGGGAATGCTGGTCGAAGCCCAGCGACTGCCAGGCTGCCAGGGATACCGCAGAGCCGTCCCCCTCGGCGCTCATCTTGTCGTTCAGAATATTATGATCGCTTTTCAACCCGCTGATGTCTTCTGCGGCGATACCTCCCCGCCAGGCGTGCCGGTTGATGATGATGTTGTTGTAAATTTCCGTATTCACATTGGCGCCCGCCTGCAACAGGATGCCCCAGCGGCCGTCTTCGGGCACGATGATGGTGTTGTTGTAGATTTTCGCCCCGTTGGTCACGATAGCGCCGTCGCCCTGGAACAGGGCGATGCCCTGCCCGAAGTGGTTGTTGTAAATGAGGTTGTTGTAAACCCGCGGGTTTTGCAGGCCGTCCATGTTGATGCCGGCGGCCAGGCCATTGTCGTGAATGATGTTGCCGTAAATCTGCGCGTCCGAGATGATGCCGTCGCCTCCCTCCGACAGGTCGGCATTGAGGTGGATACCGATGTTGTTGTTGCCGTAGCACTCGTTATAGCGGATAACAGGCCGGTCCGAGCTGTTGGACACATAAATGCCATGTTCGTCGAGGGAGTTGGAGCAGACGTTGTGCTCGATGAGAATATCGTCGGTGAAACCGGTGAAGATGCCCCGCTCGGCGTTACCGTCGCAGCGGCAGTTGCGTACCACGCAGTGATCGGACAGGACGAGGCGGATGCCGTTGCCGTTGCCCGTCATGCCGTTGACGGTGAAGCCGTCGATCACTATGTAATCGGCGTTTTCGATATTGATACCGTCGTTGCGTACAGGCCCGCTCTGGCCGATGAGCGCGTTGGCGCCCTGGGCCTGGAAGACGATGGGGGCGGCGCTTGTTCCGTTCTTGTCCCGCAGGTCGAAGCCGGCGTAGGCGCCGTCGGCGACGAGGACGGTGTCGCCTGCCTGGACGATGTCCGCAGCGCGTTGCAGCGTACGGAAGGCCTGGGCAGGGGAAAGGCCGGCGTTGGCGTCAGAGCCGGCGGGGGCGACGTAGTAGGTGGCGGCGTGGAGGTTGAGGTGGAGGTTGAGGTTGAGGAAGATGGCCAGGAGAAGGGGCCAGTTTTTGGGTGTTTTCATATTTTCGGTTTTTGATGTGTGAATCTTAGCTGATCTTAATAAATCCCTGGCTGCCTATGGTAGCAGTGTGCTATCACCGCAGGGGCTTTTTTCACAACCCAGAACTACCAGCGGGCCTGGAGGCCCGCTCTCCATTTGCGGCTGAAGCTTCGACGATTTTAACCCACTACCCTAATCCACCACCAGCCTCAGCTTCTCCGTTTTCACCCGGGCCTTCAGCCAGTCCTCCAGTTGTTTGACCTCGGAGTTGCGGGGCCGGCGTTTGAAGTGGGCGTAGGCCAGGTGCAGGGTATCGAAGCGGGCGCTGTCGATGCGGGAGAGGACGGCCGGGGAGACCGACAGTTCCTGAACATTCTTGTTGATGGCCTTCACCTCTTCGGCCAGGTCGGCGATGGGCGCCTCGCGGGCGCGCATGCGCAGGATTTCCTCCTCCAGCAGGCGGATGCGGTCGTCTTTGCCGCGCAGAATCTCCTCGTTCTTTTTGTACAAGTCTTCGATGATGCCGGCGCGCATCTGCAGGTTCATCCTTTCGATGGCGGCCAGGCCGAGGGAATCTTCACCATTATATCCCTGGCGGACGACCAGGCGGGCATCGGGGAGGTTGTAATCGGGCAGGCGTTTTTCCAGTTCCTGCAGGCGTTCCTCGCCGACCGGTTCGCCAAAGAGGGTGACCTCGATCCGCTTTTCGCCCTTTTCGTGGACAAAATTCCTGCTGATTACCTGGCAGTTGTCGAAGCGCATTTCCTTGTTGACGAACCGCTGTGCATTGTTCTCGAACAAGCTCTGGCTCACCACTTTGTAGGCCGTATAGATGCTGGGAATGATGGTGGCGATGATGAAGAGGGCGATCAGGCGCCGGACCCGCTGTTCCCGGGCCGGGTCCACAAAATCCTTGGTCCTGAAACCCAGGAGGCGGACGATCAGATAGGTAGATAAGCTGATGAAGACGCTGTTGATGAAGAACAGGTAGAAGGCGCCGAAGAAGTAGGTCCACTGAGCGGTGGCCAACCCGTAGCCGGCGGTGCATAGCGGCGGCATCAGGGCGGTGGCGATGGCCACGCCGGGGATGGCGTTGCTCTTCTCCTTGCGGCTGCCGGCCACGATGCCTGCCAGTCCGCCAAACAAGGCGATGAGCACATCCCACAGAGTAGGGGAGGTGCGCGCCAGCAGTTCCGACTGCGCGTCGTTGAGGGGCGAAATCCAGAAGTAGGCCGCCGAGGTAAGTACGCTGATGCCCACGGCGATGGCCAGATTGCGAAAGGCCTTGACGATCAGTTCCAGGTCGTTGATGCCCACTCCCAGCCCGATGCCCATGATGGGGCCCATCAGGGGGGAGATCAACATCGCGCCGATGACGACTGCCGGGCTGTTCACATTCAGGCCAACCGATGCCACCATGATGGCGAACATAAGAATCCACAGGTTGGCGCCCCGGAAGACGATCCCCTTTTCGATCTCTTCGATCGTTTGTTGTTCACTGGCTTTGTCTTCATCGAGGTTGAAGCGGTCTTTCAGGAAGAGGCGCAGGTCGCGGGCAATGGACCCTGTCGTTACTTTGGATCTTGCGGGCATGGTATTGGTACTTATCAGGGCAAATTTGCAAAAAAATGCCCTATTCTTTGCGTTTATTCCTCTGATACCACCGCCGGGCCTTCACCTGGCTGCCGCAGGCCTGCATACTGCACCAGCGGCGGCGGCCGCCTTTAGAGGTGTCGAGAAACAACCAGCCGCAGGAGGGGCAGGCGCGGATGCGGGGCCAAAGCTCGCATTGCAACAGAAGATTTTCGGCCAGCAGGAGCAGGTGAAAGAGGGGGGTAAAGGGGGAGTTCCGGAAAGCCCGGCGCAGGGCGGTTTCGGTTTTTTCCAGTTGTATCTGCTCATAAGCTTGCCGCAGGCAGATGTTGAAATTGGCCAGAGCCATATCGGATACTTCGTTCACTTCGGAAATATCGCGGAAAACGGCGTAGATAGCCTCTCTGACGGCGATTACTTCATCCATAAATTCCTTCCCGGCGCCAGGCAGTTCGCGTTCTGCTTTCCGTAGTTCCTCTTCCGTCAGAAAACCCACCCGTCGCAGCCAGGCCAGGAAATCCTTCGGGCTGTTCAAATATTCACTCCCCCGCTCCGGATAACGGGCGGAGACTGTATTCACGAAATCCAGGCACGGGCGCCCGCCCTCAAGCGGAATTTTTTCGATCATTTTTTACTGTTAAAGTTGATTTTAATGGTAAAGAGGTGTATTTTTACCATTAAATGCTATTTCAAAAGTAAAAATATTCATAAACTTCAAAAAACTTTCATCCGATGAGGCAAGAGATCACCCGTTACCTGGATCAATGGCAGGCCATTTACGAGGGAAAACCCTGGTATGGCCCCAGCCTCTTAACCGTGTTGCAGGGAGTGGATGCGGCGGCGGCCTGCTGGAAGCCCCTCCCGGGCGCCCATTCCATCATTGAGCTACTGCACCACCTGCTCTGCTGGCGGCGCCACTTCGTGCAGCGCCTGTCCGGCAGGCTGGATTTCTCCATCGAGCTCAACAGCCCGGAGGACTGGACGGCCTATGAAAATGTATCCGAAGCGAGATGGAAGGCGCTGGTAGAGGAACTGCAGGCCAATCAGGAAGAGATCGCCCGTTTGCTCAACGGGAAGGAGGATGCTTTTCTGGAGGAGGATTCCGGCAAGGGCGGCATCAATTTCCGGGAGCGCCTGGAAGGCACGATCCAGCACGATCTTTATCATCTTGGGCAGATGGCGATGATGAAGGCGCAGCATCGGATGACGGGCCGCCGGGATTAGGTTCTAATGCTTGAAAAACGGCGATGTTGAACTGTATAGAAAATTCCGCGCCGTGGAAGCGTTTGCCTACCTCGTTCAAAGTGTCTGACCTGATTCAAGGTATCGGTAAAATGTATATAAAGCCTGGGTTCCTTGTCTACGAGCGGGTGGACATAAGTTCGCCAATAGGAAAAATATTGTTCAACGGCCTTCATCAGTTCTTGCTTCTCCATCATCGGGATATATTAATTCATCGTTTAGAAGGATGATCTCATCAATCATGGCCAGTAATCTTGCCAACAGGCCGGGTTGATCAGACATATTGTCTATAAGGTTTTGTCTAAGTCCTCTCAGTGTTTTTTCCCTGTCATAGCTGATCGCTTCTCCATCCCCCAACTTCTCCAATATGCCTAAATGGGTCGGCGACATCCTCATCAGCTCCACTCCAGCCGCTTCCTCATAACTGGGCGCCGGCTCGTAGATGTTTGGTAAAATTACCTGTTTTAAAGCAAAAAATAAACCGATGCATAATACGGCCGCCAAAGCTGTGATCTGAGATCGTAGTGACGCTGTCATGGTGAGGGTGCGGTGTATAATTTACGTGAAAGGCTTTAATTAGGCCTTATTTTAAGTTTTAACCACGTAAGAATAGCATAAAAATCGAATTATCTGGATAAAATTGATAAATTCATGGAAATAAGCCAACAAAAAACCTTTGAGGTTTTCAAAACCTCAAAGGTTTAAAATCTGGCATTATCCCAGGGAAGAAATAATGGGTTGCGGGAAAATTTCAAGGTTTTCCCGCAACCCGGGCCCATTAATCCCACAATTCTGCAACGATCTGCACCATTTCTTCATTGGCCGGGCTGATATCGAAGTCCATGGCCAGTATTGGTTTTATGACGAAGTGCCAGAAAGTGGCGAAGGCCAGCCCCAGGAGCAAGCCTATGGCAGCAATGAGGCTCAGCAGTTGCAGAGCGGAGAGTCCTATCACCAGGAGGGCAGCGCCGGCCAAAGCCGCGGGGGCGGCCTTCTGCCCGGTAAGGGAGGCGGCGCCTTTTGCCGGGCCGGCCTGCTGCTCCCTGGTGTGGCTCATTTGGGTGTTGGGGAGGTTTGCCCGCCTATGGCGGGCCGAAGATGCCGCTGATGGGCTGTAAGCAGCCCCGGCCGGGGATTTCATTACTGTTTTCATTTGGATTTGGATTCAGGTAAATACTAAAAAAACAACAGTCGGGTGTTCATGGAATTGTTCTTTTCAACAAATGTAAGGCAGAAAGGGGCCGGGGCGCAAGCGCTCTTGAGCCGTCAGTTGGCCTGCTTTAGCCATTGGCGGTTTGGGGTAGTTTCGGAATGGGCAGGTCAATCATTTTCCACGGTAAGGGCTTCGGGCGCAGGGGTATTCCGGGGTTCCGGCCGGGCGTTGCCGCCGGTTTTCAGGAACGGTATCGCTTCGGGGCCCGGTTGCGGCACTGAACGTACTTATTGCCGAATTCCCTGATCAGGCCTTTCTCTTCGTAGGTGATGGCGATCAGGATGGATGAAGGTGGTCAGCCCGGCGGCCATGATCAGGTGCGTGATGGTCATGTGCGGATTTATCAGGGCCTGGAATCAGGAAAAGGCCGGCCCCGGCCCCGCTGTACTCAAAGAATGGGGCGATGCAATCAGGTAAAGGGTGGGCCTGATCAAAAAAAATGGCGCTCAGGCCGGCATAAGCATGCAGGGGTCAAGAGGGTAATGTGTGGAAATAATATATGAGAGGTGGGCGTAATTGAAAATGGAACGCGCCTGTAGGTGGTATTACGCCCACCCCTCAAATAATATATATGGCCAGTTCAGTTACCGGGATATCTTTCCTTCATCATTTTCACTGATTCGCGGATCATTTGCCTGAGGACATCCATATCCACATCCTCCAGTTTATTGATGTACAGGCAGGCTTTTCCGGTTTTGTGTTTGCCCAGTTTCTTCAGCAGCTCGTCGTAATGGTAGAAGCCGGACATGATGTAGAGGGTCAGGTTCTGCTTGCGGGGCGAGAAGCCGGTGAGGAACCAGTCGCCCTCGCGGCCGCTCTCGTATTTGTAGTGGTAATTGCCAAAACCGACGACGCTGGGGCCCCACATTCTGGGTTCCTCGCCGGTGAGTTCCTTCATGATCTGCAGCATGGCGAAGCAGTCTTCCCGCCGTTTGTCATGTTCTATGCTGTTGAGGAAGGCTTCGACGCTGGCGTCGTTGGGGGTGGTTTTGAGATCGCTCATAGCGGGTGATTTTTTTATGAAGAATGAAAGTATAATGGTTTTTTGCCACTAAGGCACGAAAGCACAAAAATCCACGAAGG
>CAZAXA010000012.1:0-4780 GCA_964488965.1 uncultured Phaeodactylibacter sp. | reverse complement strand
GAAACGCCGCCTTACTTCAGTTGAAAATCCCTGGCCTTTAAAAATAAGGCTATTTTCTGAAATTTCTCCTTTACCTTCTCCATCCTGTTTAACCGGTTGTAAGAAACCCTTTTCAGCTCATTTAATTCGGTGAAGCCCTCGTTTATCTGTTCCTGCCTCCGTGCCAGGCCGGCATAGAGGGCGGAGGTTAATGACCAGGCAAGTAACGATGATATTTATAATCATTATTAAAATAATCATTACCTTTATAACGATTATAAAAATAACGATCATGCCACAAAAAGACACCCTCCAGATAGCCGTCGCCCAGATCGCCCCTGTCTGGCTGCAACGCGAAGCGACGATTGCCAGAATGCTGGACTACATCCACGATGCCGGGTCGCAGGGCTGCGAGCTCATCGCCTTCGGTGAAGCCCTGCTGCCCGGCTACCCTTTCTGGACCGAACTGACGGACGGCGCCCGCTTCAATTCCAAAATACAGAAAGAGATACACGCCAACTACCTGCAGCAGGCCATACAACTGGAGGCCGGCCACCTCGACGCCTTCTGCGCCGCTGCCCGGCAGCACCGCATGGCCATCCTCACCGGCAGCATCGAGCGGGCGCCGGACCGGGGCGGCCACAGCCTGTACTGCTCCCTGATCTACATCGATCAAACGGGGGCTGTAGCCAATGTCCACCGCAAGCTGATGCCCACCTACGAAGAGCGCCTCAGCTGGGCGCCGGGCGATGGCTATGGCCTGCGCACTTTCCCCCTCGGCCCCTTTACCATCGGCGGGCTCAACTGCTGGGAAAACTGGATGCCCCTGCCCCGGGCTGCGCTCTATGCCCTGGGCGAAGACCTGCACCTGGCCATCTGGCCCGGAAACCTGCGCAATACCGAACTCCTGACCCGCTGCCTGGCGCAGGAGGGCCGTTCTTACGTCATCTCCGTCAGCGGGCTGATGCGGCGGGAAGATATCCCGGAGGGCATTCCCCACCGGGATTTCATCCTGGAGAATGCCCCGGAGGTAATGGCCGACGGGGGCTCCTGCATTGCCAACCCGGACGGCAGCTGGCTGCTGGAGCCGGTGGTGAACGAAGAATGCCTGAAGTTTGCCGAGCTCCACCACGCCCGCGTGCGCGAAGAGCGGCAGAATTTTGACCTATCGGGGCACTATTCCCGGCCGGATGTGACGCAGCTGACGGTACGGCGCGAACGGCAGGGCGTGGTGAAATGGGAAGAATAAGGCAGATCATTTCCCAACTTGTTTTCCTCCTGCGATACCCCTAACTTTGGAGAAAAACCAGAATATGCTCTCTCCCTTCCCCGGCATGGACCCCTACCTCGAAGATTATATCTGGCCGGATGTGCACCACCGCCTGGCAGCGGTTATTTGCGAACTGCTGGGCCCGCAGATCAGCCCTGCCTATGTCGCCCGCCTGAACCAATATACTGTGAACGACACTGCCCCGGAAGAAGATGTGGGTATCATGTATCCGGATGTGGACGTGCTGCGAAGAAAAGTGGAGGAACCGGCAGAAGAGTACGCTGCCGGGCTCCCGCCAATGACACCCGCTACGATCAGCATTCCCGCCATCCGAAATGTAGAAGTACGTATTCCGGTAGTAGAAATACGGGACGGGCAAAAGAACCGGCTGATCACCGCGATCGAAATTCTCTCTCCGGTAAATAAGCGCAAGCCCGGGCTGCAGCCTTACCGGGAGAAGCGGGAGCGTCTCCACAGCTCTGGCGTTCACCTCCTGGAGATCGACCTGATCCGTCGGGGGCAACGGCCATTTTCCCATCCCTATCTGCCCAGGTCTCACTATCTGATCACCCTCATCCGGGCAGGCTCCGGCACTACCGATGCCTGGGCCTTTAATGTTCAGGATACACTGCCGGTAGTGCCCGTTCCCCTGAAAGCCCCGGACAAGGATGCTGTACTAGGCCTGGGCAAAGCACTGGAAATGATCTATAGCCGGGGGCTTTATCATCTGTCTGTCGACTACAAGAAAGAACCGCCGCCACCGGCCTTTGATGAGGAAGATAAGAAGTGGATAAAAAAATTACTGAAGAATGCAGAGCGGGGGCAATGATGTACTGCCTAACCCAAGTTCGATATGTAGGCCCCAACTTCCTATCGATCCGGTATTTCGGTATTTTGGTGTTTCGGTATTACGGCCACAAAACCGAAACACCGCAAGGCCATAAAACCGGGTTGGGGGCTACAAGCCGAAGATCGGCTAAATGCTTGCCCATTCCTTCACTTCCTCCAGCCGGATTTTCCCCTCGTAGAGGGCTTTGCCGACGATGGCCCCATAGCAGCCGGCCGCCCGGAGGCGTTCCAGCTCGCTGATACTCGTTACCCCACCACTGGCGATAAGCTTCAATTCGGGAAAGCGGGCGATGATGTCCTGGTACAGGCCGAGCGCGGCGCCCTCCAGCCGGCCGTCCCTGGAAATGTCGGTGCAGATGCTGTATTGGACGCCCTTTTGGATGTAATCTTCCAGGAAAGCGAACAGCTCCAGGCCGCTCTGCTCCTGCCAGCCGCTGACGGAGATCATGCCCCCCTTAACATCCGCCCCCAGTATGATGCGCTCCGGGCCGTACTGCTTCAGCCAGCCCAGGAAGAGCTCCGGGTTCTTCACGGCCACCGTGCCGCCGGTCACCTGCCGGGCGCCGTTTTCGAAGGCGATGCGCAGGTCTTCATCCGATTTGAGGCCGCCGCCGAAATCGATCCACAAGCTTGTTTGGGTGGCAATGCGCTCCAGCACCTTGTGATTGACGATGTGCCGGGCCCTTGCGCCGTCGAGGTCGACCAGGTGCAGGCGGCGGATGCCGTGGGCTTCGAAGGCTTTGGCCGCCTCCAGGGGGTCTTCGTTGTAGACTTTCTTCCGGCTGTAGTCGCCTTCCGTCAGGCGGACGCACTTGCCGTCGATGAGGTCTATGGCGGGGATGAGGTGCATGTTGTGGTGTTTTGGCGTTACGGTATTTTGGTGATACGGTTTTTTGGTGTTTTGGTGGGGACGGAGCGGTGCGAATTTAGAGAATTCTTAACTTTTCGGCGGCCAACGTTTTTCTTTCATTCTTTCGTCCTGCAATTAAAAACCAGAACCATGAAGAAACTGATGTTGTTCGCCTTATCCCTTTTTACCTTGTTATTTATGGCATGCAATGAAAGAATATGCTGCCACAGCCCCATAGAGTTCCAGCCCGGGCGGAGCTTCGACCTTTGCTATGGCGATACCGGCAACTGCATTTGCGGGGATTTGTCCATCACCTTTGCAGATGTCATCGAAGATTCCCGCTGCCCGATTGGGGTGGTATGCGTCTGGGAGGGCCAGGCCAGGGTGCGGCTGGATGTGCAGGCTGACGATGGCGCCCAGTCCATCGAGCTCCTTTTCCAGGCCAGCCGCAGCTCTTTCGACCGGGATACGGTTGGCAATTACGCCATTAGCCTCATGAATGTGTCGCCTCATCCACGCGAGGGGCAGGATATCCGGGAGCAGGATTACCGCATCAGGCTGATGGTGGAGGAATTGCCGTAGAGGAGTAGTGGATTTTTGATTTGAGATTTGATTGCCCGGGCAACCATCAACCAACAACGGACAAGACAAACGGCCACCCATCACAGCGCCAGGAAGTTCCTTAAGATTGCCTCCCCCACCTTTCCCGACTTTTCCGGGTGGAACTGGGTGGCGTAGAAATTGTCCTTCCGGAGGGCGGAGCTGAAGGGCAGGATGTAATCGGTAGTGGCGGTAGTGTATGTCCCGATTTCGGCGTAGTAGCTGTGGACGAAGTAGACGTAATCTCTCTCCAGGCCGGGAGAAAACAGGCCGTTCTTCAGGTTGCGGATGTTGTTCCAGCCCATGTGAGGCACTTTTTCGCCTTTCAGCGGGCGGAACCGAACCACTTTCTGCGGGATGATGCCCAGGCAGGGCGTATCGTTCTCTTCGGAATGCTCACAGAGCAACTGCATGCCCAGGCAGATGCCGAGCACCGGCTGGGTGAGGCTGCGGATGAGATCATCGAGCCCCCGTCCTTTCAGATAGGCCATGGTGCTGTTGGCCTCTCCCACGCCGGGGAAGACTACCTTTTCCGCCGAGCGGATGACGTCATGATCATTGGCCAGCACTGCCTTCACGCCCAGGCGCTCCAGGGCGAAGAGGACGGACTGTACGTTGCCGGCGTTGTAGTCGATAACGGCAATTGGCATTTCAGCTTTATTGATCTGCCCTAGGTTCTGGTTGTTCGAATTTCACGTTCAGATAAATATCTTCCACTTTTATCCTGAATCCGGCTATTTCTATTTCCTGATCCATCCGGTCCACATAACTATTTTCCCAGCGGGTTTCGTCGATGCGGTTGTAGAAGTCGATATACACCCGGTCCTGAGCGGCCATGAAGTATTGTTTCAGATGAGATATCTTCCTGTAGCACTGCCACTTATCGATCCGGTCATCTTCTTCCGTACTATCCGAAAGCACTTCGATTAAAGCGTAGGGGTTTAAGGTGGCCTGCATTTTCCTGGTATGCTGATGAAAAACCGGTTCTCCCTTCACCACCATCACATCGGGATAATAATTCAGGCGGCATTCCGGCACATAGAGCATGCGGCCACTGGGATAAACCCGAAAGTTTGTTTCTTTAACTTGCACACCAATTTCACGAATTAAATTGGCGACGATCGAACCATGATTATCAGAGGTATAGGGCATAGGCGCGACTTTTCCACTATAGAAATAATGCCGGGTTTTGGCATGATATTCCATTTCCAGATATTCTTCCAGAGTATATC
>CAZAXA010000011.1:0-30379 GCA_964488965.1 uncultured Phaeodactylibacter sp. | reverse complement strand
TATTCCCGTTTCTCGTAAAAACAAAACACTGTTGTCCAACCTTAGACGGGTAGCCAAAAATTAAAATTTCTTCCTCCTGTTACCGGGGTAACAATTCCAGGAACAGGAAGGCTGTAATTTTGAATGTGCAAACGGGCTTCTTCAACCATTCGGATAAGCTTTAAAGCAACGTTGCGGGCAACCATTGCGGCGAGCAGGAGCTGAAGGTGCGCGTACGCCGCCTTTCCGTCTTCCCGTAACGGGCCGCTGAAGAGCAGAAGAGAAGCCCGTCCGAAGGAAACCTATTCTTTTTAATCAGATAAATCGAAAAGATCATGAAAATCCAGTTTCTATTCTATTTGATGTGCGCCGCCATTTTTGCCGCCTGCCAGTCTCCGGCTCAGAATCCTGACCCTGCCCCCGACCCCGATGTATTTGTCAACGTCGATGCCCAGGGAGTCATTATTGACGGTTACGACCCGGTGGCTTTCTTTACAGATGGCGCGCCGGTGAAAGGGTCGCCCGATTTTCAATCCAGTTATAAGGGCGCCGTCTACCGGTTTGCCTCGGCCGGCCATAAAAAGCTGTTCGACGCGAATCCGGAAAAGTACAAAGTGCAATACGGCGGCTGGTGTGCTTACGCCATTTCTCTGGGCCGGACGGCGCCCATCGACGTGAGCACCTGGTCGATTATTGACGGCCGGCTGGTAATCCAGCACAACCAGAGGGCCGTCAGGGGATGGGAAAAAGACCCGCAGGGCAACCTGAAAAAGGCAGACAAATACTGGCCCTATGTGGCGGGCAACAAAGGGAAGCAAATCCTTACCGATGAGGAGAAATTGTTCCTGGCCAACGTCGACCGGAAAGGGGTCATCATTGACGGGTATGACCCCGTGGCCTACTTCAAGGACAATAAGGCCATGAAGGGCAACGAACAGTACGCCGCCCGCTATGAAGGCGCAACTTACTGGTTTGTTAATGAAACCAACCAGAACGAATTCAAAGACAACCCGGAAAAATACAGGCCGCAATACGGCGCCTTCTGCGCCTATGCCATGAGCCGGGACCGCCTCCGCCCCATCGACCCGGAACTGTTTCAGATCGTCGACGGGCGCCTCATGCTGCAGCATTCCCAGAAGGCCTATGATCTGTTCAATGAAGACCTTGCGGGAAACGTAAAACTGGCCGACGGCTACTGGCCGGGGCAAGTTTCCAGGAAATCAGGACAGAAGGTAAAGTATGACGCTGCTGCAAAATAACCTACCTGAATAAAATCTCAAATCATGAAAACCTTAATCCTTCTCTTTTGCCTGACGCTGAGTTTACATCTGACTGCTCAGGTCGCGGCAACCTACGAACTGACGCTGGAAGGCGCCCACGAAATAATGGCGAAAGCCAAAGACTACGCCATGGCCCACAACGCTCCCGGAGCAGCCATCGCCATTGTAGATGCCGGCGGCAGCCTCATCCTGCTGGAACGCCTGAACGAAACATTCCCGGTAGCGGCGGAAGTTTCCTACGGAAAAGCCAGGACGGGCGCCATTTTCAGGATGCCGTCAAAAAACCTGGAAGACGCCATCAACGGCGGCCGGGCTTCTCTGGTGACGGTAGGCGAGAACATGCTGCGCGGCGGTTTGCCCATCTTGTATAATGGAAAAGTGATCGGCGGGATTGGCGTCAGCGGCGCCGCCAGCGCCGACCAGGATGTGGAGATCGCCAGAGCAGGGCTTTCCGCCGAATTTCTAATTCAGTGAATAACTCAAGCCATGAAAAGAATACTCATCTTCATCTGGATGGCTCTGTACGCTGCGGCAGCCGACGCCCAGGAAAGCACAGAACTGGCCATCGGCCAGGCGGACGCCATCGTCGACCTGCGCACCAAAGAAGGCGTTGCGTTAGTCAGCGCCCAATGGAAATACAGCCCGGCCAGCTTTGTGGAAACGCAATTCAACGCTCCCGGCCCGGATAAAAACGATCCGCTTGCTTTGTACCCTACCGGCAAACCGATCACTACACAAGACCTCAGCCCTAAAGCAGGCGCCGCCGGCTTTGACGACAGCCGCTGGGAAACCCTCGACCCCACAACGCTCGAGGAGCGCCGGGGAACAGGGCTGGGTTCTTTCGCCTGGTACCGCATCAAATTTACAATACCCGGGCAATTGGGAAGCCTGCCTACCGCAGGAACAACCGTTGTTTTCGAGATCGTAGTGGATGATTACGCCGAAATCTGGGTAAACGGCCGGCTGAGCAAAAGCTTCGGCCAGTCGGGCGGCGGCGTCATCAGCGGGTATAACGCCCGCAACCGGGTGGTGCTGACGGAAAATGCACAGCCGGGGCAGGAGTTCGCCATTGCCGTCCTGGGCATCAACGGCCCCCTGGCCGGCCTGCCGGCGAATTACATCTGGATTCGGTCGTGTACATTGGATTTCTACGAAACATATCCTGCAAAAACCGGCTGGCAGAGCCTCGGCCAGGTGGTAATGATCGATGAAGAGTTCGGCGAGGCCATTGATCCCGAAGTGCGAATTGAAAAACTGGCCGACGGCTTTCAGTTCACCGAAGGGCCCGTTTGGCATCCGGACGGCTTCCTGCTATTCAGCGACCCGAACGCCAACGTGATCTATCGCTACGACCCGGCAACGAGGAATGTTTCAGTGTATATCGTCAAATCCGGTTATTCCGGGATCGACATCGGAGAATACCGCCAGCCCGGATCCAATGGCCTGGCCATCGACCATGAGGGGCGCCTGCTGGTTTGCCAGCACGGCAACCGCCGCGTCATCCGCCATGAGAAAAAGGGCCCCATTACAGTATTGGCAGACAGGTACGAAGGCAAACGCCTCAACAGCCCCAACGACCTGGCGTTGAAGTCGGACGGCGCCCTGTACTTCACCGACCCGCCGTATGGATTGCCCAACACCTATGACGACAAGCGCAAGGAACTGCCCCACCAGGGGATCTACCGGCTCAAGGACGGCAGGCTGACATTGCTGTCGACAAATCTGGGCGGCCCCAACGGCATCGCCTTCTCCCCCGATGAGCAGTACCTGTACGTCGGCAACTGGGATATCCGGGACGTTTACCACACCAAAACCGTCTGGCGGTTCCGGGTTCAGGAAGACGGTTCCCTTACCGACGGGAAAGTTTTCTTCAACTTCAACCAGACCAACGAAGCGGAGGCTATCGACGGGATCAAGGTAGACCGGAAAGGCTACCTCTTCGTTTCCGCTCCGGGCGGTATCTGGATACTGAACCCCGACGGCCAACTGCTCGGAAAGATCATCGGCCCGGAACGGCCCGCCAATATGGCATGGGGCGACGACGGAAAGACGCTTTACCTGGCCGCCCATACCGGCCTGTATAAGATCCGGACGAAGAACGGGGGAAGATTCTCCTGGAAAAAATCGTTGTGAAAGCAGGAGTCATACACATACTACTATACATGGGCATTGCAGCATGGTTTCACGGCTTCATTGTTGGCGTAATACAGTCTACTTGGCCATGAAATTTATATGAGCGGGAAACAAGCTCATATACAGTAGTATGGGGATCATCCTGGATTTTCATTCAGGCATTTTCAAAAATAACATCATGAAAACCCTATCTCTCCAGGAGGATGCTAAAGATGCGGCATCAAAATTCCTGTTCTTAATGAAAACCAAGGGTAACGAACTGCGCCCGCAAAAAGCTCAGGCCCACACCACCTCGCCCGAGGCCATCAGAAGTATGGAAGAAGAGCTTCGGTTCTGGAAAATGGAAATTTCCATACTGCTGAGGCTGCTGCAGCAATTGGAAAACCGGGGCCATAATACAAAAGCACGTTTGAAGGTACTTAAGGAGGAATCTGCCTTCTTACTGGAGAATACGCTTACGGGCCACGCAGCAAAATTGGATAATATCCGGAGAAGAAAGGCCATTGGCAGTATCCGTTTCAAATCTCTGGAACGGTCCCATCAGAAGATCAGGCAGGGTTATCAGAGGTTTAAGCTGGAGGTATTGTGGGTGTTGCCGTCGTTGATACCGATTACTATCTGGTAAGCGAAGGCCCTTAGCAGGGCAGCCCAAAAAATTATACTCTATTTTCCCGGCCTGTTACGCAGGTAACAATCCCGGGCAGAATTAGCCCTTAATTTTGAATAAAAAATTCACCATGTCCCAATTCGATATCATCATTATCGGCACCGGGGCCGGCGGCGGCACCCTCGCCGGCAAGCTGGCTCCCACCGGAAAAAAGATACTGCTGCTGGAACGCGGCGATTACATCCCCCGCGAGCGCGACAACTGGAGCACGCAGGCCGTTTTCCTCGACGCAAAATACAAAGCCAGGGAAACCTGGCTCGACAAAAACGACAAAGTTTTTCACCCGGGCATCCATTACTGTGTAGGCGGCAACACCAAGGTGTACGGCGCCGCCCTGCTGCGGATGCGCGAGCGGGATTTTCAGGAAGTGCAGCACCACGGCGGCATTTCCCCGGCATGGCCCATCAGTTATCAGGACCTGGAGCCATACTACACTGAGGCGGAAAAGCTCTACTACGTCCACGGCGAACGCGGCATCGACCCTACCGAACCGCCCGCCGGCGAGCCGTATGCCTACGGCCCGCTCCCGCACGAGCCGCGCATCCAGGAGCTATATGACGATATGCGGAGCCTGGGCCTTCGGCCATTCCCGTTGCCGATCGGCGCCCGTATCGGCAATGGCGAAGCAGGCGCCGCCCCTTCTGTCCTTGACCGCTTCGACGGCTTCCCCGACCCTTCGGAAACGAAGGCCGATTCACACGTCGTTGCTGTAAAACCGGCGCTGCAACATCCCAATGTCACCCTTCTGACGGGGGCCTATGTGGAAAAGCTGAACACCAATGCCGCCGGAGATACCGTAACCGAAGTGATCGTCACCAAAGATGGCGAAACAACCGCTTACTGCGCCGACATCGTCATAGTGGCCTGCGGCGCCATCAACTCGGCGGCACTGCTGCTGCGCTCGGCCAACGGCCGCCATCCCAACGGGCTGGCCAACGGCTCGGATATGGTGGGGCGTAATTATATGGCGCACAACAACTCCGCCCTGCTTGCCATTTCGCGAAAGCCTAATCCTACGCTTTTCGGTAAAACGATCGGCCTGAACGACTTTTACTACGGCAGCGACGATTTTGAATTTCCGCTCGGCCATATCCAGATGCTGGGCAAATCGGACCAGCTCATGTACAAGGAAGATGCTCCGGGCTTCGCCCCGGGCCTGGCCCTCGATTACGTCGCCAGCCATTCCCTGGATTTCTGGCTTACTTCCGAAGACCTGCCCGACCCCGATAACCGGGTGCTGTTGGGCGAAAACGGCAGGCTGAAACTGCATTATACCGAGAATAACCTGGAGGGGCACCGCCGCCTGCAGAAAAAACTGCGCTGGATACTGGAACGCGTCGGCTGCGAAACGCACCTGTTGCCCAACAACCTTTACCTCGGTAAAAAAATACCGGTGGCGGGCACCGCTCACCAGTGTGGCACTGTACGCTTTGGCAACGACCCGAAAACCTCCGTCCTGGATTCCTTCTGCCGGGCTCATGAAGTAAAGAACCTGTATGTGGTTGACGGCAGCTTCTTCCCTTCCAGCTCGGCGGTAAACCCCGGGCTGACCATCATGGCGCAGGCTCTGCGGGTGGGAGAGCATCTGCAGAATGAAGTGTTGTAAACTTCAGTAGCGATATGACTTCTGATTTTTGATCTGCAATTTCTGATTTTTGATGTGTCTTCTGCGGCTTCCTCCCGGATGGCAGTTCCTGCAGGAATATCGCAAATCAGAAATCGCAGATCAAAAGTCGCAAATTCTACTTAGCCCCATTTATCATTAAAACAGGAACCTTTAACCGAAATATCTTTTCTATCATGAAACCATCCGTTTACCTGATCCCCATACTCCTGGTGGCCTTTATAGGCCAGGCCCTCGGCCAGGCGGCCCGCCAGGTGGGTAAAGTGAGCGTCACAGTATCCAGCCTCGCTGCCATCCTGCCTTTTTACCAGGAGGTGCTGGCCTTTGAGGAAGTGGAAAGATACGAACTGTCGGGAACAGATTTCCAGCGCCTTCTGGGTATTGAAGATGCGAACCTTACTGCTCATGTTGCCGTCCTGCAACTGGGCATGGAACAAATCGAGCTTATCGAATTCGTCAACGAAAGCCGGCAACTGGCCCCGCCCGCCGACGCCCGCAGCAACGACCTTTGGTTTCAGCATATCGCCATCGTAGTGAGCGATATGGAGGCGGCCTACCGGCGGCTGCGCGAGCACAATGTGGCCCATGTTTCAACAGCTCCGCAAACGCTGCCCGAATACCTCCCGGCGGCTGCCGGCATCAGCGCCTTTTACTTTCGCGACCCCGACGGGCATAACCTGGAACTCATCCACTTCCCGAAGGGTAAAGGCAGCCTGCGCTGGCAGGAACCAACCGGGCGGCTGTTCCTGGGCATCGACCACACTGCTATCGGCATTGATGATACGGAACGGTCCGCCACTTTTTATCAGGATATCCTGGGATTAAAAATCGCCGGCGGAAGCGAGAACTATGGCGCCGAACAGGAACGCCTCAATCAGGTTTTTGGCGCTCACCTTCTCATTACCGGGCTGAAGGCCAGAGAGGGATTCGGCATCGAATTTCTCGAATACCTGGCCCCCCCCGGGGGCAGGCCCTATCCGGCCGACAGCCGGCCTACCGACCTGTGGCACTGGCACAGCACCGTTGTAGTCGACGATGCAGCAGATGCCTACCGGCAATTGCAGGAAGCGAATTACCAGTTTATTTCCAATGGGATCATCAACATTAATAACCAGGACACTTTCCTGGTGCGCGACCCGGACGGCCACGCCGTACTGGTTGCCGCCAGCCTAAAAAATTAAAAAAATGATTTTCAATTCAGATCGTCCGTTAGCCGGCCAGACTGCCATTGTCACCGGCGCCAGTTCGGGAATCGGCAAGGCCTGCGCCATTGCGCTGGGCCGTGCCGGCGCCAACGTAGTCGTCAATTACGCCGGTAACCCGCGCGGCGCCGAAGAGGCCGTTGCCCAGATCGGGGCCGGCGGCGGCAGAGGCATCCCTTTCAAGGCAGATGTCAGCCAGAAAAGCCAGGTAGAAGCCATGTTCAAAGCAGCGGTAGACACCTTTGGCGCCGTAGACATCCTCGTCAATAATGCCGGCCTGCAAAAGGACTCGCCTTTTGTGGAGATGTCCTTAGAGGACTGGAACTACGTGCTCAGCGTCAACCTCACCGGCCAGTTTCTCTGCGCCCAGGCGGCAGCCAGGGAATTTATCCGCCGCGGGCCGCGCCCGGAGGTTTCCGTAGCCCTGGGCAAGATCATCTGCATGAGCTCGGTGCACGAGCTCATCCCGTGGGCGGGCCACGTCAACTACGCCGCGTCAAAAGGCGGAGTGATGCTCTTTATGAAATCCATCGCTCAGGAACTGGGTGAAAAGGGCATCCGCGTCAACAGCATCGCGCCCGGCGCCATCAAGACGCCGATCAACCGCATGGCCTGGGAGACGCCCGAAGCGGAAAAGGAATTGCTAAAGCTAATCCCCTATGGCCGCGTTGGCGAGACCTCCGATATAGGCAACGTTACTGTCTGGCTGGCGTCCGATCAAAGCGATTACATCCATGGCCAGACCATAGTGGTAGATGGGGGCATGGCCCTGTATCCGGGTTTCCGGGATAATGGGTAAGGATGAGGGAGCGGGAAATTCAAAATTTTTTAAAACTCAGAAACGTAAGATCATGGCAAAAGCTAAGACAACGCAGGAGCACCGGCGGCTGCAGGAAGCTTACCATAACAATAAAGAATGGTTCAAATGGGGCCCCTATCTCAGCGAACGCCAGTGGGGTACGGTACGGGAGGACTACAGCGAACATGGCGAAGCCTGGGATTACTTCCCTCATGACCACGCCCGTTCGCGGGTATACCGGTGGGGTGAAGACGGCATTGCCGGCATTTCCGACGACCGGCAGCGCATCTGTTTTGCTCCTGCCTTCTGGAATGGCAACGACCCAATACTCAAGGAGCGGCTGTTCGGGCTGGCCGGCCCTCAGGGCAACCACGGGGAGGATGTCAAGGAGTTGTATTACTACCTCGACAACCTGCCCACCCATGCTTACATGAAACATTTGTACAAGTACCCGCATGCCGAATATCCCTATGGCGAGCTGGTGGCCGTCAACGGCAGCCGCTCCAGGAACGAACCGGAGTATGAACTGCTGGATACGCCGGCCTTCGCCGACATGAACTACTTCGACGTTTTCACCGAATATGCGAAGGCCGATGAAGAAGACTTGCTTATCCGAATCACTATATTCAACCGGGGGGGCCAGGAAGCGCCTATTTGGGTGCTTCCCACCCTTTGGTTCCGCAACCTGTGGGCCTTTGGGCTGATGCCGAAAAAGCCGGGTATGCAACTGGAAACGGGAGAAGACGGCAGTCCGTACATCAAAGTGGAACATCCGGAACTGGGCGGCTACTACCTGTTCTTTTCCGAAGCGGAACGCCTGCTGTTCACCGAAAATGAAACCAATACGGAGCGTTTGTATGACATTCCCAATGGGACGCCTTTCGTCAGAGACGCATTCCACCAGGCTGTTGTAAATCGGCAGTTCGATTGGTTGGCGGAGAAAACCGAAGGGACGAAATTCGCCCCGCTCTATCACCATCAGCTGGCTCCCGGAGCAAAGGCGGAAATCCGCCTGCGCCTCTGCCGGAAAAAGCCCGCGGATACCAACCCGCTCGGCAAGGCCTTTGATGCAACCTTCAGCCTGCGGATCCGGGAGGCCGATGAATTTTATCAAACCTTCCAAAAAGGCGAGGACAAAGACCTGGCCAACATCCAGCGCCAGGCCTTTGCCGGCATGCTTTGGAGCAAGCAGTACTTCAATATCGACATGCCGCGTTGGCTCCACGGCGACCCGGGCCAACCCAGCCCTCCCGAAGGCCGTAAGTTCGGCAGGAACAGAGAGTGGACAACCCTAAACAACGAAGACATCATCTCCATGCCTGATAAGTGGGAGTACCCCTGGTACGCCGCCTGGGACCTCGCTTTCCACTGCATCCCTCTGGCCATGCTGGATGCGGAATTCGCCAAAAACCAGCTCATCCTGTTCCTGCGGGAATGGTACATGCACCCCAACGGCCAGATACCGGCCTACGAGTGGGCCTTCGGCGATGTGAACCCGCCGGTGCATGCCTGGGCTTGCCTGCAGGTGTACAAGATCGATGCTGAACGTAACGGCAGGGCGGATAAAGCCTTCCTCAAGCGGGTCTTTCAGAAACTCCTGCTCAATTTCACCTGGTGGGTCAACCGCAAGGACCGCAAAGGCAACAACGTTTTCGAAGGGGGGTTTCTGGGCCTCGATAACATCGGGATATTCGACCGGAGCAGCTACATCCCCGGCGGCGGCTACCTGGAACAGGCCGACGGAACAGCCTGGATGGCCATGTATTGCCTGAATATGCTGGAGATGGCTCTCATTCTCGGCGAGGAGGATATTGCTTACGAAGACATGGCGACCAAATTTTTCGAGCATTTCATATACATCGCCTCCTCCCTCAACCGGATCGGCGAAGGCTGGACCGGCGCCTGGGATGAAGAACAAGGTTTCTTTTTCGATATCCTGGCCATGCCGGACGGACGGTATGTTCCCCTGAAGGTGCGGTCGCTGGTCGGCTTGTCCACCCTTTTCGCCACACTGGTGCTGGAAAAGGAAAAGCTGAACAAGCTGCCGGAATTTCACCGGCGCCTGCGATGGTTCATGCAGTACCGGGAAGAAAATAATGAACACCTGGTCATTGAGGAGTTCCACGAAGGAGAAGATATCCTGCTTTCCCTGGCGCCCCGGGAGCGCCTGGAGCGCCTGCTTGAAGCATTACTGAACGAGTCGGAGTTTCTCGGCAAGGGGGGCGTCCGGTCGATTTCCAAGGTGCACGAAACCCCCTACGTCGTGAATATTGACGGCCACGACTTTGCCCTGAAATACGAACCGGGCGAATCGAGTACTGGCCTGTTTGGCGGCAACTCCAACTGGCGCGGGCCGGCCTGGATGCCGATGAACTACCTCATCATTCAGTCGCTGCGCACTTATCACCGCTATTTTGAAGACAGTTTCAAAGTGGAATGCCCTACAGGTTCCGGCCGGCTGGCCAACCTGGATAAAGCGGCCGACGATATTTCACTTCGGCTGATCAATATCTTCCGCCGGGGCCCCGACGGCAGGCGGCCGGTACACGATGGCTATGATGTCTATCATACCGACCCGCATTTCCGTGACCTGGCGCTCTTTTACGAATATTTCCACGGCGATACGGCCCGGGGTGTGGGAGCGTCCCACCAAACCGGCTGGACCGGAGTGGTGGCCGAACTGATCGACCGGGTAGGCTGGAACAGATGATCCTCTTTCATAAAAATGGATAACCATGTTGACATTTGATAAATCTTCCTTTGAAAACCTGACGGGCAGGGAGTGGCTCGTTACCAATGGCATAGGAGGCTACGCTTCTTCGACCCTGTGTGGCGCCAATACCCGCCGTTATCACGGCCTGCTGGTAGCGGCCTTTAATCCGCCTGCCGACAGGAGGGCCCTGGTTTCCGGAATAGAGGAAAAGCTGACTACCGGTGAAACTTCGGTGGAACTTTCCTCCCATGCATTTCCCGGTGTAGTGCACCCTCAGGGTTATCAATACCTCGAAAGCTTTGAGCGGCGGCCGCTTCCCCGGGCAGTTTTCAGTACGGGCGAGGCCAGGGTAGCCAAGACTGTCCTGATGGTACACGGTTCCAACACTACTATAGTGGAATACGAGAACGTGGGGCAGGCGCCCTTTGATCTCGAACTGACGCCACTGTACGTTTTCCGTGATTATCACAGCTTGTTCAGAGCTACCGGTCATTTCGATTTTTATCATGAGATCAATGATCGAATGGCCAGGATTTACGCTCACTATGGAGCCGAACCGATATATTTTGCATACTCCAAAGGAAATTTCATCAGCAATCCGGCCTGGTACTATAATTTTGAGTACGAAAAGGAAAAATACCGGGGACTGGATTTCCGGGAAGATGCCAGAAGCATCGGCCAGTTGAGACTGAGCCTGGAGCCCGGAGAGAACGCCTACCTGATATTCACCGCTGAAGAATCAATGGCCACCGGCAACCCCGCCGCATGGAAAGCTGCGGAGGCCGAACGGCAGCAGGCCCTCCGGCAGAATATAGAAGATTCATTTCTTCAGGACCTGGCCGTGAGTGGAGACCAGTTTCTGGTGCGGCGGAAAGCTACCGGGAATTATACCCTCATCGCCGGTTACCATTGGTTTACCGATTGGGGGCGCGATACTATGATCGCTATGCGCGGGCTGACGGTAGGCTTGGGTAAAAAAGACGTTTCAGAGTCCATCATTCGCACCTTCCTGCAGTATCTCGACGGCGGGATGCTCCCAAACCGGTTCCCCGACCAGGGAGAAACGCCGGAATACAATACCATTGACGCTACCCTGTGGCTGTTTGTGGTTTTGTATGAGTATTACGAAAAATTCCGGGACGAGGCCTTTATCCGGGAAGTATTTCCCCGGCTTACCGAAATACTGGAAGCCCATCGCAACGGTACGCGATACAACATTCACATCACCGAAGAAGGCTTGCTCTATGGAGGAGAAGGCCTTGCCCAGCTCACCTGGATGGACGCCCGGGTCGGCGATTATGTGGCGACGCCCCGCCATGGCTGCCCGGTAGAGGTGAACGCCCTCTGGTATAATGCCCTTTGCATTTATGCCGCATTTGGAGATTTGCTGGGAGGGAATGCCGGCAACGAAAAGGAGCAGGCGAAGAATCTGGGCCGTGCCTTCCGGCAGTTTTTCGTTAATGATAAAGGCTACCTGAACGATGTGGTTATCCCCGGCGCTTATGTCGACGACGCTATACGCCCCAACCAAATCTATGCCCTCAGCCTTCCGTTTTCACCGCTCACCCAAAAGGAAGCGGCTTCGGTGCTGGCAAAGGTAGAAGAACATCTGTACACTGACCTGGGGTTGCGGTCTCTGGCTACCGGCCATCCCGATTTCAAGCCGGTTTACGGAGGTGATCAGTGGAGCCGCGACAGCGCCTATCACCAGGGAACCGTTTGGGCCTTTTTGTGGGGCGAGTATGCGCTTGCCTGCCTCAAGGCCGGCAATTATTCGGAGAAGGCACGGGAAGCAATAAAGAAAAAATCTGAAGCGCTGCGCCGCCACTTTTATGAAGAAGCCTGCCTTTTCGGCATATCGGAGATTTTCGACGGAGGAGAGCCCGGGGAAGGCAGAGGCTGTATTCAGCAGGCCTGGTCGATCGGCATGTTGCTGAAGGCATTCACGGAGAATAATACAAACCAGTCCAAATCACCCGAATCATGCGAAACCGAACACAAGCCGTCGCCATCGTTTATTTAAGCGGATTATTGCAGGGTATTTCCCTGATCATGTACCCGGCGGCGGGGCCTATCTTCACGAACCCGGCCTTTCACGGCCTGGGCAGCGGCCAGTACGGGGCGCTGTTCACGCCTCAGATCATTGCCGCCATCATTGCTTCTTTTGCCGCGCCGGGCCTGGCCGGGCGTTGGGGTATGAAGCAGGTGTTGCGCGCCGGATTGATGGCTAACCTCTTATCGATGCTATTGCTGGCCGCCAGCCATTTTGCTATTGGCCAGGGCCTGTTGCCTTTTCTGTTGCTGATGCTGGGCACGACGGCTTTAGGCGCGGGCTTCGGGTTCACCATTACTGCCGTCAACCCCTATGCCTACAGCTACTTTCCCGGCAGGGAAGCCTCGGCCGTCACCAGCCTCCACATTCTGCTGGGGCTGGGCACGGCGCTGAGTTCAGTGCTGGTCAATTTCTTTTCGGAACGGGGCTATTGGTGGGGCGCCGGCATTTTGGCGGGGGGCCTGTTCTTACTGGTAATTCTGTGGATGAGCCCCCTGGCCATGCCGTTATCTACTGAAAGAACAACCCCGGAGGCGCCCTCCGTATGGCGGGCGCCGGCGCGCGCCTGGCTTTTCTTTATAGTAGTTTTCCTTTACGGCGCCTGCGAGGCTACTTTTGGCAACTGGGCGCCCATCTACCTGGAAAAGCAGGCCGGGCTGTCGCTGGCCGGGGCCGCCCTCGGGCTGTCCTTATTCTGGGGTTCTGTTGCGGCGGGGCGCTTGTTATTTACGATAGCTGCCCTTCGTTTCGACCTGCGGATACTTCACCTGATCATGCCGCTCCTGGTAGCCGTTGTCTTCCTCTTCATGCCCCGGGCAGAGGGCGCTGTTGCCAATTATGGAGCGTTGGCCCTCGCCGGATTGGGGCTTTCTTTCTATTTCCCCTTCACCATCAGCATCGCTACCGGAGAGTTTCCCGCTTTCTCCACCGCGGTTTCGGGCATTTTGGTGGCCGCCATCCAACTTGGCGCCGGCTTTAGTTCGAATGTGATCGGCCTGCTCAATAATACGCTTTCCCTGGGCCCGATCATACAGCTTTCTGCCGTTTATGCGGCGCTCATGAGCGGGCTCGCCTGTTATTTGTATGCCTCGCGGCAGAAAAAAGAGCTGATTCCCGGCCCGTAAAGCGCATTGGTTAGTGAATAACATTTGCACATTAAAAATAAAATAAATATGAATACATCGGTAATTGTCACGGGCGCTTCAGGCAACCTGGGCGGCCTGGTAGTTCAAAAGCTGAAGTCTGCCGGCTATACGGTACTGGGAACAGTCGGTTCGCCGGGAAGCGCCGCTTCTTTACAAAAGCAAGGTATCATGGCCGAACCTTTGGACCTGTCCGACGAAGCCGCCGTACGGCAATATGTTGCTAAGCTCGGCATGGATGCAGAGGCGGCAGTCCTGACAGTTGGTGGTTACGCGACAGGTAATTTTTGCGAAACCGACGGCGAAGCGCTGCGCCAAATGTACAGCCTCAATTTCGAGACTGCTTACTTTATGGCGAAGGCTTTGCTGCCTGTCTTTTCCAGGCGGGGAGGCGGCCATATTATCCTGGTCGGCGCCCGGCCGGCCCTTCGGCCCGATCAGGGGATAAATGCAGTTGCTTACGCCCTTTCCAAAAAGCTGGTATTCTACCTCGCTGAACTCATCAATGCCTATGGCCAGGAAAAAAATATCAGCGCGTCGGTGATCGTCCCCAGCACGATAGATACACCGGCTAACCGGGAAGCCCTTCCCCGGGCTGATTTTTCTAAGTGGGTGCGGCCGGAAGCCATCGCCGACACTATTCTTTTTTTGCTGTCGGATTCCGGGCGGCAAATCAGGGAAGGTGTGATCAAACTCTATAATGAGGCTTAAAAAATAAAAAATCACCTCTCTTGTTACCACGGTAACAATTCCCGGGGGAAACACCCTTTAATTTTGCCTAAAACTGAATCTGAATCATGACCAAGCTACAAAAAATCCTCTTCACCGTATTGCGTTTTACCGCCGCCATTATCCTGTTACAAACGCTGGCTTATAAATTCACAGCTCATCCCGACAGTGTGCATATCTTTTCCACTCTCGGACTGGAACCTTATGGCAGGATCGGAACAGGAGTGCTGGAACTGATTGCCGGCGGGTTGCTGGCCTATGGGCGCTTTTCCTACCTGGGCGCTGTGTTGTCGCTGGGCTTGATGAGCGGCGCCATTTTTTCTCACCTGGCCATGTTGGGAATCGAGGTCAATGGCGACGGCGGCAGCTTGTTCGCCCTGGCTGTTATCACCTTTATTTGCAGCGCCGGTGTACTTTATCTGCAAAGGGCGCAATTATTCCGTATCTTTTCCAGGTTGTTTCCCGGATGGGTCACAGCCAGATAAGAACGCCTGTTTATGGAAACCCTCATCACCCTGATCGTCAACCTTTTCGTGCTTTATCTGCTGATTGGCCTGCTCTTTGCCCTGGCCTTTGCCTGGAAAGGAGCAGGAAAAGTGGATTCCAAAGCCGCCCACACCTCCTGGCTTTTCAAACTGCTGATCCTGCCCGGCAGTATGGCCCTATGGCCCTATCTGCTGGGAAAATGGATCGGAAAAAGCCGAAGTTCATGATCCTGAAGCTCAGAAAACGGCATCGTTATATCTGGATCGTACTGGCAGTATTGCTGCCCATTGGCTTTGTGCTGGCGCTGGCCAGCCGGCCAGGCCCGGCGCTGCCGGAGGAGGAACTGATCGATGAGGCAACTCCCTACAAAGAACGGGAGGCTATCGCCACCGCGGCGGCGGAAGGCTGGAATGTGGATATTTACCGTTCGCCGGGCGGGCAGGCCTGGCTGGAAGCGGAATTCCGGGAGGCTTCTCAGCGGCCGGTTTCTACCTTGTGCCTTGCTCCCCGCGCCGGCGCCAGGCCTGATGAAGCCGCGATCATCGGCCCGGTTGGCCCGAGAGGCATCTATCTGTATCCTCTCGACAGCCTTGTAGCCTCCTGGGAGGAATACCATGTATTTTTTTACGACCAGCTGCGTAAGGAAATCTATTTCGAAACCCAATTGAAAAGATTCCGCTGAGCCATGAGCGTCAACTATGCACCCATACTATGGAACCGGCAGAAGAAGCGCTACGACCGCATCATGCTGGGGCTCATCGCGCTGTATCTGGCGTTGTTCTCCACCTTTCAGGCCCTTCTGCGCCCGGAGATCACGCCGGAAACCCTGGTCATCCGGGCCACAGCCACGCTGGCCTTCCTGATGCTGCACGTCATCCTGATGATCGGCCCGCTGTGCCGGCTCGACCGCCGTTTTCTTCCGCTGCTCTACAACCGCCGCCATTTGGGGGTGACGATGTTCCTCATCGCTCTGGTGCACGCCGCTTTCAGCATCATTCAGTTCCATGCCCTGGGTGATGTCAATCCGCTGGCGTCGGTTTTCACGTCCAATATCAATTACCAGTCCATTTCTCAGTTCCCCTTCCAGGCGCTCGGTTTCTTTGCGCTGCTTATCCTTTTCCTGATGGCCGCCACCAGCCACGATTTCTGGCTGGAGAACCTGAGCCCCCCCATCTGGAAAAGCCTGCACATGATGGTGTATGTGGCCTACGCTTTGCTGGTGATGCACGTGCTGCTGGGGGTGTTACAGCAGGAAGGGTATCCGGCAGGGGCCGTTTTTCTGGGGATCGGAACAGCGGCCGTAACGGGCCTCCACCTCGCCGCCGCCTTCAAAGTGAAACGGAAAGAAGAACGCCCTGCAGGGCCGGCGGATGATGGCTTTATTTATGTGTGCCGGGTGGAGGAGATCAGGGAAAACAGAGCCAAAGCAGTGATCATCCGGCAGGAAAACATTGCCATTTTCAAATACGATGGCAAGGTATCGGCGATCAATAATGCCTGCAAACACCAGAACGGGCCGCTGGGCGAAGGCAAGGTCGTCGACGGCTGCGTCACCTGCCCCTGGCATGGTTACCAGTATCTGCCCGGCAACGGGCAGTCGCCGCCCCCCTTTACGGAGAAGGTCGCCACCTATGATGTGAAGGTGGCAAATGGTAAAGTGTATGTCAATCCGGAACCATACCCGGAGGGTACGGAGCGGCCGCCGGCGGTGATCAAGCCCTGAGTAAAATGAAACCGATCAGGTTAAAAATCCATAAAAATGAACAACGGTGATTTCTATATCGGTTATCTGGAAAAAATGCCGCCCTTCTGCCGTGGCCCTGTCCGCGGTTTTGTACTGGCGGCCGCCATCCTGCTGAGCGCGGGGGCTTACCTGATCGTGAGCCGGCAGAACCCATTTTCCACCTCCACTTTTGAGTTAGGGCAACTCACTACCGTTGAAGGTATCCTGCGGATGGAGCCGGCGCCTATGTTACAGATGGAAACCGGCAAGAGCCAGCAGGGGCAGGCCATCCGGCAGAGCATCCTGCTCGTCGGCTTCGGCAAGCATGGGGCCGAAGCGGCGCTTGAAAAGGCAGAAGCCCGGCGGGGGCTGAAGCTGGATGGTAAAAAAGTACAATTGGAGGGAACGCTGATCTATCACGATGGGAAAACCTTGCTGGAGCTGACCCGTGGGGAAGCGGCCGTCCTGAAAGCAGAGGATGCTCCGGAACCCAAACGGCTGCCCGCCGAGTTGGGCGCCGTCACCCTTTTGGGGGAGATCGCCGACCCCAAGTGCTATTTCGGCGTTATGAAACCGGGCGAGGGCAAAGTGCACCGTTCCTGCGCCGCCCGCTGCATTGCCGGCGGCATACCGCCGGTGCTGAAAAGTGTGAGCAGCAAGGGGCAGGTGCAGTATTATATCATCAGGGGTAAAGACGGGAAGCCGGCCAACGAACAACTCCTGCCTGAAGTTGGCGAACCGGTGCAGTTGAGCGGGATTGCCCTGCAGTACGACGACTGGATGGTGCTGCAGGTTAACAGTTCAGATTCGGTAAAAAGGCTGAGCGCCCGTTTTATGCTGGATGCGCCGATGTGTAGTGGCGGACAGCTGAGTTTGGGGGAGTGAGGGGCGGTTGTTCGGTGCAAAGAAAATTATGTGCCCGATAATAACTATCTTACGCTTGTGAGCCTGAATGTTATTGTAACACCAGAACCTCCTGATGAATAAACCAGCCATACTACTTGCTTTTGCCAACGAACGGGAGGAAGGGCGCCGCTACCTGCGCAACCTTCCATTCGAAATGAACTGCCTGCGAGCTGCATTGGAAAAGGCTGAAGACAGGGGGCTGTGCGAACTGATAATCCTGCCCAATACGACGCTCGATACCCTCATCGCTACTTTCCAGCGGGATAGATACCGCAACCGCATTGCCATTTTTCACTACGGCGGCCATGCCGGCAGCTACGAACTGCTGCTGGAAAATCCGGGTGGAAGCACATCCGGCGCATATGGAGAAGGGCTGATCCCGTTCCTTGCCGGCCAAAAAAGCTTACAACTGGTATTTCTCAACGGATGCTATTCCGCCCGGCAGGCGCAGGCGCTCATCGAACAAGGCCTGCCTGCAGTGATCGGCACCGTACAGGCCGTTGAGGATAAAATGGCTGCCAGCTTGTCCGCCGGCTTTTATGAAGGCCTGGCTGAGGGCATGCCTTTGGGCCAGGCCTGGGATGAGGCCATTTTCAAAGCCAGGGCAAAGGAGGGTGAACAGGACATAAGCCGCTATTACGCTCAAAGCCGCAGCCTTAAACTGGAAGGCGCATGGAGCCAGTTTCCCTGGGAAGCATACTACCGCCCCGGCGCCGAGACCATCCGCGACTGGAACCTGCCCGACGCTGCCAACGACCCCTATTTCGGCCTTCCGGGCATCCCCGGCCGCTATGGCTTCCCGGAAGAACCCTACCGCTTTCTGGAACGCTATAAAAAGGAGGACGCCCGCATTTTCTTCGGCCGGGGGAGTTATATTCGCGACCTTTACCACCGCATTCACAGCCCGCAGGCAGCGCCGGCCATACTCCTGTACGGACAGTCGGGTGTCGGTAAATCGTCCTTTCTGGAGGCCGGGCTTTTCCCTCGCCTGGAAGAGGAATACGATCTGCGCCTGTTCCGCCGGCAGCCGGAAACAGGGCTGATGGGGCATCTGGCAAATGCTCTGGAACTGCCTGCCGAAACGGCAGACGCAGTTGTCATGCTCCAACGCTGGAAACAACTGGAGGATGGTTCTGAAAAAAAAGGCATTGTCATCGTGCTCGACCAGTTGGAAGAGGCGTTCACCCGCCCTGCTGAAGGCCAGCCGGAAGAGCTGAATGTTTTTCTGGAAACTGTCAGCGCCATTTTCGCTCAGCCCGGCCAACGCCCCAATGGAAAACTGTTGCTCAGTTACCGCAAGGAATATGAC
This sequence comes from uncultured Phaeodactylibacter sp., assembly GCA_964488965.1. GTDB lineage: Bacteria > Bacteroidota > Bacteroidia > Chitinophagales > Saprospiraceae > JACJXW01. Next base: position 11,634 of record CAZAXA010000011.1, on the reverse strand, counting down.
GCTGAGATCGAAAAAGCCTGCCGGGCTGCACGCCTGCCCAAAGAAAAAGTCTTCCTGGAGCGGCTGGACAGAAAGGGCATCATGGAGATCGCCGGAGGGCTTGCCTCCAACCAGCAATTGAAAAACAAATACCGGCTGGAGATCGAAGCAGGCCTGCCGGAGCTGATCGCCGACGACCTTCTGGAAGACCGGAACTCGCCCATTGCGCCCGTCCTGCAGATCATTCTCACCAAACTGTGGCAACAGCAGGAAGGCCAGGACAAAAGGATATTCCGCGCCGAAGACTACCAGCAGCTCAAAAAGGAGGGCATCCTGCTCGATGATTTTTTCCACCAGCAAATGGCGCAAATCCGCGCCTGGGAAGAAGAAATACAACAGCAGGTGGAAAGCTCCGGCCTGGCCCTCGACCTGCTGCACTACCATACTACCGCACTGGGCACCGCCGAGAGCCGCAGCCTGGAGGCTCTGCGTACGCACTACCAACACCAAAGCGATGTCCTTCAACAACTGCTCCACCGGTTACAATCCCTTTACCTGCTGGCCGGCCTGGGGCCGGAACAAACCGCCCTGGCGCACGACACCCTGGCGCCCATCGTACAGAAGGAGATTCGTGATTCCGACAAGCCGGGGCAGCGGGCCCTGCGCATCCTGAGTTCTAAAATGGCAGATTACGAGATCAGCCCGGGCCGCACCTATATAGATGAGGAGGACCTTGCTCTGGTGGAAGCAGGAGCGGGAGGAATGCGCATGTGGACGGAGAAGGAAAGGGGGCTGGTGGAGAAGAGCCGGAAGAGGCGGGAGAAACTGCTGGCAGAGCGTAAGCGGAACCAGAGATTGAAAATTGGAGGCGTCGCCGCTATTGCCCTGCTGGCGGCCATAACTACCCTCCTTTGGCGGCAATCCAGTGTTCAGAGCCAGGTGAATGCCTGGGTGGCGGATGCCCGGTCTCTGGAAAAAACGGACCCTACCAGGGCTCTCGGTATATTATTAAATCACGCCCTGGATAAAAAACCCTATGACCTGGCCGCGCTGCAGGCTCTCAATGATATTTTCCGGGATAATGAGTTTTATCAGGCCTTCCGGCTCCCGATCACCAGAGATATCTCCAGCTTGAGTTTCTCTTCGAAAGACAACCGCATCCTTATGGCAAGTGGCAGCTATGCCTACATCTGGGATACGACATTAGCCTATCAACCTGAGCCCAGAGTAGCATTTCCGCATCCCGATTGGGTAACTGCAGCCAGATTTTCCAGGGATGAGAGCCTGGTGTTAACATCCTGTCAGGATTCCCTCGTGCGAATTTGGGAAATGGGAAAAGATAGCCCTTTATTATTTCCCGGAGAGGGGAAATTCTATACCGCTACTTTCTCACCCGATGAACAAACCATTTATGGCGGCTGCAGCAACGGGAAAATTTACCAGTGGAACCGGAATGGAGGCCCCGCCATAAGCTGGCAGGCCCATGATAAAGAGATCAATGAGGACAATGGCTTTGCCGGAGTTACGGATATTGTGTTCTGTGGCAACGACACTGTCATGGCCAGTGTGGGTTTTGACGGTAAAGTTTACCTTTGGAACCGGTTCTCCCATACCCGCCTCGACTCCTTTATATACGAGGAGGGAGGCGGGGCTGTTGACCTTACTTACGATTCTCTGAACCACGGCCTTCTGGTGGGCTATTTCGATGGTGTTGCCCGCTTATGGAACATCAAAAACAGAACCGGTACGGCTTTCATAGGGCATAACCGCCGGGTTAACTCTGCTGTTTTTTCTCCTGACTGGAACCTCATCCTCACAGCGGGCGCCGACCAGGCCATCAGGCTTTGGAACCGGGAAGGGATACTCCTCAAAACTTATAAAGGGCATGAAAGCTGGGTTCAAACGGCTGCATTTTCTCCCGACGGAGCATTTTTTATCAGCGGCGGAGCTGATGATACGCTAAGGCTTTGGAAAAAAGATTCCAAAATAGCCCGCTTCATCGGCGAATGCCAGGTGGCGAATGCAATCTCTGTAAGCCATGATGGCAAAGAGGTTCTGGCCGGCAGCTATCAGGCAGCCTTCTTGTGGAACCTCAAAAATAATGATTATCTGATGCTGAAGGGGCGGCATGAAGGATGGATCAGCTCCGTCGCCCTTGCCCCTGATGGCCGGAAGCTCATGGTAACCGGCGGAGAAGACGGAAAGGCCATTATTTGGAATGAACAAGGTGAAGCCCTCAAGGAACTGAACGCCCATCAAGGGAAAGTTACTGCACTGGCCTTCTCTCCTGATGGCGCCTATTTCACAAGCTGTGGAGAAGACGGAAAAGCAGTGAGCTGGGGCCTTTCCGGAAATACGTTGGCAACCTTTCCACACCCTGATGCTGTATCCTCTCTGGCCTTTTCACCTAATGGCCAATATTTGCTCACAGGATGCCACGACGGCGGAGCGTATCTATGGAACCTGAAAAAAGAAACGAATAGAAAATTTACAGTAAAGGCAGAGATGATCTTCACCGTCGCATTCGCTCCCAACGGCCGTTACATTGCTGCGGGCGGCGGAAATGATCAAAATAGCCTGGGAAGTTTCGCAGTAATGAACCTGAATGGCGAAGTTCTGTTCCAGGCGGATGAAAACGATAGCAATACACTTCAGGGCAGAGCAGTTAATGCTCTGGCTTTTTGTTCCGACAGCCGCCACATCGTCACCGGGTCAGAAGGCGGGCTGGCGCATGTTTATGATTTTCAGCTGGGTACAACCAATAAGATCCTCACTTACAATGATTTTGATGATAATGCCGTAACCTTTGCCGCTTTTTCCCCGAATGAAAGCCGGCATATTTTTACCCTTAGCGACGATGGATGTGTCAGGCTGCTGGTCAATCCGCTTAAGTTGAAAAAACTGCAAAACAACGCTTGGTATAAATAATTATCCAACATTAAATACAAATCAACATGGCAGGAATATTTGATTTTATCAAAGATCTGTTTAGAAAAAAGAAAAAAACAAATGGCCGCGGAACAGAGGATAAATCCGACACCGGTGGTTTTTCGTTCATTGACAAACAGGAAACCTACGAGTTCTGTTTCCACGACCGGGCCTTCCTCATTATTCTTGGCGGCCGGATGGAAGTTGAATTCAACAAAAAATTTATCGACCTTGAAAATGAAGGCCGCAACTTCTTTCTGGACTGTACTCTCGCCAATTCATCCGGAGCCTCAGATACAAAAACCGTCAAGTTGGCCCAGGAGGGCCAAAAAGTCATCTTTTCAAAAGATTCCATTGCCAGTAGCTCTATAATACTGGAAAACGCCACTTTCGAACTCTATACTCAGACAAATATCGACGCCCAAAAATCTCACTTCAGAAACCTTAAAGGTTTTATGTTCCCTGCCGATGAGGAAATCAAGGAACAAATAAACCCCGTTTTATTGATTTCCAATGAGATCCTGCAGGAGGAAATGAACCGAATTTTTTACGGATCCGATGGCCAGCAATTTAAGGGCAAAGAATTTTTATCGAATAGCATTAAAAGCCTCTTTTTTGATGATCCAAATAATCAGGCTGAGGATTTTCAGGATTGGGCTGCTGCCTTCAAAATGGTTATGCTGGAAGAGATCAGAGCAGCCATTGTTTCCGATTATGGTTACGTTTTTGATGATAATCTTAAGGATTGGCTATCCAAAAATACCAACTTCAGGGCCTGATGCTCCTGTGATATAATCCGGCCCAGGCCCTCAACTCACGGTAACCTACCGCACCGTGAAACTCCCTCCAATATTCGAAGCGATCCCGATCAGGATGCCCCAGTCCTTGTATTTCCCATCCTGGAAAGCGACGGCGGCTTCCACCCGGAAGAAACGGAAGATGTTGTCGATAGAGTAGCCCACTTCCGTATAATGCTCAGCAGCAGGCGTCGCCAGGTAGTTGACAAACACATTTTCCTTGATGCCCAGCAGCCACACCTCGGGAATCTGCGTGAATAACAACTTGCGGAACTGGTAGTGCAGGTGGGCGGCGGCAAACTTATCCATGGTGCTGTACTGGTAGTAGGGCAGCAGGCGGAAGCTGCCCACCGGGTCGGCGGTCACCAGCAGGATGCGGTTGCCCATGAAGTGTCGGTAGTCGGCAAAACCGGCGTAGTTGTTGTTCAGGAACAGGCCGGCCTCCACTTTGAAGTCCATGATGCCGCGTACGCCGGGGCGGAATTTGTGTTGAATGCCCACTTCCAGATAGCTGTAATCGGTTACGCTTTCAGCGATGTCTTTCAGGCCCTGCCGGTAGGCCAGGCGCAGCTCCGGGGAAGTATTGCCGATCGGCTCCTTCTCCTGGTTGCGGATGCGGTACTTCTGCCAGGGGCGGGCCACGGCGCTGAAGCCAAGGACGAAGGCCTTCTCCGTTTCAGGGGCCTGCGGGCCCAGCTCTTCATTTTCGGGAATATTGGGCGCATAGGTGCGATCGTCTTTGGGAAACCACACCTGAGATGTAGTATTTTCCAGCGTATAACGGTTAGCCCATTCGGCGCTGAAGTTGACGGTGACGTTCTCCCGCAGGCGGTTGCTGTGGGTGAGCTTCAGGTAGTCTTTTTCGTACAGGCTGATGTAGTTGCGTTCTTCCACAAGGTTGAGGTAGGTATTGAACAGGTTGCTGACCGGCTCCCGGGGGTTGTACTGGTAGATGTAGCGCCCGCCTTCCAGCGAGAAATTGTCCCGGCCGGCTTCGGGGCCGTAGGTATAACTGAGTTGCCCCTTGCCCGTCAGCTTTTCCCGGGCGAAGGCATAACGGGGCGTGACGGTGAAGGCGAAGCGGTTGTCTCTGTTGACGGAGTAGGAAAGATCGGTGTGGATGTTGAAGCCCTCCACCGGGTTGAAAAAGAAACGGTCCCAGAGGGAGCCGTAAGCGATGTGCTGTTTTTCTCCCACCTTGTAGTTGCCGCCCCCGATGATGTCCAGCGGGCTGAAGCCGCTGTGTTTCTTGCGGCGCCCTACCGATTCCAGGGAATCGGCGGCTTCTTTTTCGGCCTCCACTATCGCGAGGCTGTCCAGGCGCTCGTAGCCTTTGACTTCCTGTTTGGTGAGCGGCACCGGCCGGATGGCCTCCCAGTAGGCGGAGTCGCGCCGGCGGGCAAGGGAGTCCACTTCAATGGCAGTGTTCATGACCACTTCCGGTTCTTCCTGTTCTTTGCGCTCCTGCTTTTCGTACTCCCGCATCAGCTGGCGCAGTTGCCTGCGGGTTAGTTCCTCGCCGGCTGCCAGCTTTTCCCTGATCTCGACGCCTTTTTCGTCGCCCTCCGCCCGGGCGCGCTCCAGTTCGGCAGCGAGCTCTTTGTTGAGATTTTCGTCGATCAGCCTGAAGTCATCGCCGAGCTCGGGATTGAGCTCGATCTTGTAATCGCTCACCGTGGCCAGGTAGTTGTATTCGAAGGCAAAGCCCAGCACCTTGCCATCTACGTAGAACTTATGGTTCACCGGCAGCCAGGCCTTGTCTTCAATGGGGGCGTACATCTGATATACCTCAATACCAAAGCCGAATTTGTAGGTTTTCAGCTTCAGGCTATAGATGCTCCACCAGTCTTCTACAATGTAGATCACACCTTCGAACACATCCTCCCCCCGGCTGCGGGGGATCACCCGGATTTTGTTGACCCCGTAACCGCGGTCCATAAAAAAGCCTTCATACTGGAACTTGTAATAAGCGAAGGCCTGAGGGGAAAGAGGAGAGATGGCCTCGGCGATCTTCGGCTCATAAAAACTTCCGTTGATGTAGCCGTTGGGGCTGGTCTCATTGTCATCGCCGCGGCTGTAGATGGAAATGACCCGCTCTTTGAAGGTGTTCGGCCGCTGGTATTCGATATAGCTGACCGACTCGGAGGTGAAAGCCACTGTGGAGTCGATACCTTCCTTTTCCATGGTTTTACGCAGGAAAAAGGGAGAATCCTTCAGCCGCCCCGAGCCTTTGATATAAACGGTAGCCTCGTAGCGGTCGATCTGCTGGCGGTGGTAGCTGGCCTTGGCGATGGCCTTGCGCATGATCGTATAGGCGAGGTCTTCCTTGCCACCGGATACGTACACCTCCTGCAATTGAATGGCCTGCTCCTCCAGGCTGATGTTGAGCACTTCCATGCGTTGGCCTACGCGGACCTCCCGTATTTCGGTCTTGTACCCCAGGAACTGAAAAACCAGCGTATAGGAACCCGGCGCCAGCCGTATTTCGTAATTTCCCTCTTCATTGGTAGTTGTGCCGCTGCCCGTCTGCTGGACGAAGATGGTGGCGAAGGCCAGCGGGGCGCCCCTGGAGCCGGTCACTTTGCCGGAAACGCCGCCGGCATGGAGCGGCGTATAAAGCGTGCAGAAGAATAATAAAGTGATGAGCGTATTCCTGATGGCCATGGCTTTGCTTTTGAACCCGGAAAATGGGAAGATAGGGGACAAAGGGACAAATTTTTTGGATAAAAGAGAAAAAAAAATGAGCGCAGGATACCCCTATGGCGGCCTGTTCTGCATCTGTTCTTATGAGGTAAAGGATGTCAAACTGAAGCAGCGGGGGCCAGGAACGGCCCTTATGATAACCCGATAACCATTTTTCTTCTTTTGCTGTTCAAAGGAAAAGGTTCAGGCTTTAAAGAATTGTTCCAAAAACCGTATTTTACATATTTTTCAAACCAGAGGTATCTATCATGGCCATACTTAGATTTTTCAAGCTGCCCAAACACCAGCAATACGAATACAAGCCGCGTTACTGGGATCCCAGGAAAGAAGAACTGGAGGAGCGCCTCAAGCAGATCGATGCGATGAAGGCGGGGGATGCCGAAGCGATGAAGGCCCGGCTGTCCGTCAATTTCCGCAAGGGGTATAAGAACGACCCCCGTTTTCGCAGCCGCCAGGTGTTGCGGTCCAATCTCATTTTGCTGGGAGTGATCGTCATACTGGTATTTTTATCCTATTTGTTTATCACTGTATATTTGCCCCGGATCGCCGAAGGGGTGGGAAGCGGCGGCGCCCGGTTTTAATTCATTAATGAACCATTTTTGCTAAACCAAAATCCCGAAAATTGCAACTATGGCTGATCTCATTCAGCTTTTACCCGACGCTATTGCCAACCAGATCGCTGCCGGCGAGGTTATTCAACGGCCGGCCTCAGTGGTCAAGGAGTTAATGGAAAATTCGATCGACGCCGGTTGTTCGAGCATTAAACTGGTGATAAAGGATGCCGGCAAGGCCCTCATACAGGTGATCGACGATGGCTGCGGCATGTCCGAGACGGATGCCCGCATGTCTTTCGAACGGCACGCCACCTCTAAGATTCGCCAGGCCCAGGATTTGTTCGCTATTCGCACTATGGGATTCAGGGGGGAGGCCCTGGCCTCCATTGCCGCCATTGCCCATGTGGAGATGCGCACCCGCCGCCAATCTGACGAGCTGGGCGCCCGCATCCTGATCGAAGGCTCGGAAGTGAAGGCGCAGGAGCCCTGCCAGTGCCCGGGCGGCACGGCCATAGCGGTGAAGAACCTTTTCTTCAACGTGCCGGCGCGGCGCAATTTCCTCAAGTCCAATACCATTGAGATGCGGCACATCATGGACGAGTTCCAGCGCATCGCCATAGCTTATCCCGATATTTTCTTCTCCCTGCACCATAACGGCTCGGAGGTCTTTCACCTGCCCTCCGGCAACCTGCGGCAGCGCCTGGTCAGCATCTTCGGCAGTACTTCCAACAAAAAGCTGGTCCCGGTTGCCGAAGAGACGGATGTCCTTAAGCTTTCGGGTTTTGTGGGCAAACCCGAATTCGCCAAAAAAACCAGAGGGGAGCAGTACTTCTACGTCAATAACCGCTTCATCAGGAGTTCTTACCTCAACCATGCCGTGGTGGGCGCTTTCGAAAACCTGTTGCCGGCGGATTCTCATCCGCTCTACATCATTTTTATCGAAACCGACCCGGCGTGGATCGATATCAACGTACATCCCACCAAGCAGGAGATCAAGTTTGAAGACGAGCGGCTGGTGTATAACTACCTCAAAGTGGCCGTCCGCCACGCCCTGGGGCAATACAGCATCATGCCCACACTGGATTTCGATATCGAGTCCAATTTCGCCAGCGCCGCCCGCATAAAACCGCGGCCACAGCGCGATGAGACGGTGCGTTCGGTTTCTTCCCACGACGCCCCCCCTGCCGACGAGGCCGGGGCTGGAAGCAACCCTTCCGGCAGAGGAGCCCGGCCGGCCAACAACCTCAGGAACTGGCAGGAATTGTATGAAGGCCTGGATGCATTCGACCCTGTGGATAAACCGGAAAAGGCGGATAAGGAAGGCTCCGGCCCGCTGACCCTGGAGAGCAGCTGGCATCAGGAACCGTCTCTTTCGGACGATTCGCCGGCGGCCGGCGCCGAGCAGCAACTGCGCAAAGAGCCTTATCAGGTGCACCATACCTATATCGTGAGCCAGATCAAGTCGGGCATTCTGCTGATCGACCAGCAGGCCGCCCACGAACGCATACTCTACGAACGGTTCCTCAATGTGCTGAGTAAGCAGAAGGCATCTACCCAAAACCAGTTGTTCCCTCGTACCCTGACCCTTTCGCCTAACGACGCCGGGCTGCTCAAGGACATACTCGAACAGGTCAACCTGCTGGGCTTCGATATACAGGAGTTCGGCCTCAACACATTCGTCATCAACGGCCTGCCAGCGGAAATGGCCGGCAAAAAGGATGAAATTGAGGTGATCGAGTCTTTGCTCGAACAATACAAAAGCAACCTGGATATGAAGCTGGGCGTACAGGAAAATATTGCCCGCGCCATGGCCCGCAGCGCTGCCATCAAACGGGGCCAGGCCCTCAGCGCCGCCGAGATGCAGATGCTGATCGACCAGTTGTTCGCCTGCCAGTCGCCCTTCAAGGCGCCTTCAGGCCGCAACTGCTTCATCACATTTGAACTGGACAGCCTGGCTAAACGATTTGAGGGCTGAGGTGTTGCAATAAGAACTTTTACTTCAGCCGGCGCTGAAAAAACTTATTTTACTGAAGCACTGATATGTTACGGATCACCGACGTCGTAAAACACCTGCTCATCATCAATATCCTGATGTTCTTTGGAACCTTGCTGATGGGAGAGCCCAGTTGGGGCGCTTCTGTCAACGATATGGAGTGGGGACGCTACCAACTGGCCGTCTTCTACCCTTCTTCCCCTTTCTTTCAACCTTACCAGGTCGTCACGCATATGTTCATGCATGGCGATATCACCCACCTGTTCTTCAACATGTTCGGCCTGTTCATGTTCGGGCCGCCCCTGGAAGCGACAATGGGGCCAAAGCGCTTCCTGTATTTTTACCTGTTCACCGGCTTCGGGGCGCTGGCCCTGCACCTGTTCGTAAAATATATAGAACTGAATTTCCTGGGCGCCGACCCCATGATCATGTATATTCCTGCTCTGGGCGCCTCCGGAGCTATCTTCGGGCTGCTGGCCGGTTTCGGGACGTTGTTCCCCAACCAGATCATCCAACTGCTCTTTCCTCCCATCCCGATGAAGGCCAAATACTTTGTGCTGATCTACGGCGGCATTGAACTGTTCATGGGGTTTGGCGGCGTCGGCTCCGGCGTGGCTCATTTTGCTCATGTGGGCGGCGCGGTATTCGGATTCTTGTTAATTTTGTACTGGCAAAGGTTTGGATCCAGGCTCTAGAACCTCTTGCCTTTTTAAATAACCTGAACACATCGAGAAAATAATGCTGCAGTCAATCTGGGACGACGTTAAGCGGGAATTCGGCTACGGTAATATGGTCACTCGTATTATCATCATCAATATTGTCGTATTTGTCATCGTCAACCTCACCGACCTTGTTCTGTACATCGGCAACGGCGGCAAGCCCTCTCCTTTTTACGAAACTTTTCTCCACTTCTTCTGCATGGGCGCCGACTGGAAGTTCTTCCTGACCCATCCCTGGGGACTCATCACCAGCATGTTCTTACACGAAGGCTTCTGGCACATCCTCTGGAATATGCTGTTCATGTACTGGTTTGGGCGTATTGTGGGCGACTTTATCGGCAACCAGCGTATCTTACCCATCTACCTGCTGGGAGGGATCGCCGGCGGGCTGATGTATTTCATTACCGCCAATCTCCTTCCTTACGGGGAAATGGGAGGGCGTTTTGCCCTTGGCGCTTCCGGGGCCGTGATGGCCATCGTGGTCGCCGCCGGGGCCATTGCTCCGGACTACATCATGCGCCTGCTGTTCATCGGGGATGTCAAACTGAAATACATCGTGGCCGTGCTGGTCTTCCTCGACCTGATCCTCATCCCCAAGGGCGGCAACACCGGCGGGCATTTCGCCCATCTGGGAGGGGCGGCCTTCGGCTGGTTCTTCGTTTTCCAGCTGCGGAACGGCAATGACTGGTCGGCCCCGATCAATAAACTGTCAGATGGGATCAGCCGTTTCTTCAACAGGCTGTTCAGCGGCGGCAGGCAGGGCCCCAAGGTGGTGTACCGCAACCCCAACCGCAGGCAGTCCGACCGGCGTGGCAACGCCGCCTCTGACAGCAACAGCAAAGGCCATCAGGAACGCCTGGACGCCATCCTCGACAAAATCAAGCAATCCGGCTATAACAGCTTATCCAAGGAAGAGAAAGAATTCCTTTTCAATGCGAGCAAAAAGTAACCGCCACCGCCTGCTGCGGTGGGTCAATATACTGCTCATCCTCACTACCTTCCTTGCTTACCTGGCGCCTTATGTAAGCCCGGCCACCTTCTGGCCCTTGTCTTTTTTCGGCCTGCTGTATCCCTGGCTGCTGCTGGGCAATATGCTGTGTATCATCGGCTGGCTGGCCTTTCGCAAATATTACTTTCTTTACTCCCTGGGCTGTATCGTCCTGGGTTGGGGGCACTTCCAGTCTTATGCCGGCCTGCGCCTGGCGCCCCGCAATTACCCGGATGACAGCATCCGGGCCATGACCTTCAACTCCTTCGGTTTCCACCACGGAGGAAAAAATGGGGAGCGCTTCTCCAAAGAGGAACTGCCGGGGTCCTTTCCGCTGGAAGGGATGGACATTATTTGCTTCCAGGAGTTCCCCTCCCCGCGCCGCGCCAATTATTTCACCGACTACATCCAGGCCAACAGCCCCCTGAAATACGTCGTCTTTCAAAAAGGAGGAAGCCTGGCCATCTTTTCCCGCTACCCCGTCAAAATCCATGACACTCACTATTTTCCCAACCGGGTTAACGGCTATCAATACGCCGACCTCGAGATCAGCGGGCGCACCGTCCGCCTGTTCAATATCCACCTGCAGTCCAATTCAGTAACTCACATTGCCGAACAGGTGGCGGAAGACGCCGATCTGCAGGATAAAAAGACATGGCTGCGCATCCGGGGTATGATGGGGCGCTACAAACGGGCGGCTGTCCTGCGGGCGGAACAGGCAGAGGAAGTGGCCCGGAAAATCCGGGAAAGCCCGCATCCGGTATTGGCCTGCGGCGACTTCAACGAGATTCCGCAGTCGTACGCCTACCACACCCTCTCCCAGGGGCTGCAGGATGCCTTTAAGGCCGGCGGCAGAGGCCTGGGCGTCACCTACAACGGCCGGAGACCCGCCCTGCGAATCGACTACGTGATGGCCGGGCCGGAGTTTGAGGTGCTGGGGCATAAGATCGGGCGGGCGAGGTTTTCGGACCAT
>CAZAXA010000010.1:0-30456 GCA_964488965.1 uncultured Phaeodactylibacter sp. | reverse complement strand
GTCGGTATAGCCTTCGACCATGACTTCCAGGTCGGGCCGGGACTGGATGATCTGGGCAATTTTTCCCAGCACCTCGTTGGCCCTCGCCGTGAGTTTGAAGCTTCCGCTCTGGTAGAGCATCTTGTCGGAGAGGTTGACGAAAACGACCGTTTTATCTACCTTGACCTCTACGTCCTCGTCTTCAATACCCTGGCTTAGTACGCTTTTCAGGTTGACGGCCAGGGCCAGGTTGATGGAATCGGCCCTGGTTTTTGCCGCCTGCAACAGGTGGATGTACTTGTCCTTTTTCTCCAGTTGGGACAAGGTTTCCTTGATGTTTTCGCTGGCGGACTGGGACAGGGTCGTCAGGCCTTCTACCTGAGTCAGCTGTTTGTCCCGCTGGGCTTTGACGTCGGCCAGTTGCCCTCTGAGGTCTGCCATCTGCTCCTCGCGCAACTGGAGGGAATTCTGGAGGCTCCTGATCTCGCCATTGAGCTTTACCTTATCCTGCTCACAGGCCGAGAGGCGGTTCATGTATTCATTGAGGCTCTCGCCGCATTTGCCCAGGTCTTTATTGGCGACTTCCAGCTCGGTTTGCAGGGCCATGAACTGTTTTTTGCTCACGCAGGAAAAGGTGGCGAAAGCGGCTAACAGGAGAATGAAGATCTTTACTACTGAATTCATAGATGTTAAGTTTTTGAACTTGTTGTGAAAGCATTGATGGGAGGCGGCCCTGCCGGGGCTTTTCCGGTGCAGGCGCCGTTCGTCATAATTTAGCAAACTTATACAATACCCCAAAAAAAAATTTGCCTGCTGCGGATTTTAATCATTTTCTCATTTTTTGCTTGCCGCCTACTTCTTTATTTTCACATCATGAATCATTTACAACAGGAAAAGAGCCCCTACCTGCGGCAGCATGCAGGCAACCCGGTGGACTGGCATCCGTGGGGGGAAGCGGCTCTGGAGCGCGCCCGGCGGGAAGATAAGCCCATTCTTCTCAGCATAGGCTACAGTACCTGCCACTGGTGCCACGTGATGGCGCGGGAGAGTTTCGAAGACGAAGAAGTGGCCGCCTACATGAACGAACACTTCATCAATATAAAAGCAGACCGGGAGGAGCGCCCCGACCTGGATGCCCTGTACATGGCGGCCTGCGAGGCCATCACCGGCAGGGGCGGCTGGCCGCTCAACGTTTTCCTCACTCCCCGGGGCAGGCCTTACTATGCCGGAACCTACTTTCCGCCGGAGCCCGGCCAGCGCCTCCAGTCCTGGATGCAGGCCCTTCAGTACGCCGCCTATAATTTCTATCAAAACCGGCGCGCCGTTGAGCAGGAGGCGGAAAAGATACTGGAGCGGATAGAGCGCCGCGAGCGGCTGGGGCCAACTGCCGAAGCGGAAGGCCTTTTCGGCGCCGACGGCCCCCGGCGGGTTTTCGAGGGCCTTCAACGGCAGTTCGACACGGAATACGGCGGCTTCGGCCAGGGCGCCAAATTCCCCAACACCATGGCGCTGGAATTCCTGATGCACTACGCCTGGCATACTTCCAGCCTGCCGGCTTTCCGGCAACTGCTGCTCAGCCTGGACGCCATGCTGCTGGGCGGCCTGCGCGGCCCTATGGAAGGGGGCTTCGCCCGCTATGCGGTGGACCGCCGGTGGCGGACGCCTCATTTTGAGAAGATGCTCTATGATAATGCGCTTATTTCCCGCCTGCTGGCCGATATATACAGGTGGGCCGGGAAGGGCCGCTACCGGACGGCCATGCTGGAGGCCCTTTCTTTTCTGGAAAACTGCCTGGGCCGCCCGGGCGGCGGTTTTTACGCCGCCCTCGACGCCGAGTCGGAAGGGGAGGAGGGGCGCTATTATACCTGGAGCTACGATGAAGTGCACAGCCTGCTGGGGGCGGAAGCCGGAAGGTTTTGCGAATATTACCACATCAGCGAAGCAGGCGCCTGGGAAGGCCGCAACATACCCTATGCAACGCAAACGGCAGAGCGCTTTGCACGGGAAAAGGGCATGAGCCCGGAGGATATGGAAATTTTCCTGAAGCGGTGCTGGCAGCAACTGAAGGCGGCGCGGGCCCGGATGCCCCGCCCCCGCTGCGATGAAAAGCTGATCCTGCCCTGGAATGCCCTTGCCGTTACGGCTTACGCCCGTGGCTATGGGGCCAGCGGCAATATGCACCTGCTGGATGTGGCGGAGCGCACGCTGTCCTTCCTGCTGGACGGGTTCCGGGGGGCGGACGGCCAACTCCGGCACATTTATGGCCAGGATATCCCTGCTTTCCTCGACGGTTATGCCTACCTCATCGAAGCAGTGCTGGCCGTTCGGGCAGTGAACCAACGCCATGAACTGCTGCATTCGGCAGCTTCGCTCCTGGAACAGGCGCTGGGCTTGTTCTGGGATGAAGGCGCCGGCTTGTTCTGTTATAGGGCGAAAGGGGCGCGCGAAGGCCTCCCCAGGCAAATGGCCGTCCGGGAGGAAGACATGCCCTCGCCCAATTCCGTCATGGCCTCCAACCTCATGCAACTGGGCCTGTTGCTTGGAAAACGGGAGTGGCAGGAGCAGAGCCGCCGCATGCAACTGGCCGTTGGCAGCCGCCTGCTTCAGGATCCCCTGCCCCACGCCAGCTGGGGTACTCTGCTCACAGGGGAAGCGTACGGCTGGCTGGAGGTTGCCATCGCCGGGCCGGATGCGCTGCCGAAGGCCAGAGAGGCCGCCGGCGAATTCTTCGGCCTGCACGTCCTCATGGCCGCCAATACCCCCAATGACGATTACCCCCTGCTGGCCCGCCGCTGGCCCGCAGGCGGGCAGACCCTGATCTACGTTTGTAAAGATTATGCCTGCCGGCAACCGGTGAAGGATGTGGAGGAAATCTATTTGGTTGATTAGGTTGATGGGTTGATTGGCCCGCCGAACCAGAAACCAGCCCGTCCTCACTGCGCTCAGCCGGGTAAAAAACCAGAAGCCTTATCTCCGTACCAACCTATGAAACAGAGCTGCGGGCGCAACAATTTCGCCTTTAAATCCTTATCTTAGAAAGCATTTCACAGCATGCGCATCATACTTTTTACCGGTAAGGGCGGCGTGGGCAAGACTACGCTTTCCGCCGCAACGGCCCTGCAGGCTGCCCGCCAGGGCATCAGGACGCTGGTAATCTCCACCGACCCGGCCCACAGCCTTTCCGATGCCCTGGGGCGGGAACTGGGGCCGGAGCCTCAGGAAATCGCTACCAACCTGTACGCTCAGGAATTCGATGTGTACTATTCCATGAAAAAGTACTGGGAGAACGTCCGCCAGCTTATGCTGATCGTTTTTAAATGGCAGGGCGTGGAAAATGTGGTGGCCGAGGAGCTTTCTGCGCTGCCGGGTATGGAAGAGGCGTCGGCCTTCCTGTGGCTGGAGGAATACTACCGGGAGCAGGCCTATGGCCTCATCGTCATCGACAGTGCGCCGACAGGGGAAACCCTCAGCCTGTTGTCCCTGCCCCAGGTTACGCGCTCATGGGTGATGAAGGCCTTTCCGGCACAGCGCTTCGCCATGAAAAGCTTTGGCGCCATGGTGCGCGGCATGACGGGCATTCCATTGGATAAAGGCCTGGAAGAACTGGAAATCCTCTTCGACAAGCTGGAACGCATTCAGGAGGTGATGCAGGACCCCGAAGTTTGCTCCATCCGCATCGTGCTCAACCCCGAGCGGATGGTCATCAAGGAGGCCAGGCGGGCCTATTCCTACCTGCAGCTTTACGGTTACAACGTCGATGGAGTGATCATTAACCGAATCTTCCCGGAGGATGCCGGCGGCGGGGTTTTCGACCGCTATCTCAGCTCGCAGCGGGCTTACCTGGAGGAGATCAACACTTCCTTTGCACCCCTGCCCATCTTTCAGGTGATGCACCAGGGCCAGGAGGTGTTCGGCCTGGAAATGCTGAAAAATATCGGCCGGGCCATGTACAGGGACGCCGACGGGGCTGCCGTGCTGTTCCGGGATAAGCCTTTTGAGATCAAAGAAGACAAAGATGGCTACCTGGCCCGCATCAAGCTCCCTTTTGTCAGCGAAGGAGAAGTGAGCCTGAAAAAGTTCGGCGATGAACTGGTGGTCACCCTCGGCAATCAGCGCCGGTCGATCTTCCTGCCCCGCTTTGCCAATTACCTGCAGTTGAGGGATTATGCCTTCCGGGAACCCTGGCTGGAAATCCACCTGGTGCGGTAATGCTTTAGTAGTTTCCCGTATTTATTGACTTTGAACCCGGAATGCCCTAAATTGCAGGCCAATGGCATCTTCTGAAAAATATAAGCCTGTTGAAGCGGCTCAATTCAGGGCGTTGGCCTTTTTATTTGCCACCCTCCTGTTATTGGGAAGCGGGAGCGCTTTTGCGCAGGAGCATCGCTATCCGTCAGGGGAAAGGGACGCCGCCCTTCAGCTTCACGCCCGGTCCACAGATGCCGCCCTTGCCGCTCCTGCCTGGGCGCCGGAACACAACCCTTTTGCCGCGCCCCACCGGCACGGGCATGGCGGGCCGCCGGCCGGATGTGCAGCCTCTTCCTCCGGCTGTTATTACCAGGCCATCGGGCCGGGCCGGGAAGCCGGCGCCGGGGGGATTGTCCCCGGGCTGAGGCTATGCATCCTGTTTTCCTGCCAGAGGCTGGCCGAGCCTCCTCCCTCCATGGCATAGGCCCTTCCATTTTTCAACTTATATCCTTTTTTTTAACGCGCAATCCGGGCAGTGAAAAACCATTTTCCGGGACTGGAAGCCGGATCGCCCGGAATTGCCTTTGAAAACTGATAAAATGAAAAAGTTCATATATATTGCTGTCGGGATCATCCTGGCCAGCAGCCTGATGCCTACGCTCAATTATTCCGCTCCGGCCACTGCCCTGGAGATAACCCTGGAGAGCCCGGAGGCCGGAGAAGAGAGCCTGCTACAGGCCAAAGAAACCATAAGCAGGCGGCTCACGGCCTACGGCATAACCGCCTTTGAGATAAAAAGCAAGCCGGAAAAGCGGCAATTGTTCATACGGATTGAAGGCAACCCGGAGGTAGAGCCGGTATTACCGTTGTTAACCAGCGTCGGCAAGCTGGAATTTTGCGAGGTTTTCACCCGGGGCGAGCTCCTTCAGTTGTTCCGGGGGGGTGAAAACCAGGATGGCTGGCAGCGCTGGCTTCCCCTCGATTCCGGAGAAGACGAGCATTCGGCAGTGATCGGAAGCATGCCGGAGGGCGATATCCCTTCCTTTGGCGCCTTTGTCCTTCAGCAGCGGGCCGCCAAAGCCCTGCCACAGTCGCTGAGCTTTGCTTTCGGCCGCTGGCCGGATGAGGCGGGCCGCCGGGATTTTTATGCCCTTCGTTACGGCCCCGGAATGGCGCCGGTACTGACGGGCGGAGCGGTAAAGGACAGCCGGGCGCATTACGATGAAGGTGCGGGTGCAGCCAGCATCGGGCTCGCTTTCAACGAAGAAGGCGCCGCCCGCTGGGCCCGGGCAAGCCGGGATAATATTTCCCGCCCCATTGCTATCGTGCTGGACGGATTGGTGTATTTTGCACCCCGGGTGATGGATGAAATCCGTTCCGGGCAGGCTGTCATTACGGGAGATTTCTCCCGCGAAGAGGCCCGGCAACTGGCCGCCCTGATACAGGGAGGGGAGCTGCCCGTCCCCTTTCAGGTGAAAGCCGTTGAGCAGCGGTAGCGCTGTGGGGAACCGTTGTTCGTTGTTCGTTGTTTGTTGTTCGGATAGCGAACGCGGCTACCCGGCCATTTTCAGTCTCCGGGAAAGGGTTTTCTTTCTGTGTGCCTTCAAAGCCTTGCCGGGGGCGCGCAGAAAGAAAACCTCAAAACTTAAGCAGATGAAAGTATTGCTGATCGAAGACGAAAAGAACATTTCCTCTTTCATTGAGCGCAGCCTGTCCAACGCCGGCTATCAGGTCTTTGCCGCTTTTGACGGCGAGACGGGCCTGGACATGGTCGCCGGCAATGAGTTCGATGTGATCATACTGGACATCGTGCTGCCCCGGAAGAATGGATGGGAGGTCTGCCAGCAGGTGCGGCAACATTACCAGAGAGATACCCCCATCCTGATGCTGAGCGCCCTGAACCATACCAGCCATGTGGTCAAAGGGCTGGAAGCCGGCGCGGACGACTACATGGCCAAGCCATTCAAGCTGAGCGAGCTCATGGCCCGCCTGCAGGCGCTGGTGCGGCGCTACCGGCGGCAATTGCCGGCCAACCAGTCGCTGCGCTATGGAGAACTGGAAGTCAACCTGGACTCCAAAGAGGCTTTCCGGGAGGGGCGCCCTATCAAGCTGACGATACGGGAATTCAAGCTGCTGGAGTTTTTCATGCAAAACCCGGGCAAGGCCCTGTCCAGGTTTGAGCTCCTGGAAAAAGTATGGGGGCTGGATTTTGATACCGGAACGAATGTCGTGGACGTTTACGTCAATTATCTCCGCAATAAGATCGACAAGGGATTTTCCAATAAACTCATCCATACCGTTTACGGCACGGGATATATCCTCAAGGAAGGTTATGACGCTGCGGAATAGGATCGCCATTACCTTTACCCTGGTAAACTTTGCCCTGCTGGCCCTGATCTTCATGCTCCTCTATTTTCTCAACCGCCAGTACACCTACAGCGAGTTTTTCAACCGCCTGGAAGAGCGGGCCAAGGTTGCCGCCCAGGCCATTCTGGAAAGGGATGAACTCGACCAGTATTTCTTTGACGAGGTGCGGAGGCGGCATCTGCGCACGCTGCCTCAGGAGCAGGAGTTTTTCTTCTCTCTCTCCCGGCCTTTTCCGCCGGACGAGTCCCTGCCTGAATTTCTGGACAGCACCATTCTCGCCAGTATCGACGAAGGAGAGGAAGTACAGTATCATTTTAACAACCTCTCCGTAGTGGGAATCCGCTATGTGGATAATCAGGGCGTTTTTGCCACCATTGTTGCCGCTCAGGACCTCTACGGGCAGCGCAAGCTTCAGAACCTGATGAAACTGATGCTGCTGATCCTTGGCGCTGCGCTTCTGGCAGTATTTCTGCTCGGACGCTGGTATGCCTGGCACATGCTCCTGCCCATCGGGCAGATGATCAACCGGATGAAAAGCATCAATTCCAGCAACCTGCACCTCCGCCTGAAGGAAAAGCCGGGCATGAAAGACGAGCTCGGCCAACTGGCCACTACTTTTAACCGGATGCTGAACCGCATAGAAGCGGCTATAGAAATGCAAAACCTCTTCATCGGCAATGCTTCCCATCAGATCAAAAACCCCCTGACCGCCATCATCGGCGAAGTGGAAACCGCCATGATGAAGGAACAATCCATCCAGGATTACCGCCAGTCCCTGAAAGTCATTGGCGAAGAGGCCGACCGCCTGGGGGCGCTGGTCAAGCAGCTCATACGCATGAGCTATCCCGATGCCGGAGAAGGGCAGGAAACCGAGTGGCGTTTCGATGAGCTGATCCTCGACCTGGTGGAAGAATTCCAGGAAACCTACCCCGGCGCCAATATCGGCATCGACTTCTCCCGGCTTCCTTCGGATCCCGAAAAACTGCTCTACCGGGGGTATTATCAACTCATACGGATCGCACTGAGCAACCTGCTCGAAAATGCGGTCAAGTTTTCCAATAACCACCCGGTTAAACTGAAAGTTAACTTCGCCGATGATAAACTGATGGTGAGCATCACGGATAAAGGTATCGGGATACCCAATGAGGTGCAGGCCCATATCTTCGCCCCCTTTTTCCGGGGAGAGAACGCCAGGAATTATCCCGGTTACGGCGTCGGCCTGGCGCTGGTCGATAAGGTGGTGAAAATGCATGACGGCAAGCTGGAACTGTCCTCAACCCCCGGGCAGGGGTCGACCTTTACGCTCGAGCTGCCCTTCTAATAGGTTTCTAATTTATCTCTAATCCTGCTCTAACACATGCCAGCCGGCCCTTCCTTATCTTTGTATTGTGAAATAATTAATGGGAAGAAATTATCGACTACATAGTCCCAAAAACGTAATAAGGAAGCAAGCAGTGTTTTTTATGTTTCCCGAATGAGAGCAGTTTTGTTACAAGCAAGACTGATTTCATTTGTTTCTAGAATTAGGCGTTCTGAACCAGTTCTGCGAAATGGAAGTGCTATCCCAACACTACATTTCGGGGAACTGGTTTTTTTTTGCACAATGGCCGCCTGCCGGGACGGCAAATTTTAACATTGTGAACTTGTCTTTAAGCTTCGGCGCATACAATTTTAACTCACCTCCTGCCGTTTTTTAAATATATGATCATTTGGCGATATGCGGGATTTGCCAAAAAATGAAGAAGCAGGGAACCTTCCCGCCTTCAAAACGGTAGATGTTGTTATACTTTCCCAATACAATACAAGGACGGCCGGCAAGACGAACTTACCAGATTTCTTTTCGGTAACCCGTTAAAATGAGAGAACTATGTCCCCCAATGCCCCCGGATTAACCGCCGTGTTCCTGTATTCCCGGAAGGATGAAGCTTTTAAGGAGAAATTTGCCGACTACCTGCGCCTGCTGGAACAGGGCGGCTATCTTTCCGTACTGGCCTTTCAGGATATCGAAAGCCTCAGCCCTTATCGTTTTGCGGATATCGTTGAAGATACTGACCTGTTCCTCTTTGGCTGCAGCGCGCATTTGTTTGCCCATCCCAATATGAGGGAGGGCATTTTCCACCGCCTGGCGCGTTATCACTGCATGGGCCGTCTTCGGGCCGTGGCCCTGGCCTGCCGGCCGTGGAAGCTGGAAGAGACAGTGCTCCACGGCCTTATCCACCTGCCGGAAAACGGCCAGGCGGCGAACAGTTCCGCCTGGGAAAGCGAGGATGATGCCTGCCTGCACATCTATACTTCGCTGCGGGAGCTTTGCAGGGAGTGGCAGGAAAAGAAAAACCAACTGGAGCTTTCCTGGAAGCAGGCGCAGGGGGCCCACGGGGTGGAGGCCTATAATACATTTCTGAGGCAATATCCGCATTCCCGCTATTCGGCAGAGGCCCGCAACCTGGCCGAAAACCTGTGGGAAAAGGAACTTTGGTCGGAAGCAACGGAGCGGAAAAGCCTGTTGCAATACTACCGCTATATGCTGTTCCCCTCCCAGCATAAGGAAAACCTCCAGGAGGCGGCGCTGAATATTACGAAGATCGAAGAAGACGAGGAACGCCTCTGGGCGGATACCGCCGCCCGGAAAGGGCCGGAGTTTTTCTTTCTCTATAAGGCAATGTTCCCACAGGGCAGATACCTGGAAGAGGCCAATAAGCAGATCCGGAAATTCCTGAAAAAGCGGATCGGCCTGGCCGCCGGCCATATCAAGGCGCTGGAAAACCAGTACCTGATGTACCTGGCCTACCGGCGCCTGCCGCCGGATGAGTTCTTCTCCCTTTCGTTCTATCTGGCCTACCGGGCCCGCCTCGATGGCCGGCAGGAAAAGATCAGCAACGCCTTGTCCAGAAAACCGATCAGGTATCCCGGCTATATTTTTATGGCCATTGTGCTGGCCTTCAGCCTGTTCTCCATGAAAGTGGAAGGGATGCTCTTATCGGGCTGGCTGTTGGCCTTTCTGGCCGCTGCCGCCGGCCTGGCCCTGCATTTCCTGGCCCAATATCGCCTGCGCCAGGATCTGGACATCATGCGCCGGTCCGGCCTGGCCCTGAAACAGGCTTCCGCTTTTCTCAAAGTGGGCTTCCTGGCCAATGATGACGGCATGGTCCGCGATACCCTCATCCTGCTGACCCGCATCGAGCAGCAGATGGAAACCATCGAACACAAAAACTTCCTGCACTACCTGCTGCCTGATAAGCAGCCTAAACCGGAATGGATGGGGAGTAAGGAGGCGGCGTAGGGGGTTGGGTTTTAGGGTTTGGGGTTTTCCACGCATGTGGCGCCTGCGGCCCATCAATTCAGCTAATCGCTCCCCTTCCTGGCCACCACAATATATCGGGTGCTGGGGCAACTGTCTGCCCATTCGGGTATGGGTTCCAGGCTATGGGCGTCGTAGAGGCCTGCCTGGCTGTTGAAGGCGCGTTCGAAGTAGGTGCGGATGCGGTGCATGGGCGGCAGGAAGCGCAGGTGTTTGCCGGCATAGTTGAGCTCCATTACTCCGTCCCCGAAATTGATATTGATGATCTCACTTTCCTGGAACACGCGGCCGCCGCGCTCCAGCAGGCGGGGAGTACGCAGGGAGACGACCTGTTTGCCGGCTGAGAACATCAGGTTGGGATACCAGCGGATATGGTCGGGCGTAATGAAATCCCCAATGAAATAACCGCCGGGGCGGACGAGGCGGGCGGTGCGCTGAATGGCCTCTTCGAGGCGCTCGTAGTCAAGGTAATGAAAAACATTGAGGCCGCTGTAGGCAATATCCCAGGTTTTTCCGTCGGCATTGAAGGCGAGGAGGTCGCCCACTTCAGCGCGGATGCGGCGGCTTGCCTCCGACACCATGGCCGGTGAAATATCGATGCCGAACAGGGCGCCGTAAGGTATGCCGAATTCATCGATCAGGTGGCGCTCGGCCAGGCCGGTGCCGCAGCCGATGGAGATCAGGGAGCTATTGGGAAAATCAATCCCGTATTTGTCCCGGAAAAATTCCAGGTAACCCTTCATGAAACTTTCCAGGCAGGGCCGGCAGATGAGGGCGTCGTACAGCTCCGCGTAGTGGTGGAAGTGGTCTTCGGGCCGCTGGGCGCCCTGCAGTTCCCGCTGTAATTGCGCCGCTTCCTTCAACTCGTGGTTGAGGTTGCGCCAGTAGAGGGAATTGGCCTCGTGGCCGTTTTCGTCGACGTTGGCTTCCAGGCATCGCAGCAACTGAGCGCGGTGTTTGTCTGAATACAAATCCGCCAGTACTTCATCCAGCCTTTTCCGGCTGCCGGGAATGCCTTCTTCCGCCATCCGGCGCAGGCGCCGCGCCAGTTCTGCCATATGGCGCAGGCGGGTGGGAAAATCAGGGCGCGGGCCGGGATCCGTCCATTTAACCTCTCCTTCCGGCAGGGCAAAGAATACGCCCCCATCTACCCGTTGGATGCGCTCCTTTTCCAGGTCGTACACCCGGGCATCGCCGGTGACGTTGCCGATGTCTTCCGGGCGCCCGTAAACGTGAAGGGTCATGAAATACTGATCCGTAGGGTTGCCCATCTGGTGGACGAGGGTATGGCTGACGCCAATGGCATCGCCGGCCTTGAACTGCGCCCGCATCAGGGTGGAAATCCGCCCCTCGTCCACCCGGAAGGTGGCATGTTCTGCCGGGCCGAATACCTGCACCGCTCCCCATTCGGTATGCCCATGGTCGTGAATGGCTGAAAAATCGCCGGGAACCCAGGACATGGCCATGAGTTCGAAATTCCCCTCCTGGAAGATCAGCCGCCGGCCGTAGCTGTCGCTGACAGGGTGGCCGTAATCGGCCCAGGGCGCCAGGTCTTCCTGCCGGACGCCGGCATCGAGCACGATGCGGCGAATCTCCGACGGCTTCCATTCCTTTTTTTCTTCCAGCTTGCTGACGATGTACTGCAGAGAGGCGGGCAATAGTTTTTTATCCTTAACCGGCGGTTGAGGAGTAGTGATTGCTCTGGGCATGTTGATAGTCATTTGTTATATTGTGCAAATTTCCACAATTTCTGCCGGAACCGCTGTGATTTTTATCACTTAGCGGCGGAGAAAGCAAGCGCTCCAGAGGATATCATTGTGACAAGCATCACTGACCATTCATTTTCCCTGTGGCATCTTTGCACTGTCGATCGCTGAAACGGGTAGAGTTCAGGCGGCGGCAAGGACGGTAACCAAATCAGAATGCTTAAAAAACAGCATACGATGAAAAAGAAAGTATCTTTTAAGGACCTGATCAACGGCGACAAGCCGGTACTGGTGGATTTTTCCGCTGAGTGGTGCGGGCCCTGCCGGGCAATGGCGCCTATCCTGCGCGAAGTGGCGGGTTCCATTGGAGAAAAAGCATCCATTGTCAAGATCGACGTGGACAGGAACCAGGCTCTTTCGGCCCAGCTCCAGATTCACGGCGTTCCTACTTTCATTCTCTTCAAGAATGGCGAGGTCAAGTGGCGGCAGTCAGGGATGCAGTCGGCTTATCAATTGATCAATGTCATCAACCAGTACGCCGAAGAAGAAAAGATAGCTTAAAGCAATCGGGGTTCACACTTTTCATTTGACAGTTAATCGAAAATCGGACAAAACATGATAGAATTGATCGGTAACACTTCTTCTTTCGGGGAGTTTATCAGCCAACCCTGGCATTGGGCGGTTTCCGGCGCAGCAATTGCGCTGACCCTGGCCCTGCTCACCTGGATGGGGCGCAGCTTCGGGGTTTCGACGACCTTCAAGGACTTCTGCGCTATTGCCGGGGCCGGCAAAAGGATTCCCTTCTTCAACATCGATATCAAGGATGAGTACTGGCGCATCGCCTTTGTGCTGGGAGGCGTCCTGGGCGGGGTCATCGCCGCCAGCTTCCTGCAAAGCCCGGATCCGGTGGCCATTTCCCCGTCCACCATAGGCCACCTGAGCGGCCTTGGCATCAATTATCCTGAGGCGGACGCCCGGGGCATGGGCTTTGTGCCGACCGATATCTTCAATTATACCAGCCTTAAAGGCATTATCCTGGCGCTGGCGGGAGGCTTCCTGGTCGGCTTCGGGGCGCGCTACGGCGACGGCTGTACTTCCGGCCATGCCATCTCCGGCCTGGCGCACCTCCAACTGCCTTCCCTCATTACGGTGATCGGCTTCTTCATCGGCGGCCTGCTGATGACGCACCTGCTGTTCCCCCTGCTGATGGGCATTTAGAAGGAATGATTAAAAAAACTGAAGATCAAGCAATGAAAAATACATCCTTTTTTATCGTGGGCATCTTTTTCGGGATCGTTATGACGAAGTCGGAGGCCATATCCTGGTTCCGCATCCACGAGATGTTCCGTTTTGAAAGTTTTCACATGTACGGCATCATCGGCACTGCCGTAGCCCTTGGCGCAGCGGCTATGTGGGCTATGAAAAGGTTCAGGATCAAAACCCTTTCGGGCAATTTTGTGACTTACAACCCCATGAAGCTCAGCATTAAACGGCATATCCTGGCCGGTTCCATCTTCGGTTTGGGCTGGGCTCTGGTAGGCTGCTGCCCCGGGCCGATGTACGTGCTGCTGGGCAACGGTTACGCCATCATGGCCCTGGTGCTGCTGGGCGCCATCCTGGGCACCTACGCCTACGGCCTGGTGATGGATAAACTGCCGCATTAGGAAAGCGGACTGTTATCAGTTGAGGGTTGTCTGTTTCTGGAAGGCCCCGGCCAATCAACAACAACCAACCAACAACAAAGACTAAATAGTTGGGTGATTTATTGGGTAAATACGGGCAATCTCCACTTGAGGTTGCCCTGTTTTTTTTACTCTGTGTTTAACAGGAAAAAGCTAACCATGAAGCACATAACATTATACCTGTTTACCCTGTTGCTGGCCGCCCCGGCCTCCGGGCAAAGTGATTTTAAGAACTGGCTGAAAGAGAAAGAGGGCTTCAAAATAGAACCGTTCATGATGCTTCAGTTGTGGAGCAGTTACTCCACGGGCCAGGAAGTGTTCAACAAAGAGCTTAACCAGTACGAGCCTGTAGACGGCCGCTTCAATGTGATGTTGCGCCGCGCCCGCCTGGGATTTAAGGCCGAACCCTACGAGGGGCTGCAGTTTGCCCTTACCGGCGCCTATGACCTCGTCGGGCGGGATGTGCTGACAGCGCAGGCGGGCGGGGCCAACAACGGTTCATTACCGGCATTCGGCATCTGGGACGCCTTCTTCCAGTGGCGCATGAAGAAGGGCAGCGAGGCTTTCAACCTGGTAGGCGGGTACTTCCGCCCGCAACTCAGCCGGGAGAGCATAACTTCGGGCTGGTCGGTCAATTCGATGGAAAAATCCATGTCGCAGAATTACATCCGCAAGCACCTGGTGGGGGCCGGCCCCGGCAGGGCGGCGGGCCTCAACCTGGGAGGGCTGCTGCTCGGGAAGAGCAGCAAGCTGGGGTTGAACTACAACCTGGGCATTTTCAACCCGGTATCTCTGGCCAATAACGGCAATTCCACCGGCAGCGGGTTTGCCCCCCTGTTCGCCGGCCGCGGCGTCCTTTACCTGGGCGAGCCGGAGATGGACAAGTACAGGATCGGCTATGACATCAACTACTTCGGCAGGCGCAGAGGCCTGGCCATCGGCGGGGGCGGCGCCTGGCAGGGGCGGACCGCTGTTTTCAAAAGCAGCTACGCCGCCGGGGCGGACCTCCTTTTCAACTGGGGCCCTTTGAATGTGGACGGAGAATGGAACTTCATGTGGCGGCAGGGCAGCCGCGCCCTTGAAGACGATACGGGGCGCTCCTTCACCTATGCCTCCAACACCGGCCACCTGCGGCTGGGCTATAATATCATAGCCGGCAAAAAATTTTTCCTGGAACCTTCCGTAATGGCAATGCAGTTCAACGGCGCCAAAAGCCTGGCCGGCCAGGCCGACGCAAAGGCCGTCGGCGCTTCTTCCGGAACAGAGCGCGCCTACGACGCCGGCATCAACTGGTATCTCAATAAGAAAAACCTCAAGCTGACGCTCCATTATACCTGGCACGAAGGAGATGCCGGAGAGGCCGCCCCCGGCTTCGCCGGCAACCAGTACTTCAGCCAGAGCGATGTGGGCGCCATCCGCCGCGGCGACTGGCTGGGGCTGGGAGTGAATGCCATCTTCTAACCCGCTTTCGATAAATAGCCTTAACCTGATTTTACGGCCTTGCAGCCGCAACACCGCAACACCGCAACACCGCAACACCGCAACACCGAAATACCGAAATACCGAAATACCGCAACACCGAAATACCGCAACACCAGGCTAACAGAAAGTTAAGGCCGCCTGTCGAACCAGAGGGCTGAAGAACAGGCTTTTTATCTTACCACCCAACCATTCCCCCATCCCTTTTTCGGGTTGACGAAGGCCAGCTCTCCCTTATCATTTTCGGCCATCAGGACCATGCCCTGTGACTCGATACCGCGCAGTTTACGGGGCGCCAGGTTGGCGACGAGCACCACGGGCTGGCCGGGCAGCTCTTCCGGTTTGAAGAACCTGGCGATGCCGGCCACGACGGTGCGCTGTTCGCTGCCCAGGTCGACGGTGAGCTTCAGCAGCTTATCGGCCCCGGGCACGGCCTCGGCGGCGGTGATGGCGCCGGTGCGGAGGTCCAGCTTCGCAAAGTCGTCATATGCGATAAGGGGCTTGAGCGGCTGCCGTTCTCCGGCTTTTTCGGCCTCCAGCACCTGCTGCAGTTTTTCCTTCTGGCGATTGACGATCTGCAGGCGGCTGTCGTCCCTGCGGTCCACTATCTTGGCGAAGAGCAGTTCCGGTTCGCCCACCTTATGGCCGGGAGGGACGAGGGCTTCGCCCCTTTCCAGTTTGCCGAGGGCCTCCTGCAGAGCGCCGTTCCGGATAGCCGGCAGGTTGAGCAGGCGGCGGATTTTCGGCGCCGTGAAGGGGATAAAAGGCTCGGCCAGCAGGCTCAGCAGGGCCGCCACCTGCAGGCTGATGAACATACAATCCCTGATCAGCGGGCTATCCGGATCATCCTTGTAGAGCTTCCAGGGAGAGACATCCTGCAGGTAGGTGTTGCCCCAGGAGGAAAGCTCCATAAGGGCCAGCACGGCAGAGCGGAAGCTGAAGGCGTCCAGGTCGGCGGTGATCTTGCCGGTGATCTCCCGGGCAGGCGCCAGGGCGGCCGGCAAGGCCTGAGCGGTGGCCGGCACGGCGCCATTGAAGTATTTGTGGGTGAGCACGATGACGCGGTTGATGAAGTTGCCCAGGTTGTCCGCCAGTTCCTTGTCGTGGAAATCGGTGAATTCGTCCCACTTGAAGTCGGCATCCTTATTTTCCGGCATATTGCGGATCAGCGCGTAACGCAGGGCGTCTTCTTTATTGGGGAAGTCCCTGAATGCTTCCAGGTATTCGTGCTGTTCGATGCCCCATCCACGGGATTTGGAGAATTTCTGGCCCTCGAAATTGAGGAACTGGTTGGCGGGCACGTTCTTCGGAAGGACGAATCCGCCGTAGGCCCTGAGCACGGCCGGGAAGACGATACAATGGAAAACGATGTTGTCTTTGCCGATGAAGTGGATGAGGGTGGTATCTTTATCTTTCCAGTACAGTTCCCAGTCTTTGCCGTTCTCTTTTGCCCATTGCCGGGTCGAGGAAATGTAGCCGATGGGCGCGTCGAACCAGACATAGAGCACTTTTCCTTTGGCTTCCTCCAGCGGCACCGGTATGCCCCAGTCGAGGTCGCGGGTGATGGCGCGGGGCTGCAGGCCGGTATCCAGCCAGGAAAGGCACTGGCCCACGACGTGGCGTTTCCAGGCCCTGGGGTCGTGATGTTGTTCGCCGTCGAGGATGCCGGTATCGATCCATTGGCGCAGCCATGCTTCGTGTTTGTCCAGCCGGAAATACCAGTGTTTGGTCTTTTTCAGCCGGGGCGGCTTGCCGCTGAGGGTGGAGCGGGGGTTGACCAGTTCGAGGGGGGAGAGGTCGGAGCCGCAGTTTTCGCACTGGTCGCCGTAGGCTTCTCCGTGGCCGCATTTGGGGCAGGCGCCTACGATGTAGCGGTCGGCCAGGAACTGCTCGTAATCCTCATCGTAGTATTGTTCTACCTCCCGCTCTTCGAATTCGCCGCCATCTCGGTACAGCTTCAGGAAGAAATCCTGCGAGGTTTCGTGATGAAGCGGCGCGCTGGTGCGGTGGTAATAGTCGAAGGAAATGCCCAGGCGGGCAAAGGTGCTCTTATTCAGCTCGTGGTATTTATCGATGATCTCCTGAGGAGAAATGCCTTCCTTCTTGGCGCGGATGGTAATGGCCGCTCCGTGCTCGTCGGAGCCGCACACCCAGACGACGTCCCTGCCCAGTTGGCGCAGGTAGCGCACGTAGATATCCGCAGGCAGGTAGGCGCCGGCGAGATGGCCGAGGTGCAGGGCCCCGTTGGCATAGGGCAGTGCGGAAGTGATGAGGTATCTTTTGCTCATTGGTAGTGAAAGATTGTGTACAGGTGTTTATGTGCATTCGTGTATAAGCGCCACGGGCTGGCCTCCTGATGCACCTGATGAACATATACACCGATGCACGTCCTGAAGGAATATATGGCAAAGACAACACAATGAAGGGGAAATTGGTTTCCACGATCAGGCGCCGGTATTGTGCTCCCCTTATTTTGCGCGAACGAACAAGAGCTGCCGGTATTTCCGGTGGCGGAAGAACTCCCAGGTGGTCACCATCCGGTCGAGTTCGGTATCGAACAACAGATACCATTTGGCGATGAGTTTCAGGCTCGACCGCACCGTCAGGGTAGTGATGATGGTTTCGGTTTCGGGGATCAGTTCGGACAACTTTTCCCAGGCCTCCTTCAGGCGGTAGTTGGGAATGTCTTCCACCAGGTGGTGCAGAGGATGGAAGATAATATCGGCGACAAAGTACCGGATCCAGCCCGGAACCTTGTAGTAGGTGCTGCCCAGCAGGGAGACCAGGAGGTGTTTGTTACCCTTGCGGAACAGCCCCTCGTCCATCATCCGGGCCAGTTTTTCCTTGTTCAGCTTCAGCAGCGTTTCTTCCTGGTGCTGCAGAAAAAAGAACCAGAAGGCAATGCTGCCCCAGACGACGTTGGAAATGAAAAGGAGAAACAGAAAGTGCAGGCCTATGCCGAAGGCCAGTTCCAGCGCCAGCGTCAGCGCTCCGTAGATCGTGATGATCAGCATGTTGGTCTTCCGGGGCGACCTTTCATGCAGTTTGCTGCGCACTTTGGCCACTTTCTCCATTTCCCGGACCTTCTCCTTGAAGAGGTCGAAGCGAAAGCGCTCGTAGAAGGTGACGTAAAAAGTCCCGACCACCATACACAGGAACAGGGGGTTCCTGTGGGCGAAGTAATACAGCTTTTTCCAGAGCGGCAGGCAGGAGAACTCTTTGGCGGTGAGCAGTTCTACATCTCCCACATCGCTGAAGGCCAGGTTGGCGTTCGTCATGTGGTGGATGGAATGGACGCCGGCCCAGGGAACGGATATCCAGGTGATGACGCTCAGTATTTCCATCCACCGGTCATTTTTTTCCCTGGTGGAAAAGAAGGATTCGTGGCCGCAGTCGTGCTGAAAATTGAATAAACGGGTCCGGAACAGGGCCCAGGCGATGGTCAGCGGCAAAGCGGCCAGCACGCCCCACCAGAAGCCGCCATAATCGGAAACCAGCTTCACGGCAAGCAGTGCGGCGGCGCCGAAAAAAGCGAACCAGAACAGGGTCCATCCGATCTGTTTGTAGGCCTGGCGGTCGTCGGATTCCGCAAATTGCAAAAAATGGTTCTTCCACTTGCCGTCGCCGAGAGACTGCAGAATGAGGTCGATGCGTTGCTTTAAGGTATAAGTACTCATGAATAATGCAAATTTCGCGCTTTCTTTCTGAAAGCGTAGTGCCGGAAATAAGTGCAATGATATAAAATTTTATGGAAAGAGCACTTTTTGAAAGACGGATCGCCGGAAAGCCGGCGGGAGGTGTTTTATGAACGAAGCCGAAAAAAAAAATTTCCCCCCCGGCAATAATCTCAGAATGGCCCGCGTTTTATTGCCGTATTTTGAAAAGCGAACCGGAAAGCGGCAAAGCGCTTTTCATCAGCCATTACGACAGATATTATCTGCAAGAATATAACTGGGGTTTAGTTTTTTAGAGGAGTGTAGTAGCGTCATGCTACTACGCTTTCTTTTTTTTGGTAATTTCCTCCCCCAAAAGCAGATAAGGCTCATGCACATCAAGCCCTTTCAGGCGGTTTATCCCAACCTGGATTACATTACCTCCGCCGATTCCTTTTTCAATGCTGTGCGGGAAGAGTACAATGAGTACTACAAAAGCGGGTTTTTCACCAAAACGGCGCAGGAGGCGCTATTCATTTACCGCATTCAGGGCAAAGAACGCGCCTATACGGGCCTGGTGGCCTGTGCCGATATCCGGGATTACCTCGATGGTAACATCCGGCAGCACGAGCACACCCTGGCCGCCAAGGAACAGCAGCAGATGCAGCTGATGCTGCGCCGGCGGGCGGCCGTCAAGCCGGTGCTGCTGGCCTATCCGCCGGTAGAGGCCATAAGCCGGTGGATCGAAGCCCACATTGCCCGCCATAGCCCCTTCTTTGAAGTGGGCTCCGGGGAGAGCCAGGAACACCACTCGCTGTGGGAAGTGCGGGACGGGCGCTCCATCCGGGAAATACAGGGCCTCTTCGGGCAGCACGTCCCCTGTACCTATATCGCCGACGGGCATCACCGGACGACCACTACCGCCCTGATGTACAGCAAGGCGCTGGAAGGTAAACACCAGGGCGACTACCAGCTGCTGCTTTGCACCCTTTTTCCCACTTCCGACATTGAAATCCTGGATTTCAACCGCGTGGTTTACGGCCTGAACGGCTTGTCGCCTTCAGCTTTTATGGCCCATCTCTCTCATTACTTTGAGATCGGCTTTCTGGACGGGCCGCAGAAGCCGTCGCAAAAGCACGAGGCCACGCTGTTCTTCAACCGGGAATGGTACCGCCTGCGCTGGAAAGAACGCATCCTGCTGGAATATCCCGACGAAGAGGTCATCCTGGATGCTATGCTGCTGGATGAGAAAGTGCTGGGCAAAATCCTGGCCATCGAGGACGTGCGCATCGACCAGCGCATCCTCTATGTGGAAGGCCCGAAAGGGCTGGAGGGCATTATGCAGGCCGTTTCCAAAGGCGAAGAGGCCGCGGCCTTTTGCCTTTATCCCGTACAGATGAAGGAACTGATGATGGTGGCCGATATCGGCAAAGTGCTGCCTCCCAAATCCACCTGGTTCGAACCCCGCATGAAGAACGGGCTGATCGTGAAGGAGCTCTGGTAAAGGCCCGGTTAGCCGTAAAATTTTTATCTTCATCCCCCAAAAGGAAAGCCGGATGCGAAAGATAACAGCTGATATTATTTTTCCCGTAGCTTCCGAGCCTGTTAAGGAAGGCGTCGTCGTTGTCGATAACGAAGGGCGGATACTGGAAGTGGGCCGGCGGGAAGATTACGGCGCGGACGGCCTGGAAGTACATTACGGCGCCATCGTGCCTGGTTTTGTCAATACCCATTGCCACCTGGAGTTGTCGCACATGAAAGGCATGGCCGATACCGGCACCGGGCTGCTGCCTTTCCTGAAGACGGTGGTCAATTTCCGCAACATTTCCATGGAGGAGATCCTGGACGCCGTCGAAAGGGCCGACCGGGAGATGTACGAGGCGGGCATCGTGGCCGTCGGCGATATTTCCAATAAGCTGGATACGGCGGCGCAGAAGGAAAAAAGCCCCATCCGCTATTACACTTTCGTAGAGATGTTCGATTTCATGCAGGACGGCCTGACAGAGCAGGCGTTCCGGCAGTACAAGGAAGTGTACGACGGGCAGAGCGGCGGCAACGGCAACCGCAAGAGCTGTGTGCCGCACGCCCCCTATACCGTTTCGCCAGGGCTGTTCCGGCGGATCAACGCGCTGAACGGCCCTGGCGCCACCATCAGCATCCACAACCAGGAAACCGTTCATGAGGACGAGTTTTTCCTCAAAGGCTCGGGCGGCTTTATAGCGTTCTTCCGCTCCTTTGGCTTCTCCATGGATCATTTCCGGCCCAGCGGCCGAACCTCTATCCACTACGCTTTGGAGCATATGGACCCCGCCCACCGCACCCTCTTTGTTCATAATACCCTGGCCACTCCTGCCGATATAAGGGCCGCCCATGCATGGAGCGACAAAGTGTACTGGGCCACCTGCGCCAATGCCAACCTCTATATCGAGAACCGCCTGCCTTATTACCGGCACTTCATCGACGAAGGCGCCCGCATGACCATCGGCACCGACAGCCTGACCTCCAACTGGCAGCTTTCGGTGCTGGAAGAGATGAAAACCATCAGCCGCTACCAGTCGTATGTGCCCTTTGAGACGCTGCTGCGCTGGGCTACCCTCAACGGCGCCGAGGCGCTCGGCTTCCAGGAGGAACTGGGCAGTATCGAGGTGGGTAAAAAGCCGGGGCTGAACCTGCTGAACCTGGGGCCGGAGCTGAAGTTGTCGCTGGATACCAAGGTGAAACGGCTGGCCTGAGAGGGAGTATGCGTGGAAATATCACTTCCCGGCGCTGACAAAAATCATTGCATCCTGTGACCTGAGTTATTGAACGGGGGTATGCGGCGGCTTACCTTGACAGGCAAACCCGCTGTTATGATCAAGTACCTCGCCTGCCTGTGGGGATGTGTAATGTTTTTGCCTTGTTTCCCGACGGCACAGCCTGCTCCGAAAAGAACTTTATCGGCCATTCGGGTGGAAGAACCTCCCCGGATCGACGCCATTTTGGATGACTCCGCCTGGAGAGAAGCCCCCGTCGCCGGCGATTTCATTCAGCTTCGCCCATACAACGGCAGGCCGTCGCCTCAGAGGACGGAGGTGCGTTTTCTCTACGACGATAAGGCCGTCTACGTTGGCGCCCGCATCTTTGACACTGCCCCCGACAGCATCGTCCGCATGCTGGGCATCCGCGACGATATCGGCATGGCCGATTATTTCGGCGTTTATTTCGATCCTTACAACGACGGGCAAACGGCTTATGGCTTCTTCGTTTCCTGCGCCGGCGTGCAACTGGATATGAGGGCCACCATCGACGGCATGGAGGACTCCAGCTGGGATGCCGTCTGGAAAAGCGAAGTAGCCTGGGTGGACGGCGGCTGGGTGGCCGAGTATGCCATTCCCTATTCCGCCCTGCGCTTTCCCCGTAAAGAGGAACAGCTCTGGGGCCTTAATATCTTTCGCAGCGTCCGGCGCCTGAACATGAACACTTCCTGGAATTTTATCGACCTGCAGAAAAACGGATGGCTGAACCAGGCCGGCGAGCTGCGCGGCATCAGGGCTATTGAACCGCCGGTGCGGCTTTCATTGACGCCTTACCTGTCGGCCTACCTGGAGAGCCGCTCGGAGGAGGCCGGATGGGGAAGTTCCTTCAAAGGCGGCATGGACCTGAAGTACGGCCTGAGCGAAAGCTTCACCCTGGATATGATGCTCATTCCGGATTTCGGCCAGGTGCAATCCGACGATCAGGAACTCAACCTGTCGCCTTTCGAGCTTTACTTTTCCGAGCGCCGGCCCTTTTTCATGGAGGGGGCCGAGCTGTTCAGCAAGGCCAACCTTTTTTATTCCCGCCGTATTGGAGGGGCGCCCCGCGGTTTTGACGGCGTTGAAGATTCGCTGCGGGCCAACGAGGAGGTGTTCCGCAACCCCCGGGAAACGCGGATACTGAATGTGGCCAAGGTGGCCGGCAAGTTTAATAACAATCTCAGCATCGCCCTGCTCAACGGCATGACCCTGCCCAGCTTCGCCACTTTGCGGGATACCCTCAGCGGGGAGCGGCGCAAGCTGCGCACCCAGGCTTTCACCAATTACAATGTGCTGGTGCTCGACCGCTCGATCGGCAACAACTCCTTCGTCAGCCTGGCCAACACCAATGTCAACCGCACCGATGACGATTATGTGGCCAATGTGACGGGCGCCCAGTTCCGGCTCAATGAAAAGTCTAATACTTACGGCGTCGAAGGCAGCGCCGCCCTTTCTCAGATCTGGGAAGGGAAGGAAAAGGCCGAGCTGGGACACCGCTATTACCTGGAGGCCGGAAAAGTGAGCGGCAAGTGGCGCTACGGCCTGGAGCATCTGGTGGAGAGCGATACATACGACCCCAACGACATGGGTTTCCTGGAGAACAATAACGAGATCAGCACCCAGGCTTATCTGCGTTATATGCTTTATGAGCCGAAGGGGTTCTACCAGAATCTGCTCACCGGACTGTGGCTGGAGCATGAAACCCTCTGCCGCCCGCAGCGCTATGTCGGCTGGCGGGCAGGAGGATGGCTCGATATAAGCCTGAAGAACAACGGCTATGCAGGCATGGAGGTGGATGCCGCGCCTGTTCCGAAGATGGACTTCTTTGAGCCGCGGGTGGAGGGCCGGAAATTTGCCCGCCCCCCCGAGGTGGACATCGAAGCCTGGTACCAGTCTGATTGGTCAAAGGATTGGGCCTACCAACTGGCAGGAGGGGCCAACCTCAGTGGCCGCAGCCATCAGCATGCCGCATTTGCCTACCTGCTGCCGCGTTACCGTTTCAACAGCCACTTCTGGCTCAGCTGGGGCCTCCTTTACATAGATGCGCACAACGATGTGGGTTACGTTGATCACGAAGAGGACGAACGCATCATTTTTTTCGGTGAGAGGAACCAGCAGACCCTCGAAAATACGCTGGAATCCAGTTACAATTTCAACAGCCGTACCGCCCTGTCTTTCCGCCTGCGGCACTACTGGTCGATCGCCCGATACGACCGCTATTTCCTGCTGCAGCAAAACGGCAGCGTGCTGGAAACCGACGGCTATAACGACAATGCCGACGTCAACTTCAACGCCTTTACCATCGACCTCGCCTTCCGCTGGAACTTCGCTCCCGGCAGCGAGCTGGCGGTGGTGTGGAAGAACGCCATTTATACCGATGGGGAGGAAATCCGGACGAACTACTTCGACAACCTGCGCTATGTCTGGCAGTCGGATCAGATCAACAGCTTTTCGGTGAGGGCGCTGTATTACCTGGATTATCAGGCCCTGAGGCCGGCTTTGAAGCTGACAAAAATCACCCCTGAAAGTGACCGGGGTTACAAGAAAGAAGAGAGCAGGGGCCTATTTTCGCCAATGCCAGAGAGATGGGGAAAAAATATTGACAAATAAAAACACAGATCATGAAAAAACTTGTGATGGCCTTACTGGCCCTGGCCTGGCCGGCATTGCAGGCCCTGCAGGCGCAGGGCGCCCTGGCTGACGCCGATCAGCGCAGCCTGATCTTCATGGCCGAAGAAGAAAAAATGGCCCTCGACTTTTACCAGGCTATGGAAGCCCGCTGGGGGGCAAAAGTCTTCAACCATATCTCCGGGGCGGAACAGCGCCACTTCAGCCGCATGCTGGAAGCGGCAAACGGCCGGGACGTGAAACTGCCAAAAGGC
The DNA here is from genome assembly GCA_964488965.1 of uncultured Phaeodactylibacter sp. Lineage (GTDB taxonomy): Bacteria > Bacteroidota > Bacteroidia > Chitinophagales > Saprospiraceae > JACJXW01. The sequence continues at coordinate 6,448 of CAZAXA010000010.1, read as the reverse complement.
ATTGTGGAGGGCAAGGCCGGCAAATACCTCAATGACGATCTTCAAAAACTGTACGACGAACTGGCGGCCAGTGGCGGCCAATCGCTGGAAGGGGCCCTGCGCGCCGGCGCCCGCCTCGAGGAGGCCAACATCCGGGACCTGAAAATGGCCCTGGAAACCACAAAGGATGAGGCTTTGCGCAATACCTACCAGTACCTGCTGGAAGCCTCCGGCAACCACCTGCGGGCTTTCAACAAGAACCTGAGCACCCAGGGCGTTGCCTACGAGCCGGTATTGTTGCCCCGGGCCGATTTTGATGCCATTATCGCCGCCGAAGGAGGTGGGCAGGGCTGCCAGGGCCAGGGTAAAAAAGGCCAGGCCGGAAAGGGCTGCTGTCAGAATAAAGGCGGAAAGAAGGGCGGCCAGTGTTGCCGGAAAGGCAGTTAGATCATACATTAACGATTAACTGTATAAAAAAGCCTGCCCATACCGCGGCGCCCATCCTGGCTTTGCACTACGGCTTCTATGCAAAACTCTCCATAGTCCTCCGAGTGCCGGAAAACCAGGGTGGCGCCTTCCTGCCCTTCAATATGGAGGCCAGGCGACCAGAAAACGGCCGGCTGCAGGGCAGGCATGGCGGCCTCTTCATCCTGAGCCGGGAAGGCGGCGCCGGGCTGCAGCCCTGGCAGGTTGAAGATATCCTCTTCCTGTTCTGGCGGCAGTTGCAGGCCGGGCAGAGCGGTAGTGATGCGTATCAGGCCTCCGGCGCCCAGCGATGGAAAGTGCTGCCTCAGCAACCTGGGGTTCCACAACAATTCTATAAGCTTTACATTGACGGGGTCCAGCCCGCCGGCGAAGCCGGCGTCGCGGGTAGCCTTACCGTCGATGAGGAATAAAGGAGGGGCGCTGAAATAGTCCTGCGATTCCGGGTTATAGAGGCTCACGGAATAGCCGCCGGCACGGGGCAGGAAGCGCACCGCCGGCACGGCCTCCTGGAAGAAGGCGGCCAGGTTGGGGAAGCGCTCGTAATTGGGCACGATATAGCTGATGTCAGGCGCCCAGCCTTCCGTTTGGCCGGCCGGCGGAGGAATGGAAGCGGAAAGCGCCGTCTCCAGGGCGGCATAAAACTGGTAGATTTTTTTACGCTGGCGGCTGTAGGCAAGATAGTTCACAATCCCTTCTGTGTACACCAAAGCCCGGTTGGCGGGCGGCGGTTCGGGGCGTTCCCATCTGACGCTGAGGGCGGGAGCGGCATGGTCGATGAATTGCCAGCGTTGGGGCCCGGTATATTCCGGCAGGCGGAGCAGGAACTTTCCCTGGCCATCCGAACGGGTGAACAGCAACCGCCCGCCGTCCACGCCAACCACCCCCAGCAGGGGGCTGTTCAGAGGCTGGCCGCCTTCTCCCGTCACGACCCCCGGCCAGTTTATTCCCGCCCGGTATCTTTGCTCATCCGGGCAGGGAGGGCCGGTGAACAGCGTCGGCCCATCCAGCGCCTTTTTTCCGTACAGATGTTCGTCCCGGACCGTTACCGAGGCCCGGGCATCCACGGCCTGGCCGGAGGCGTCCTGCACCTTTATCCGCAACTGCAGCGGCTGGCGGGGGCTAATCGGGCCGGGAGTTTCCAGGGCGAGTTCTACTTTCAGGCTGCTCTCCGGCGGCGGCGCTGATGCAGGCGCCTCTGCCAGCGTCATGCCCTCGGGAAGGGGCTGAAGGTCATTGTAGGCCGGTATGGCGGCCATAGCCAGCGTCCGGGTAATGTCGTCTTCCCCCAGGGCGGTAAGCCACAGGCGGTAGACGCCGGAAGGCAAGTGGTAAGGGATAGCATAGTACCCCTGGCATACTGCCTGCCCCCCGCTCCGGATAAAACTCTCGTCAACCGGCTGGCCCTGCTCATCGAGAATGGCGGCCTTTATCGTAAATTCCTCGCCCTGCCGCTCCGGAGGCAGGTACAATTGATACCAGATCACCTCCCCCGTCACGTAAAAGGGTTGGTTGATGTGCAACAGCGCGGCGCCCGCTGCCGGCCTCTGGCCAGAAAGCGTTGCAGGTATCAAAAAACACAGGATGATATTCAAAAAGCTACGCAGCATAAACAGATTTTTTGTCATTCACTTCCCGTCCTCGCCACGTCTGCTGTTGCAGCCGGGTAAATACCTCGGCCGGGTAAAATTCGCTCCTTCACTCCACCCACCATTCCGGCCGTTCCAGCTGGCTGCCCCCTCTCAGCAGGCAGTCGTCGCACTCATTGGGCGGCGGCAGTTCCTCGCCGGGCAGGGGCGGGGGGTAGGGGCAGAAACGGACGGCCCCGGGCACCTGTTGCGGAGAGACGTACTGCCGGAAGGTATCCTGCTGGGTAGCGTAGAAATAGCCAAAAGCCAGAGCGTCGGGCGTGGAGGTGCTGGTGATGTTGGTACGGATGGCGCCGGCCGGCAGGTCGAACAGCGTGCCGCGCCGGGCCAGCAGTTGGCTGAGTTCATCGAAATACTGATAGGCATTGCCGGACAGGGATTGCTGGTAGGCAATGAGGTAGAAGCCTTCCGAAAAGCGCTGGTCGGCGGGCGTCTCCCATATCGCGTAGTCCTCGAGGTAGTTTTGTGCGAGTTCCCCCCCGTTGAGGGCCACGATCTTATCGATGTTGCCCGCCGTCAGGACGTAGCAGGTTTTGGGCGGGAAGTCCAGGTAAGCAGGGTGGATGGCCTCATCGGTAAGGCGGAAGGCCTGCCCGGCTTCCCAGCGCAGGCGGACAGGCTCGCCGCTATCCGGCGCCCGGAGGGAAGTGTAGGCGCCGAACCGGACGAATTGTTGCGTTTCCACTTCGCCCTCAAAGGTGATGACATCTTTTTCATAGACTTCCACCCGCACGCTGTCTATCGGAGGCGCCGGCAGGAGTTCTTCCCAGGCCGAGGCATATTGCTGGCCGTTGGGCAGGTTCACCGTCAGCCGGTACTGCTGCCCGGCGAGAACGGCAAAATCGGGATTGCCGGCCTCGATCTGCCGGAAATAAGTTCCGTCGTAGTTGGGTATCAGCGCTACGGAGCGCCCCTGGCCGTCATGCAGCAGCACTTCCGAGTTGCCTACCGGCCGCGGCAGGTTGTTGTCGTAAATAAACAGCTCATAGACGGTTGCCTCCACAGTGGAAGGAGCGCCCATAATGAGCCGCCCTTGTACGAGCATGCCGGAAGAGGGCCGCTCGCCGGCGTCCAGCGTTATCTCATCCACGCAGGAAACCATGCTCAGGAGCAGCAGAGCGCAGGAAAGCGAAACCAGGGGAGGTAAAGAGTAACTCATATCGTTGCCAGGTTGATCGTGATTGCCGGGAAGGCCGAGCCCAGGATGGCCAGCCGGTTGGCCACTGTTTCCAGGGAAGGGCTGGGGGTGAAGAAAACGGAGAAAGCATTTTTCCGGGCATAAACATTATAGATGGAGATGTTCCAGCTTGCCTTGAGGGTTTTGTGTTTGTTATAGCCGCGGCCGATGGTGTAGGAAACATCCAGCCGGTGATAATCCGGGATGCGAAGCTGGTTGCGCAGGGTATAGACAGGCACGATGATGCCGTTGCTGAGGCGGTGGTTCGTCAGGGGGGCGGTAGCCGGCCGGCCGGTGCTGTAGGTAAAATTGAAGGCCAGGTTATGGCGCTGGCTGGGCTGATAGTTGACCACCAGGTTGAAGTTGTGCGGCTTGTCGAAGTTGCTGGGGTACCAGGCGCCTTTATTGATGCCGGACACCTGCCGTTCGCTGCGCGACCAGGTATAGCTCAGCTGGCCGTTGACCATCTGGCGCGTGGTTTTCAGGTTCAGCTCCAGCCCATAGGCCCGGCCCTTGCCGTTGAGGATTTCCGTTTCCAGGCTTTCGTTGACGAGCAGGCGGGCAAAGTCGCGGTAGTCCCACATCTGGTCAATATTGCGGTAGAAAACCTCTGCCGAGCCTTCCCATTCATTATCCGGGGAGTTCCGGAAATAGCCCGCTGCAAAATTGTGCGCGCGGAAGGGCCGGATGTATTCGGTGCTCAGCTGGTACTGGCTGGTGGGCGTAGGCGTATCCGTATTGAAAATCTGGTTGATGAACTGGCTGGTGCGGCTGTATCCTGCCTTGATGGAGGCAGTGCTGCCGAGGCGGTAGCGGGCCGACAGGCGCGGTTCCAGGTTGTTGTAGGTGACGATGGCCTGGCCTTTGCCGTAACGGACGGCCTCTTCGCGGTTCTCCAGGGCAATTGGCCCGTCGTAGCGGAAGACCGTCTTGGGGCCAAGGAAGCGGTAATGGTTAAAGCGCAGCCCGGCGATGAGGGCCAGGCGGGCCGAGGCCGTCCATTCCACGCTGCCGAAGGCGGCGCTCTCCAGCGCCTGCTCTGCTTCCAGGCTTTTGGGCGCAATCACTGAAACGGCCCCCAGCGGGCGCTGCTCGCCGGGTTGGACGCGGTAGTAGACGCCCTCCAGGCCGGCATCCAGCTGCAGAGAACGGCCGAAGGTATAGGTGAGCGCCTCCTTCAGCTTGTAATAGGTGATGCCGTTGTCCAGTTGGCCGGCCTGGGCGCCCTCCCGGTTCGTCTGGGCGCTGGTATAGCTGCTGGCCGCCAGGGAGAGGCGGGAGAAAAAATTGTCGTGAAAGATGCGCTTGTAGATCAGCTGCCCGCTGCGGGTGCGGTAGTCAAAACCGAAGGCGCGGTTATACACGAATTCATCCCCTGCCGCATAGCCCGCCAGGGTGAGCGTATTTTTTCCATCCAGGCGATGGGTATAACGAAAATTGGCGTCGTAAAACCCGGCGGAGCTGCGCCTGACTTCCGGCCGGCTGGCGAGCCGCAGCACCCAGTCGGAGTAGGATGCCCGCAGCCCGGCGATGAGGGAGCTTTTGCCTTTGATCACCGGCCCTTCCAGGCTCAGCCTGCCGGACACCGGCCCGGCGCCTCCCCTGAATTTCCACTTTTCGAAGTTGCCTTCGCGCATTTCCACGTCCAGCACCGAGGCCAGCCGCCCTCCGTACCGGGCGGGGATGATGCTTTTATAGAGTTCCACCCTGGCCGTCAGGTCGGTATTGAAGGTGCTGAAGAAACCCAGGGCGTGGGTGGCGTTGAAGAGCACGGCTTCATCCTGCAGCAGGAGGTTCTGGCCGGTCTCGCCGCCCCGCACGTTGAAGCCGGCGGCCCCCTCGCCGACGCTGCTGACGCCGCTGCTCAGCAACAGGCTGCGCAGGACGTCCGCCTCGCCCAGCAGGGTAGGCAGGCGTTCGATGCTTTTCACCTCCAGGCGGGTTACGCCGATGCGGGTGTTGCTGACGTTGGCGTCTGTCGCCTGCGCCCTGACCAGCACTTCCGCCAGGTCCGTAGCGGAAGGCTGAAGCTTCAGAGGCAGTTCGCCGTCGCCGTACACTTTTACCATTCGCAGCAGGGGGGCGTAGCCGACATGCTGCACCTGCAGTTCGTGGCTTCCGGTAGGGAGGGTCAGGCTAAAACGCCCATCGGCATCGCTGGCGGCGCCCTGGCCGGCGCACAGGATGGCCGCCCCGATGATGGGCTCGCCGCTCTGTTCGTCCGTCACGATCCCCCGGATGCCGGCGCGGCCGCTGGGGTTGAGCCCCCGGATGTCGCCGATCACCAGGATATCCGCTTCCCGCCGGGCGGGTTCGGCCCCGCCGGGCAGGCTCTGGGCCAGCGCGCGGTAATAGTCTGCCGAATAGGCGCCCTCGATGATGTGGTGAGGGGCGATAGCCACGGCATAATCGCGGTAAAAGAAGTAACCCAGCCCGGAGCCGGCCAGGAGCTCGTCCAGAGCGGCGGGCAGCGGCGCCTCGTTAAAAGCGGCCTCAAGGGGCCGGGCCGGCAGGCTGCCGGGAGGATAGTAGAAGCGGAGGCGGTACTGCTCTTCCCACTGGGCGAGGATATCGGCCAGGCTTTGCTGCCGGATTTGGGCGGATACCTTTATGGAACCTGCCGGTTGCGCCGGCAGAGGCGCGATGGCCAGGGCCAGCAGGCAGGCGCAGAGGGCCGTAAAACTCCGTAAAGCGGTATAAAGCCTTTTTTTCATAAACAGTATGAGCGGTTTCAGCGCCGGCAGGTACGGCAAGGGGCAGTACGCTGTTGGCAGAGGGGTAAAAGTAGAACATATTTTCGTTGATAAATAGCATAAATAATTGATATTCCCCCGGGGCGGCAAGTACTTTTGAAAATTTCTCCCCTTCTTGGCCTATGCTTGCAGAATCCTCTTTATATTCAGCCTCTAAGCCCGGGAGTGCTGCTCGTGCTTTGGGGCCTTTGTTCAGGAAAAGAAAAAGGAATGGAACAAAAAATCCATCATGCCAAATGGATACTCGCACTGGCGCTGGCCTCGTTTTTGACGCCTGCCCGGCCATGGGCGCAAACGGCCCTCCTCAGCCTGGAACAAGCCTTCGAGGTGGCCGCCCGCAATTATCCTATGCTGAAGCGGGACCGCCAGCTGATCGAACAGCAGAACGCGCTCATCCGCTCGGCAGG
>CAZAXA010000009.1:7489-32969 GCA_964488965.1 uncultured Phaeodactylibacter sp. | reverse complement strand
GGGGCAACAGCCTGGAATACATCTATTTCCTGCGCACCGGGCATCAGGTCAAAGGATTGCTGGACATCCACATTGTAACGGATAAAGAGGTCGAAAAACACACCGGCTTCGCGGCCAAGATCGGCGCCATCACCGACGCGGCACGGCCGCTGGCAGTAGGAACAAATTTATAAGGGCTGATCGTGTTCTGCTGTCGTCTCCGGCGCCAAATAAATTTAGCGAACCGAGGAAGCATTGGCTCTCGTCTCCGACGCCAAAATTTAATTCAAAAACCTCTGCTCACTTTCCCCCCTTTCCCCCACTTTCCTTACTTTTGCACCGCTTTTTGAAAACATAAAAAATATAATACCATAATGGCTGGAAACAGAACATTTACCATGATCAAACCCGATGCCGTCAAAGCCGGGCATATCGGGGCCATCCTGGCCAGGATCAACGAGGCGGGTTTCCGCATCGCCGCTATGAAACTGACAAAGCTGTCGCCGGAAAAGGCCGGCGAATTCTACGAGGTGCACAAAGAGCGCCCCTTTTACGGAGAGTTGGTGGAATTCATGTCGTCGGGCCCCATTGTGGCCGCTATCCTGGAACGGGAAAATGCCGTTGAGGCTTTCCGCGAACTGATCGGCGCCACCGACCCCGCCAAGGCCGCCCCCGGCACCATCCGCGCGCTCTTTGCCACCAGCATTGGCGAGAATGCCGTTCACGGCGCCGACTCCGACGAGAACGCCGCGCGGGAAGGCAGCTTCCACTTCGCGGCTACTGAGATGTTCTAAATGAAGGAATGAGGGAATGAGTAACGGCCTACTCGATCCTTCATTCTCTCATTCCTTCATTCCCCCTTACCTGATCTCCACCAGGGTTACTCCATCGCCGCCCTGTTCCGGTTCAGGATGCCAGACTTCCATTTTGACGTTATACTCGCGGAGTTTTCTCCGGACGGCATTGCGCAGTATGCCGTTGCCTTTTCCATGTACGATCTGCAGCTTCGCACTGTTATTGATCAACGCCTGGTCGACAAAATCCTCCACCACCTTCAGGGCTTCATCGTAGCGCATGCCCCGGATATCCAGTTTGGATTCAAAGCCGGCGGACGGGCTGGCCGTATCGGCCTGCACGCTCAGGGAGGGCTGAACCTCCAGAGGCGCTTTGGCATGTTGCAGGTCGCGCAGCTTTACCGTCATGCGCATCTGCCCCATCATGACTACGGCGTTATTACGGCTGATAGACTCCACCGTTCCGGTGGCGCCCCCGGTGCGCAGTTTGACAAAGTCGCCCACTTTGACCTCTTTATCTTTATCTTCCTTTACGGCAGGCTGGTAGTAAATCTCCTCCCGGAGGCTGCTCACCTCCTGGGAGAGTTCCTGGCGCTCGGCTTTTGCCTGCATGGCCAGTTCCCTGGCCTTTTCCAGGTTCTGCTCTTCCTTGATTTCCCTGATGATGCGCTCCAGTTCGCGGTTATCGCGGGCGGTTTGCTGCAGGGCCTGTTCTTTCAGTTCCAGCTTGATCTTCTTGCGGCGGAATTCCAGCTCCCGGTGAAGCTGTTCATAGTTTTTGATCAGCTTGTCGAGCTTTTCTTCGCGTTCTTTCATATCCCGCAGCTTGTCCTCCAGTTCCTGTTTTTCCTGCTGGAGGCCGGCCAGCAGTTCGTCAACGGCCTTCTCATTTTTTCCGGTGCGGTGCTTGGCATAGTCCAGCACTTTGTTGCTCAGGCCGCTTTTCTCGGCGATCTCAAAGGCGTAAGAGCTTCCCGGGCGCCCTACCTGCAGCTCGTAGGTGGGAGAAAGGCTGTCTTTATCGAAGTACATGGAGCCGTTGACGATGCCCCTGGCCTTAAAGGCAAAAATCTTGAGGTTGCTGTAATGGGTGGTAATGACGCCCCACACCTTTCTGTGGTTGAGTTCCTGAAGGATGGCTTCGGCGATGGCCCCGCCGATCTTGGGGTCGGTGCCCGAGCCGAACTCATCGATGAGCACCAGGGTGTCTCTGCCGGCATGTTCCAGGAAATTCCGCATATTTTCCAGGCGCGAGCTGTAAGTGCTGAGGTCGTCCTCGATGGATTGCTGGTCGCCGATATCGGCAAAGGCCTTGCGGAAGATGCCCATCTCGGAGCCTTCGGCCACAGGCGCCAGCAGGCCGGACTGCAACATCAGCTGCATGAGGCCTACGGATTTAAGGGTAATGGACTTGCCGCCGGCATTCGGGCCGCTGAGCATGAGGATGCGGTTATCCCCCAGGAGGACGAGGTCGAAAGGTATCGTCTTCTTTCCCAGCTTGTTGTTCTTGAGATACAGGAGCGGATGGCGGCCCTGCCGTATCCCGAAATGGGGCTTGTCGAACAGGCGGGGCCGGACGGCGTTCATCTGCCGGGCCAGCCGCGCTTTAGCCTGGACGAAGTCGAAATGGCCCAGTATATCCTGGTAAATGCGCATCCGCGGGACATAAGGGCGCAACTGAGCGCTCAGTTCCCGCAGGATGCGGTAAATCTCACGCCGTTCTTCCGTCTCCAGGTCAAAAATGTCGTTGTTGATCTCAATAATGGCTTCCGGCTCGATGAAGGCCGTCTTGCCGGTTGTCGATTCATCGTGGATGATCCCCCGGATTTTGCGCTTGTGTTCGGAAGGGACGCTGAGTACGCGGCGCCCGTTGCGAAAGCTCTCCACATTATCAGTCAGCCAGCCTTTACTGCGGTATTCATTGATGATGATGCGGAATTGCCGCTCCAGTTCCTTCTGTTTGGCCTGGGCCTGCCTGCGTATGCTCAGCAACTCCGGCGAGGCGTCCGGGCGGATGGCGCCGTCTTTATCGATCACCTTTTCAATGGCCTCCGTCAGGCTGTTGTCGAAGGAAACATGCTGGATAACGGCATACAGGACAGGGTAGGCCTCCCGGCGGGCGGCGTTGAAAAAGCGGAAGATATTGCGGATGAAGATCAGGACGATATTGATATTGCGCAGCCCTTCTTCGGGCAGCACATAGCCTTCCACTTCCAGCATGCGCAGTTCTTCCGAAATGACAGCGTAGCTGTTCATCAGAAAGTGGTCGTTATTGTCGATGGTGAGCTTGAACTCTCTGGTTTCGTCCAGGCTTCGTTCGATACTTTCAAGCGTATCGGCAGGCCGAAGGGCCCGTACTGCCGCTATGCCCAATTCGCCGAGGCATTCTTTTTCCAGTAACTCAAGTACTTTGTCAAACTCCAGCTTTTCGTACAAATCCCGGGGTAACAGTTGCATCGTGTGCTGTTTTATTAAGCAGCCGCGAAGATAATCAAAAGCAACTGCTTATCCTTCTGGTAACGAGTATGCAAACAATATTAAAACCGGAGAGTTCCCTGCGGGTTTAAAATCGGTTTGCATTGTTATCTTAAGGGGAGTAGCGGGCAGATGATTAACTTTGTGCCGCAGGAGTTATAATTCTTTGACGGCAATATAAAAAACAACGACGAACCGTGGCAGGAAACACTTTCGGGCAAGCATTCAGGCTCACCACTTTTGGAGAATCCCACGGCCGGGCGATAGGCCTTATTCTGGACGGCTGCCCCGCCGGCCTGGCAATCGATGAAGATTTCATTCAGGGAGAGCTGGCGCGCCGCCGCCCCGGGCAGTCCGGCATTGTCACTCAGCGCAAAGAGGAAGACCGCGTGGAAATCCTCTCCGGCATCTTCGAAGGCAAGGCCACCGGCGCCCCGATAGCTATGGCGATATACAATACCGACGCCCGCTCGCGGGACTATGAGCATATCGCCGATAAGTTCAGGCCTTCTCATGCCGATTTCACCTACTATGCCAAATACGGCCTGCGCGATTACCGCGGCGGCGGGCGCTCCTCAGCCCGGGAGACCGCCGCCCGGGTAGCGGCCGGCGCCGTCGCCAAGCTGTTCCTCCGCCAGCATGGCGTCAGCATCAGGGCTTACGTGAGCCAGGTCGGAGCGCTGGCCCTGGGCAAACCCTACCAGGAGATGAACCTGAATCTGACAGAGTCCAACCCTGTCCGCTGCCCGGAGCCGCAGATGGCGGAAAAGATGGAAGCCCTGATCCGGGAAGTCCGCAAGGCCGGCGATACCATCGGAGGGGTGGTAAGCGCCGTCATCAGCGGCTGCCCGCCCGGCCTGGGCGACCCTGCCTTCGACAAGCTTCACGCCAACCTGGGCAAGGCCATGCTGAGCATCAATGCCTGTAAAGGTTTTGAATACGGCTCCGGCTTTGAAGGCGTAAAGATGCGCGGCTCCGAACACAACGACCGCTTCCGTAACGAGGGCGGGCAAATCCGCACCGATACCAATTATTCCGGCGGCATTCAGGGAGGCATTTCCAATGGTATGGACATCTATTTCCGGGCGGCCTTCAAACCGGTTGCCACCATCGTGCCCGCCCAGGCATCCGTCAACGAAGCGGGAGAGCCGGTAACGGTGGAGGGTAAAGGCCGGCATGACCCCTGTGTGGCGCCCCGGGCCGTGCCCATCGTAGAAGCCATGGCCGCGCTCGTGCTGGCCGACCACTGGTTGTTGCAGAGGATGGCGAGGGTTTAGGGGTTTAGGTGTTTGGGTGTTTGGGACAGCGCTCAGAATCCGATTTTGGGTTTCTGGCCTTTCATACCTTTTCTGAGGCTGGCCATTCTTATGGCGGTCACGGCTGCTTCAACGCCCTTGTTGCCATGCCGCCCGCCGGCCCGGTCGAGCGCCTGTTCTTCCGTATCGGGGGTCAGGACGCCAAATACGAAAGGCCGGCTGTAGAACATGCTGAGGCTGGTCAGGCCGTTGGCAACGGCATAGTTGATATACTCGTTGTGTTTTGTCTCTCCCTTGATGACACAGCCCAGGCAGATCACGGCGTCCGCCTTAAACTCATCCGCCATCATTTTGGCGCCGATAGTCAGCTCAAAGGAGCCGGGCACCTGGAGGACGTGGATTTTCTCTTCTTTGGCGCCATGCCTGATCAGCGTCTCGTAACAGCCTTCATACAAGGCGTGGGTGATCCTGGAGTTCCATTCTGAGACGACAATGCCGAAGGCGAGGCCCTCGGCGGAAGGAACATTTGCTTCGTTGTACTCGGAAAGGTTCTTTAGTGCACTGGCCATAATGGATGGTTTTTTCAGATTGGAAACCGCCGGAAAATGAAAGGGGTAAGGAAGCTTAAGCTCTGCCCCCTTACCCCTCTGCTGCCGGCGGTAAAGAAATCAGCTTCTGGCTTCAACGCGGGCAATATACTTTTCGATATCCCGGCCTACCGGGCTGTCCGGATATTCGTCCCGTATCTTTTCATAGGTGGCCTTAGCTTCGGCAAAGTTGCCGTTGCGCTCGTGCAGCAGCCCTATTTTTTTAAGGTAATAGGGGGTCAGCAGGTCGTTATCCCCCTCATCGGCGGCCTTCTTATAGAATTTCATGGCGTTGTCGAAGTCCTGCAGCTCGGAGTAGGCGTCGCCCATGGCGCCATATTTCATGATGGGCGTAATTTCGCCTTTGGCCTTGAACTGCCTGAGGTAATCGAGGGCGGCTTCGAATTTGCCCAGGTTGAGATAAGAAATCCCCGTGTAGTATTTTGCAGAATTGGCGGCTGCCGTTCCACCGTAGTTTTCAATGATGTCCAGGAAGCCCATATAGCCGCCGCCCGGGTTGGTGAGGGCAAGGGCGAAGGAATCCTTTTCGAATTGCTCCTGAGCGCGGAACATTTGCTCGACGGCCTCATTCTGGCGGGGTTTCCTGAAGAAGTTGTTGTAGGCAAAAAAGCCTCCCACCACTACCACCAGGGCTGCCAAAACCCCAAAGATAAGGCGCTGGTTCTCATCGAGGAAGCTCTGAGCACTGTCCCGGACTTCTACTATATCCACCAGAGTCTCGTCCGCCTTCTTCTGATTTCTCTTTCTTCTTGCCATTTTCTTTGTTAGTTTTCAGACCGAATTGAAAAAGCGACGCAAAAATAAATAAAGTTTTCTTTCCTCCAGGGTTTTGTACGATAAAAAACGGCGGAGGGGCTGTTCTGCCCTTCCGCCGGCGGGCGCGATGCTAAATTGTGCCTCGCTTTTATTGCTAATTTATTGTTTTTCATAAAGTTGCGCCATGGGCAGCCCCGCCCTGAGGCCTGCCGCCGCCCCTGCCCGGCCAAGAGAAGCGGGAATATAGATTCCCGCGCGGCAGCCCTGTTGGCGCTACCTGGCGGAGGGGCTGCTCTGCCCTTCCGCCGGCGGGTTGAATGTTCTGAGCGTCTTATATTCAGTCCATGATAAATGGATAATCTTCCTGCACATAGTTGTCTTCCCAAAGTGCGGAAGGGCCGGGGAAATCGGACTCTTCGGCGAATTTTACCGCATCGGCGATCTCCTGCTTGATCTGCTCCTGTATCTTTGCGACTTCCTCTTCGGTAGCGATCTTATCTTTGATCAGGGTATATTCTATCATCTTGATGGGATCGCGTTCTTTATACTCCTGGACTTCCTCTTTGGTGCGGTACTTTGCGGGGTCGGAAACGGAATGGCCTTTGTAGCGGTAGGTGCGCATTTCCAGAAGATAGGGGCCTTTTCCTGCGCGGATGTATTCGGCAGCCCTGCTGACGGCCTCATGCACTGCCGCGGGGTTCATACCGTCGACGGGCTCGCCCGGCATGTCATAGGATTCTCCCAGCTTGTAGAGCTCCGTGACGTTGCTCGTCCGCTTGACGCTGGTGCCCATGGCGTAGCCGTTATTTTCCACGACGTACAGCACCGGCAGTTTCCAGTTCATGGCCATGTTGAACGATTCGTGCAGGGATCCCTGCCGGGCGGCCCCGTCGCCGAACATGGTGACGCAGAGGTTGTCCGTGCCCCTGTATTTTTCAGCGAAGCCGATGCCGGTCCCGATGGGAATCTGAGCGCCGACGATGCCATTGCCGCCAAAGTAGCGGTGCTCGGCCGAGAAAAAGTGCATGGAGCCCCCCTTCCCTTTCACAATGCCGGTCTTTTTGCCGAACAGCTCCGCCATACAGGCATTGGCGGGGCAGCCCCGGCCCAGGGCGGTGCCGTGCTGGCGGTAGGCCGTGACGATCGCATCTTCCCGCCGGATGGCCGATTCCATGCCTGCGGCTACGGCTTCCTGTCCGATGTAAACATGGCAAAACCCGCGGATTTTCTGTTGGCCGTACATCATCAGCGCACGCTCTTCAAACTTTCGGATGCGTAACATCAGCTCATACCAGCTCAGATACATCTCTTTGCTGTATTTATTTTGCACAGGTTTCTTCTTGCCGGTTTTCTTATTATTTGTTGCTGTATCCATACGAGGCTAGTGTTTTTGGCAATTTTAAGGAGATAACATATTTCGGCAAAGGTACTGCAAATTTGACATTACCGGTAAAGCCGGCGGAGCTTTTTGAGCAACTTCATCAGTTTCAGGTCAAGGGAAGGGCTGGCGTGAAAAAAATGGCCGTTGATCAGCAGCCAGTCTTTCTCGCGGCGGGCCTCCCGCAGTTCCCGGTAGCTCACTTTTCGGGCCGTTTGCAACTGGGCCTTCCAGTACAGGGCGCGCTCCGTCAGGGCGAAGCCTTCCTTGCAGGAACCGAACAGGCTCTGGTCGCAGATCAGCCAGATGCGTTCATCCCGTTCAGGAAAAAGGAAGAACTTGCCGGCATTTTTCAGCTTTTCCACCGGCATCTTCAGGAAGTCCGTGTACACCTTTTCATCCGGCTCGGCGGCAAGGCCCAGGTAATCCAGCGCCATCTGGAAGAAGTTGGCGTCCTCCCTGCCAGCGCCCTGCCAGCGCAGGATGGCCTCCGGCAGGGCGATGTCGTTGATATCCCGGCAATGGTGAATGATAAAATAGTCGAGCAGCTCTTCAAACAAGTCTTTGATGCGGCGGTTGGCCTGCCGCGGGCCGGCCTGCCCTTCATCCCGCCGGCGGCGCAGTTCCTCACCCAGTTGCCCGGCCCGGCGGTAAACGGTGTCCCGGAAGCCCGATTCATACAGGCGTTCGGAATAGGCCTGGAACTGCTCGGGGCGGTGTTCGGCCTCCACGCGGCGGCGCAGGGCCTGGAAGAACAGCTCCGTAAGCTGCCGGGGCACATCGCCGTCCAGGTCGGCCATGGGCTCAGGCTCCGGCTCCCGTTCCGGTTCGGGGCCGGCCGCCTGGGGCGCGCCGCAATGGAAACAAAAGCGCGCCCCGGAAGGAAGCTCTGTCTTGCACCTGAGACATTTCATCGGGGCGAAAATTAAGAAAATCTGTTGGTAAAACCTTTTTTGACACATGGCGTTAGGTAGGAAGATGAAAACTTACAGGCCATGAGTAACGCAGCACGCGGCGAAGAAAAAGGGCAGAACCCCGCCTCAGAGTACGAATCTTTTGCATTTCACCCCTACAATGTACTCCTCACTCTCGTACTTTTTGGCGTGACGGCTCTTTTTCTGGCCTTTTCCGCGGCTTTCATATACACCCGGGTACAGAGTGGCCTGCCGCCAATACGGCTTCCCGGCATTTTCCTCTTCAACACCCTCATCCTGCTGGGCAGCAGCGCGGCCATGGCCTGGGCCAGGCGGTCTTACAAAGCGGATAAGACCAGGGATTATCAGTTTGCGCTGGCGGCTACCATCATCCTGTCTGTCCTCTTTATGGGCATGCAGTTCGTGGGCTGGAGCCAGCTTTTTGCCCGGCAGGTCTATATCCATACGGACAATTCGGCAGGTTACCTCTACGTCATCTCCGGCCTGCATTTTGCCCACGTCATCGCCGGCCTTCCCTTTCTGGCTATGTTTCTGCGGACGGCGCGCAGGCAGATGAAGGAGCCGGTGAGCGTACTGGTGTATTTCTCGGATCCGGAAAAGCGGCTGAAGTTGCGCCTGCTGGGCATTTACTGGCATTTCCTGGACGGCCTGTGGATTTATCTGGTGGTTTTTTTCTATGCCAATTACTTCATTCAGTGATTGCCGTTTACCATGTAGTTTTTTGATCAGCTGCCGGCCGTTATAGTATGCATTAGCTCTTCAGGGCCAGTAGAAATATCCCGATACTTTTTATCTTTGCGGCTTTAAATCAGTGCGAACCGAATTCTGATTCTATTCATAAAATCCTAGTGAGCATGAGGAAAACAGGAATACTGCTTATCACCCTGGCCCTGGCCTGCGCCGGCTGGCAATGTGACGCCCCCGTAAAGGGAACGGTTATCCATGGAGAGATTAAAAACGCCGCCAACCTTCAGGCTTTCCTGGATAAGGTTGCCATCGGAAAGGCCAGTAACGTACTGGCAAAAGCGGATGTCGGCGCCAACGGCAATTTCAGCTTTGAATTTCCGGAGGGCATACCTGCCGGCATCTATCAGCTGCGGCTGGGCGCCAAACGCGTAAACCTGGCCATGGACGGTTCGGAAAAGCTGGTGACTATCAGCGGAGACCTGCACACGCTGCAAAACTATGACTTCAGCGTTAAGGGCTCGGAAGACAGCCAGTCCCTCGCCGGCATCATGAACGGCATGTTTCGCCAGCAGGTCAGTGCCGACGACATTTCCAACTACATCGATACGGTTTCGAACCCCGAGCTGGGCGCCTTTGTCGCTTACCGCTCCCTGGGGGCCTCCGGGCAGTTTATAGATACGCAGAAAAAGGCCCTTGCCCGCCTGGACCCTGCTTCCGAAACCGGACAGGAATATGCCAGGTTCATTTCCGCTGTAGAACGGCAGTTTCAGGCGCAGATGGCCAACGAACTCATCCGGGTGGGGCAACCTGCTCCCGATATCAAGCTCCCCGGCCCGGACGGCAGGGAGTATTCCCTGTCCGGCCTGAAGGGCAAAGTCGTCCTGCTCGACTTCTGGGCCAGTTGGTGCGGGCCCTGCCGCCGGGAGAACCCTAACGTGGTAAAGGTTTACGACAAATACAAAAGCCAGGGCTTCACCGTTTTCAGCGTTTCGCTGGACGGCCTTGACTCCCGTACCCGCAGCCGCTTCGATAGCGAAGAGCAGGCCCGGCAATACCTCGACGGCCAGAAGCAACGCTGGGTCGAAGCCATCCAGGAGGATAACCTGAAGTGGGAGTACCACGTCAGCGACCTGAAAAAATGGGAGTCTGCCCCGGCTGCCCAGTATGGCGTACGCAGCATCCCGCGGACTTTCCTGATCGACCGGGAAGGCAATATCGCCGCCCTGAACCTGAGGGGGGCGGCCCAGATCGAAAGGGAACTGCAGAAGCTGTTGTAGGAAGAAGTAGGTCAGGCGCCCCTGTCTCTGAAAACCGCACACAGGATGCCGGTGGCCACCGCTGCATTCAGGGATTCTGCCTGGCTGCTAAGAGCCGGGGGAATGGATATGCGCCGGCTTAAAAAGCTTTCTGCCTGAGCAGATATGCCGTTGCCTTCGTTGCCTACGACGATAATCCCTCTGCTTCCGTTGAGCTGAGCTTTGAAAACATTTTCGCCGTCCGTCGCTGCTCCGTAAACCGGCAAACGGGGAAAATCCCGGCAGAGGGCGCCCAAAGTGGTTTCCACGCACGATACCCGGAACAGCGCTCCCATAGTGGCCTGTACTACCTTGGGGTTATAGGGGTCTGCACAGGCGGGGGAGCAAAAGACATACTTTATGCCAAACCAGTCGGCAATGCGGAGAATGGCGCCGAAGTTGCCGGGATTCTGTATGCCGTCGAGGTAAAGAGAAAGCCCCTGTTCCACCTCCTTCGGTTCTGTTTTTACCTCCGGTATGGCCGCGATGGCCAATACCTGGTTGGGAGTATTCAGGCCGGAGATGCCCTTCAGTTCGTCCATTGACACCGGAAAGGCCTTTCCCGGGGGGAGCCCCCCTGCTTCGGCCGCCCGCTCCAGCCAGGGTTCCAGCGCATAGACGGCCAGGGCCAGCGCCGGGCGCCGGGCCAGCAACTCCCGTACCATTTTATCCCCTTCGACGATGAAATTATTATACTTTTGCCTAAACTTCTTTAGCCGTAAGGATTTGATAAATTTGGCCGTGTTCTTAGAAAGCGTCATCAGGAATCGATATTGCGATGTCTGTTAAGCACCTTGCAAAATACATATTCGGAATCATACTGGCAGCATTTTTACTGCCTTCCTGCAATACTTCCAGGTATTTGCCGGGAGACCAGTACCTGCTTAAAGGCAACAGCATCAAGCTCAAAAGCAAGGGCAATATCAACCGGCAAAGGGAATTGAAATATGAACTTTCCACCCTCTACAAACAAAAAGAAAACGGAAAGTTCTTCTTTATCCCGCGGGAATGGTTCTACTTCGCCACCCAGGGCCCGGCGGACACCACCAAGTTCGACCGCTGGCAGCGCCGCGTCATTGCCGAGCCCCCCGCCATTTATGACCCCCAACTGACCGAAGCCACATCGGAGTCGATGCAGTTCCTCCTGCAGTACAAAGGCTACTTCAATGCCGATGTATTCGCGGTGCCCGATGTCCGGAAAAAAAAGATTTACATCACTTACCAGGTAGAGCCCGGCCCGCAGTTCACTATCGACACGGCAGTTTTTTTCAGTGAAGACAGCCTCATCAACCAGGCCCTGCAGGATATTGCCGGGCGGACGCTGCTCCAGCCGGGCATGGGCCTCGACGGTAAATTATACGACCGGGAAAGAGAACGCATCGTTCAACACCTGAAAAACAACGGCTATGCGAACTTCTTCGCCAACTATGTAGCGCCCCTGGAAGCAGACACGTCCGTAGCGCCCAAACGGGCGCGGCTTTTCCTGGAAGTATTGCCGCCTCCGGAAGACAGCGCCCATCAGGCCTTCATTATTGACGATATCTTCGTCTATATGGATTATACTCCCGGCCAGGAGGAAACGCAGCTCAACGATTCCATCATCGGGGGGATACACTTCCGCACGCCCCGCCCCTACTACCGCATTAAGCCAGAGGCTATCCTGGAAAACCTCTTCATCCGGAATGGAGAGCTCTACAGCCAAAGAGACATCGACCGGACCAACCAGCAGATCACCGCGCTGGGCGTTTTTCGCTTCGTGCGCATCAAACAGGAAACCGACCCCGACGACCCCCGCCGGCTGGATATCCGGGTGGAGCTGACCCAGCACAAGAAGATGGAACTCGGCCTCGATTTCGAGTTGAACTATGCCAGCCGCAATGCCTCCGGCGCAGGAGCCGGCAACCTCATCGGGCTTACGGCCAGCCCCTCCTTCCGGCACCGCAACCTGTTCAAGGGCGCCGAATTGCTGATCGCCGATTTTTCAACCGGCGTCGAATTCAACCCCGCCCCTGACGCCATCCGGGAAAAACGGTTCTGGAACACCATAGATGTGCGCCTCCAGACAGACCTGTACCTGCCCCGTTTCAGCGACTACCTCGGTATCTGGAGGCGCCTCAACCGGCCCCGGCTGGGCAAGCGGGAATTGTTCGTCAGTGACAATTTCTACAATTCCCTGCTGGAAAACGCAGCCACGCGCCTGTCGGCCAGTTTCAACTACCTGCTCATCCTGGACTTTTATGAATACAACCTCTTTACCGGCACCTTCGGCTTCGACTTTCCCCGCAAACGGTACCAGCGGCTGATACTCAACCACATCGGCGTCGACTACCTGCGCCCGGTCACGACTGATAAGTTCAAGGCCATTCTCGATGTCAATCCTTTCCTGGCGGGCTCCTTCGGCGACCAGCTCTTTGTGAGCTTTCTGTTCCGCGACCTCAACTTTGTCCACAATGCCCGCCCCAACCGGCGGGGCAACTCCCACTATGTCGGTTTCAACCTCGAACTGGCCGGGGCCGAGCTGTGGGCTGGTAATGTTATCTACAATGCCTTTGCCCTGAAGCAGGATACCTTCCGGCTGCGTTTCAGAGAAGGCGTAAGCGTTGACTTCTCGCAATACGTAAGAAGCCAGCTGGATTTACGGAAATATTGGTCCTACCCTCAAAAGCGCTCTCTGGCGGCCCGCGTCGCCGCGGGCGTCGCCCGCCCTTTCGGATATACGACGGACGTCCCCTATGTCAAACAGTTCTATGCCGGCGGCCCGAACAGCATCCGGGCATGGGCCCCCCGGGGGCTGGGCCCGGGAGCTTTCGAAGACACTTTGTCGCTGGACCGAAGGTCCAACACCCGCCTGTACCAGTCCGGGGACATCCGGCTGGAGGCCAACCTGGAATACAGGTTCAATATTTTCTGGGTGGTCAATGGGGCTTTATTCCTGGACGCAGGCAATATATGGACGTTCCGGCGGGATGAAGCTCGCTGCGGCTCCCAGTTCCTGCTCAACAGCCGGCAATACAACTGCACCGACAACCAGGGGGAAAAAGTCCTCTATACCAACCAGCCCTTCTATAAGCAGATCGCAGTCGGCGGAGGCTTTGGGCTGAGGCTCGACTTTTCCTACTTCATCCTGCGGCTGGACATGGCGGCCAAGCTGCGGCACGCCGCTCCCATGCCTTCGGAGAATGGCATCGGCAAATGGCAGGACTACTGGTTCCGGGATTTCCGGGACAACGGAGGGAGAACGGGGCTTAAGTTCACCGACATCGTTTCTTTCAACCTGGGTTTCGGGTATCCGTTCTGAACAATCAGGAAAAGAGGCTTTTCCTTCCATATTTACTGCAGATGGGGCATTGCCGGGGGTCGTGCCCCCGCGCCGGGCAGTGCTCCCTGCCGAAATATATGATCTGCAGGTGCAATTTGTTCCACTTTTCCATGGGGAATACCTTCTTCAGGTCTGCTTCCGTTTTCTCTACGCTCTTTCCCGTGCTCAATGCCCAGCGGTAAGCCAGGCGGTGAATATGGGTATCCACAGGGAAAGCCGGGACGCCAAAAGCCTGCGACATGACCACCGAAGCCGTTTTATGGCCTACGCCCGGCAGCGCCTCCAGGGCCTTCATATCCTGAGGCACCCGGCCCCCGTGTTTTTCGACGAGGATGTTCGAGAGTTCATGGATGGCCTGGGATTTCCTTGGGGCGAGGCCGCAGGGGCGAATGATGGCCTGTATGTCCTCCACCTTTTGTTCCGCCATGTCATAGGGGTTGTCTGCCAGTTCGAAAAGGCGAGGCGTTACTTTATTGACCCGCTCATCGGTACACTGGGCGGAAAGCACGACAGCCACCAGCAGGGTGTAGGGGCCCTGGTGGCTGAGGGGAATGGGAACCGCCGGGTAGAATTCTTCCAGTATGCCGGCTATGGCCTCTGCTTTTTCTTTTCTGCTCATAAGGCGCTAGTATTCAAATATTCCATAAGGGCTCTCGATGCGCAGGCTGCTTCCCTGCCCCTCTTCTACCCTGCCCACTACCTGCGCGTCGATCTGAAAAGCACGGGCAATGTCGATCACCTTCCCGGCCTGCTCATCCGGAAGGTAAACCTCCATGCGGTGGCCCATATTGAAAACCTGGTACATTTCTCTCCAACTCGTCCCGGATTCTTCACGGATAAGGCCGAAGAGCGGCGGCAGCGGCAGAAGGTTATCCTTGATAATGGTTTTGTCCCGGATAAAGTTGAGCGCCTTGGTTTGGCCGCCGCCGCTGTTGTGGATCAATCCATGGATATGAGGCCGCAACTCCTCCAGCAACTGCCGGATAAGCGGCAGGTAGGTGCGTGTAGGGGAAAGGGCGAGTTTGCCCGCCGTCACCTTCACTCCGCCTATGTCAATTTCATCCGTCAGCTTTTTAGAGCCCGTGTAAACGACCTCTTCCGGCGTATTAGGGTCATAACTTTCCGGGTACTTTTCGGCATAGAAACGGGAAAAAATGTCATGGCGGGCAGAGGTCAGGCCGTTGCTGCCCATGCCTCCGTTGTAGGCCGTTTCGTAGGAGGCCTGGCCATAGGAGGCCAGCCCCACGATCACGTCGCCCGCCTGAATGTCATTGACAACCAGGCCGGAACGCTTCATACGGGCAAATGCGGTGTATCCCACGTCGATGGTACGGACGATATCGCCGACATCGGCCGTTTCCCCCCCGGCAAGGTGAATGCCGATGCCGAAACGGGCCATTTCCTCCGCAAAGCGGCCGGCAAAATTAATGATGGCGCCGATCACTTCCCCCGGAATGAGGCGCTTGTTGCGGCCGATGGTAGAAGACAACAGGATGTTATCCGTACACCCTACACAGGCCATATCGTCCAGGTTCATGACGATGGCGTCCTGAGCAATGCCTTCCCACACGCTGAGGTCGCCGGTTTCTCTCCAGTACATGTAGGCCAGGCTGCCTTTGGTGCCGGCCGTATCGGCGTGCATGATGTTGCAGTATGCGCTGTCGCCGGCGGCTATGTCGGGAAGTATTTTACAGAAAGCATCGGGATACAGCCCCTTATCAAGCCCTCTTATGGCGGCGTGCACTTCCTCTTTGGTAGCGGACACCCCCCGCCTGTCGTATTTCGATGGTTCGGCCATGGCATTTTCCGGTTTGGCGGCAAAGGTAGGTATATTTTCAGGAACGCCCTTATTTGGAAAGTTGCCCATCAAAGAGCGCCCTCATCTTAAATGTCTTAAAAAATAAGCTGAAAAGAAGAAATTTTTCCACGAAAAGTTCCGAAAATCATAGTTTTAACAAATTTCATTAGGTGCAATTGCCGGGCAATTCTATATTTGCAGGCAAGGCAATTTTTAAGAGAAAAGAAAAGCAATCCCATGTATTTGTAACGCGATTGTTTAACCAAATCAAGTGAAAGTGGAGTTGCCAGAATCGTTTACCCAAATTTTGAAACAGAAACGGAACCTACTGAGAATCGGAATTTCAAGCTTATCAGCACTTTTAATCGGAGGAAGCCTCTTTTTCTTCAGTGCCGGTATTAAGGAAAGGCTCCAGGCTTCTTTGATCGCTTCCGAAAAGCCCGTTGAGCTGGGCGCTTTCCCCCTCGTCGTTCCCACCATAAAATACGGCTTTGCCATCGATACTTTTCAGGTGCTGGAAAGGAGTATCCGGCCCGGGCAATTCCTGGCGGATATCCTGCTGGCCCAAAAAGTGGACTATCCTTCCATAGAAAAGATCGTGGCCAATTCCGGAGAGGCCTTCGACGTCCGCCACCTGCGCGCCGGCAACCCTTATACCATTTTGACCAAAGACAGCACCCGGGGAGCCGATTACCTCATTTACGAACCCAGTGTTTATGAATACGTCGTTTTCGAGCTGGGAGGAGAAAATAAGGTGAGCCGCCACGAGCGCGAGGTAGCCACCGAGGTGAAGTCGGCGGCGGGCAGGCTCGAAAGTTCGCTCTGGAACGCCATCGTAGGCCAGGGGCTGAGTTATGACCTGGCTGCCAAGATGGAAGACGCCCTGCAGTGGTCTGTCGATTTCCACCACCTCCAGAAGGGGGATGAGTTCAGGCTCGTTTATGAACAGAAATTTATCGAAGGGGAAGCCGTAGGCATCGGCCAGGTACACGCCGCCTACTATAAAACCGGCGACACCGAATACCACGCCATTCACTACGATAACGGCAAGGCCGACGGATACTACGACCTGGAAGGCCGCCCCATGAAACGAGGCTTCCTCAAGTCGCCCGTTCAATATTCCCGTATATCGTCTTATTATAACCTCAACCGTTTTCACCCCATTCTGAAAAGGGTGCGGCCCCACTTCGGCACCGATTACGCAGCGCCCTACGGCACGCCTGTCCTGGCCGTTGGCGACGGCGTGGTGGCCAAGGCCTCCTACACCAATGGAAACGGCAACTTTGTCAAGATCAGGCACGACGACACCTATGAGACTCAATACCTGCATATGCAGAAGTTCGCCAAAGGCATCCGCCCGGGCGTACACGTCAAACAGGGGCAGGCCATCGGCTACGTAGGATCTACCGGCCTGGCCACCGGCCCGCACGTGTGCTTCCGCTTCTGGAAGAACGGCAAACAGGTCAACCACCTCAACCTGAAATTCCCTCCGGCAAAACCACTTCCGGACGAAGATATGCCGCGATTCCGGGAGTTGCGGGACGAGTACTTGTCCCTGCTTGAAAAAGCCAGGGCAGTAAGCATAGAAGATGCCGAAACGGGCGTCAACCAGGGGAACCCCTGATCCATTACGCAGATGAGGCTTTGAGAAAAACTTCCGGCAAGCCCCCGGATGGTAGTTTCTTAAAGCTCCGGCAGGGCCGCCCCAACGCAGGTTTAAGAACCTTTCCGGCAGGGCCGCCCCGGCGCAGGTTTAAGAACCTTTCCGGCAGGGAGCAGCGGTAAGGTTCTCAAACCGCCCGTCCCGGCCTGCCGCCAGAGGCGCCCTGAGCCATCCGCGAAAACCCTCTAAATCCGCCTTATCCGCGTTCCATTCTAAAGTCAGGGATGACTCATAGTTTATTATCAAGGCTGTCCTTTTCTCAGTTCCAGTTGTTGGCTTCCGGCATTTGGGCGATCACGGTGAAAGTGTCCCCTTTGTTGTACATAACCTGGTTCCAGACCTTTGCTGGTTCCAGCTTGAACAGATAGTTGGCATCCATCTCCGCCAGCACCCAGGAACCATAGCCCATTTCGTCCTTCAACTGGCCTTCGGACCAACCGGAGTACCCGACAAAGAAGCGGATATTGTGCGGCAGGATGAGGTTGGACGAGATCAGGAATTTAAGCTTCTCAAAGTTGCCTCCCCAATAGATGCCGTCAGCTACCTTAGCGCTTTCTTCCAGGAGGTCTCCGACATTGTGAATGTAATGTATGGTATCCGTCTGTACCGGGCCGCCGAACATCACCTCTGAATCAAATTCGGGGAAGCCGTCGATGAGTTCATCAATGCGCATATTCAGAGGCTTATTGATGATGAAACCCACGCTGCCGTCTTTATTGTGTTCACACAACAGGACGGCAGAGCGCTTAAAGTTGGGGTCCAGCATGAAGGGCTCCGCCAGGAGTATTTTTCCGCTGGAAACTTCTTCTTTTACCATGAATGCGTGGTTTCGTAATTAAATGCTTCCACTTTTTATAGTATGTTTGGAGGCCGTTTATAGTTCATTCTCCGGCAGAGCTTCTGTTCTGTGGCCCCAAACAGGCTTTAATATCCAGCGTTCTGAAAAAAAAAGCAACCCTTTCAGTTCAAATAATATTACAGCAGCTCTGCCTACAAGGCGCTGGTCGGGAATTTGCGGTCAACCTTTTTCACCAGGCCCTGCAGGGTAGCGCCCGTTCCTCCTACCTCTACAAATTCGGTAACGCCATCCCTGATCATGTTGTGCATAGTCTGGGTCCAGCGGACCGGAGCGGTCAGTTGAGTGATGAGGTTCTGTTTGATCTGCTCCGGATCAGTATGGGGAAGGGCGTCGACGTTCTGATAAACCGGGCAGCGGGGAGTGTGGAAGCGCGCCCTTTCGATCGCAGCCTGGAGTTCTTCCTGGGCGGGCTGCATCAGGGGCGAGTGGAAGGCGCCGCCAACCTGAAGGATGACCGCCCGGCGGGCGCCGGCTTCCTGCAGTTTTTCTACGGCTTTTTCCACACCGGCAAGCGTGCCTGAAATGACCAGTTGCCCGGGGCTGTTATAATTGGCGGGGACGACCAGTTCGCCCACTTCCCTGCACACTTTTTCCACCACTTCGTCTTCCAGCCCCAGAATGGCCGCCATGGTGCTCTCCACAGCCTCACAGGCCTTTTGCATGGCCAGCGCCCGCTGATAAACGAGCTGCAGGCCCTCTTCAAAGGAAAGGGCGCCGGCGGCTACCAGTGCGGAGAATTCCCCCAGGGAATGCCCGGCCACCACATCGGGCCTGAAGGCCTCTCCGGCCATCCTGGCCCTGGCGGTCGAATGAATGAAGATAGCCGGCTGGGTGATCCGGGTCTGCCTGAGGCCCTCGGCCGTGCCTTCGAACATCACATCAGTGATCCGGAACCCCAGGGCATCGTTGGCCGCTTCCATCAGCTCCCTGGCGGCGGGAGAGCTTTCATACATATCTTTTCCCATTCCTTCAAACTGGGACCCCTGCCCGGGAAATACATACGCTTTCATAGTTTAAAGTTGTTTTTTCGTTTCAGTATAATTTCGAACCTATCAGGGTCAGAAATTCATTTCTGGTCTCGACGCGCTGGAACTCGCCGGTAAATGCGGAAGTGGTAGTCACTGAATTCTGCTTCTGAACGCCCCGCATCATCATGCACATGTGCCGCGCCTCGATCACGATGGCGGCCCCCAGAGGATTGAGCGTATCCTGAATACAATGGAGAATCTGGTCGGTCAGCCGTTCCTGAACCTGGAGGCGGCGGGAAAAAACGTCTATCACCCGGGGAATCTTGCTCAGGCCAACGATGTAACCGTTCGGGATATAAGCCACGTGGGCCTTGCCGAAAAAGGGCAGCATATGGTGTTCACACAAGGAGTAAAGCTCGATATCCTTGACCAGTACCATTTCGCTGTAATCTTCTCTGAACATGGCGGAGCGCAGAATGGCCTCTGCATCCTGACGGTATCCCTGAGTGAGGAATTGTATGGCCTTTGCCGCACGTTCCGGCGTTTTGGATAAACCATCCCGGCTAAGGTCCTCGCCAATACCATTGAGGATCGACTTAAAATCTTCGGTCATTCCTTCAACGGCTTCGACGCTGTATTTTTCATATTTCTTGTAAGACATAGTTCCCTGTATGCTTTAGTACTCTTGCTATAACAGCCATCAGGCGATGTGGTTGTACCCGCGCCACAGGTTTTGCCGGCTGCCGGACGTATGGCTATAGCGCTCTGTAACATAAGAGCCTATTCGCCGAAATATTCCGCGTAAATATTCTCCGTTTCGTAAAGTTTGACACAATGCAGCCGGCAACCTTCCAGCAGGGGCTCCAGTTCCTGCCAGAAGAGCATGGCCAGGTTTTCCGTGGTGGGTTGCATACCGGCCGGTATGAAATCCACATCCAGGTTGAGGTTGCTGTGGTCCACTTTGTCGATGATCGCCTTTTTGATAATTTTACTCAACTTTTTTACATCGACGATAAAACCGGTGACCGGGTCGGGTTTTCCTTTCACGGTGACGAACAAGTCGTAGTTGTGGCCGTGCCAGTTGCGGTTGGCGCATTTCCCGAAAACCTGCTGGTTCAACTCATCGCTCCAGTCGTTCACCCACAATTTATGGGCGGCATTAAAGCGTTCTTTTCTCGTTAAGTAAACCATTTTGAAAAGCAATTTTTCAGCGCAAAAGTACAAATTTAGGCCAAGTATGCCCCCCGACGGCCAATTTGCGCGCCAGGCCTAATTTTTTTTCAGAACAAAGGCCCGTTGTTTAAAATTCCGAAACCAAAAAATCAGCAATTAATGGCCTGCCGGATATATACGGCAGCCGAATAATTATTATTTTAACCCGGGCATAACGTACAAAGCCTGTGCAATACTGTTGTTTCTTATGGAAACTGTGGCCCAGAACAACCTGATAGACAGAATGTATGAGTTGCTGACCAGGCGGGTGGCCTACCACACCCTCTTCTGGCTGGTGTTGCTCCTTTTGCTCACCTTAACGGAAGGGACGGAGCAGGGCTTTTTGTTTACGCTGAGTAACGAACTCATCAATATCTGCTTTTACGGGCTCATCGTGTATTTCAACCTTTTCTACCTGATACCCAACTATCTGACCAAAAAGCGCTTTCTGACCTACTGCGGGCTGCTCATCGTGGCCAGCCTGCTCATCACCCCGTTTAAAGTGCTGGTATTCTATTTCAAATTCAGCCATTTCCCTACGGCCCAGGCGGAATTGCTCCATAACATGAACTGGTATTTTCTGGTCACCTTTTTCATTGCCGGCTCATCGACTATTTTTAAGATCATCACCGACTGGGTGCGCCATCTGAGAGAAAAGCAGGAATTGCATACTCAGACCATGCAATCGGAACTGCGCTTCCTGAAATCCCAGATCAACCCCCACTTCCTGTTCAATACGCTGAACAACCTTTACGCCCTTACGTTGAAAAAATCTGACAAAGCGCCGGAGATCGTCATCAAGTTGTCGGAAATGATGCGGTACATGCTCTATGAATGCAACGAAAAACAGGTGCCGCTGAGCAAGGAGGTCAATTACATCCGCAATTACCTGGACCTGGAAAAGCTCCGGCAGGGTAAAAACGTGGAGATCCACTTCGAAGTAGAAGGAGAAGTGAACGACCAGAAAATAGCTCCTCTCATGTTTATCCCCTTTCTGGAAAACAGCTTCAAACACGGCCTGAGCAACCAGATATCCACCGGTTTTGTGAATATCAAACTGTCCGTACACGAAAACAACATTCATTTTTTCATTGAAAACAGCAAACCGGACACACCGCCGAAACAGGACAGCCGCCGCAGCGGCGGCATCGGGCTGGTCAATGTCCACCGGCGCCTCAACCTGTTGTACCCCAAACAATACGAACTGGAAATAGAGGATTCCCCGAGATCCTACGCTGTAAACCTTAAATTAAACCTGGCATTATAACTTTAAACTATTTTCCATGATCAATGCAATCATCGTCGATGACGAACCCTTAGCCCAGGATGTCCTGGAAACCTACATCGAAAAAATCCCGGAACTCAGGCTGGTAGCAAAGTGCAGTAATGCGCTGGAAGCCAATGAAGTACTGAAGAGCCACCGCATAGAGCTGATGTTCCTGGATATTCAGATGCCTCAGCTTACCGGGATCGACTTCCTGAAGACCCTGAGCAACCCGCCGCTGGTCATCTTCACCACCGCTTATCCCAATTATGCCATCGAAGGCTTTGAGCTCAACGCCCTGGACTACCTGCTGAAGCCCATTTCCCTGGAGCGCTTTATGAAAGCCGTGAACAAAGCAATGGAACAGATAGAGCTGCACCGCAGGGATGCCCAACATGAGGCCGGGGAAGAAGAACCCGATTTCATCTTTGTCAAAGCAGACAAGAAACTGGTTAAGGTCAACTATACGGATATCATCTATATCGAAGGCCTGAAGGACTATGTTATCATACGCATGGAGAACAGCCGGGTGATCACCCTGCAGACCATGAAAAGCCTGGAAGAGAAGCTCCCCCCGGCCACTTTCAAGAGGATACACCGTTCGTACATCGTCAATATCGACAAGATCGAAGCCATCGTGGGCAACATGGTAGAGGTGCTGGAAAAGAACCAGGCCAAGCACCTCCCCATAGGCAAGAACTACAGGGATGAACTGCTCGATATCATTAATAAAAACCGCTTGTAGCCGTGTTGCCGCCAGCTGTGAAAGCTGCCTGTGAGGCAAAACTGGGCCTGCCTGTCAGCCGGGTGGCATTCATCGGAGGAGGCGATATTAACGATGCCCGTTTGCTGGAAACTTCGCAGGGGCCGGCATTCCTGAAAATGAACGCCAAAGCCGGCGCCATCCGCATGTTTGAAAAGGAGGCGGAGGGCCTGCGTATCCTGGAAGAAAGCGGGGCGATACGCGTACCCCGGGTACTGGGCACAGGGCAGGCCGAAGGGACGGCTTTCCTTCTGCTGGAATTTATCGGGGAAGGCGGCAGGACGAGCCGGTTCTGGAAAAATTTCGGGAATGCTCTGGCAAGGCTGCACCGCCATACGGCCGACTGCTTCGGGCTCAGCCACGGCAACTATATCGGCAGCCTGCCCCAGTCCAACCGCCGGCACGACAACTGGCCCGAGTTCTTCATCATGGAAAGGCTGGAGCCACAGGCCCGGCTGGCCCTTTCGGAGCAGGCTCTGTGGAACGGGGCAGACAGGGATTTCGGGGAATTGTATAAACGCATTCCCGATATATGCCCGGAGGAACCTCCCGCCCTGATCCACGGCGACCTTTGGAGCGGCAACTTCATCGCCGCCCCTGAAAACACGCCGGTGCTGATCGACCCCGCCGTGAGTTTTTCCCACCGCGAGATGGACCTGGCCATGTCCCGCCTTTTTGGAGGTTTTAATCCCGCATTTTACGAAGCCTATGAGGACGCCTACCCCTGCCAGCCAGGGCTCGAAGAAAGGATCGACATCTATCAGCTGTACTATCTGCTCGTTCACGTCAACCTCTTCGGCGGAGGGTATGCGCAATCGGTACGCCGCATTGTGCAGCATTATACCTGAAGAAAAGGGCAAAGCGGTATCACTTTCCCAAAGAGGCGCCGGTAGCCGGCTGCACTTCTTCTTCCCGCTTTAATTCGAGGAAAGCCTCCCGCAGAGAAGAATCCTGTATGGATTCTCCGGCCAGGGTCATTTCTGCGTCGCTGAAGAAAGTGTTCAGGTAATCGGCAACGGACTGCCGGCTTTGCCAGCTCAGGCCTTTGAAGCTTTCCACCTGTTCCAGCAGCAGTTCCTGCCTGGAAAGGAAGTGCCGGAGCGTAGCTTCGAACAAGTTCCTGTCGACGTGCCGGCCCTGGAAAACCCGCTGCTTTATGGCCATCTGGCCGATCTCCGAATTGGGGATCGCATAAGGAGCCTCAACCATGCCGGCGAAATCAAAATCATAGGGCACGGGGATGGCCGGGCCGCCGCCGGTGGGCTTAACCAGTTTTACGTTGCGGATCATACTGATGTCCCAGTCGGTATTGCCGATCATATACTGAAAGACGGCAAGGCGGTTCTCAGCAACCAGGTCCAGGCGGCTGGAAGCCAGGTTGTGGCAGTCTTCACATTCCTCGCCGCCAAGCCGGCGGGCCATCTCGTCTGTGTCTTCGATGAGAAAACCGTACCGCTTGATCTTGCTGAGCTCGCCCTTGCTGTCGATGTAGGTGATCCGGGCCAGTTGCACCCTGTAACTCTGCTCGGTGAGCTCATTGTACAGCTTGTAGGCCAGGTATTCTCTGATGACCTGGTCCTTGCTGTCCGATTTGTCGTCGATACAATGAGTCACCAGCTTGAGCTTGTCATACTCAGGGGCGTATCCCTGTTCCCTGAGCGTGCCCTTGGAAAAATTGAGCATGACCGGCGGGAAATTACAGGCCCGGCGGCGGAATCTGCCGCGGGGCTTCACTTTGATCTCCTGAGTATAAACCTGCCCGTCCGCATCCTCAAAATTAAATGTGGCGGGGAGGTAATCCTCGGTCCGGCGGTTGCCGATCAGCTCGGCCAGGTCGGTTTCAATGGAAATTTCCAGGACGGCGCCCTGGGAAAGATGGTCAAAGATGCTCCTGGAAGGGTTCACAGGATCAGCAATAACGGCAGTGGTTGCAAGCAGGAAAGCTGCAAGGGTTTTAACAGTACGGGTGATCATGGCTTAGTCTTTTATCTGACGAAAAAAATAATTGTTGCCATTCAGGGACAAATCTATACCAAAACCAAATAAAATTCCACTAATAAAGGTTTAATTTTATGTTAAAAAAATTTAATTCTAAACAATAGTTTTGTGAGGTAATTTATTTTAAGAACGATGGAAATTGTGTAATATCCATGGCCCAAAAAGAGCGGCTACAAAATATCAAATCCATGCCCTACCGATCCATACTGGGTGCTCTGCTGTTGCTGTCCATTTTTCCGGCCTGTAAAACGCCGGAGAAGAGCACAATGATTTCAGATGAAGAGCCCAGGCCGGCGAAGAACATCATTTTTCTCATTGGCGACGGCATGGGACTTAACCAGGTTTCTGCTGCGCTCTACAGCAATAACAACAAACTGAACCTGGAGCAGTTTACTACTATTGGCCTGCACAAACCCTATTCTGCCAATGGCCTCATCACCGACTCTGCCGCAGGCGCCACTGCCTTTGCCTGCGGCATCAAAACCTATAATGGCGCCATAGGCGTAAATGCCGATACGGTTCCCTGTTACAGCATCCTGGAAGAACTGAAATCCAGAGGCTTTGCTACCGGCCTTATTGCTTCTTCTACCATTGTGCACGCGACTCCCGCCGCTTTTATTTCCCATCAGCCGCTGCGCGTCTTTTACGAAGCCATCGCCGCTGATTTTATCAGCTCGGATATCGACCTGTTCATCGGCGGAGGAAAAAAGTACTTCGACCGGCGGGAAGAGGACGAGCGCGACCTGTATCAGGAACTTCAGAAAAAGGGGTATATCGTTTCCGATTACTCCCAGGAAGAACTGAAAAATATCACTCCTATTGCCAAGCGGCCCTTTGCCTATTTCACAGCGGACAAGCACCCCCTCACCCATGCTGCCGGGAGGGATTACCTGCCCGGCGCCACCACTCTTGCCCTTTATTTCCTGGAGCGGCGCAGTGACAAAGGCTTTTTTCTGATGGTGGAAGGTTCCCAGATCGACTGGGGCGGGCACTCCAACGACGGCCCCCTGATGGTCGAGGAAGCCCTGGATTTTGACCAGGCAGTCGGGGAAGCCTTGAAATTTGCCAAAAAGGACGGCGAGACCCTGGTCATCGTCACCGGCGACCATGAAAGCGGAGGGCTGGCCCTCAACCCCGGCTCCAAAATGAATGAGCTGCAACTGGCTTTCACTACCAACGGGCACACCGGGGTGATGATCCCCGTTTTTGCTTACGGCCCTTCTTCGGAACTGTTCGGGGGCATTTACGAAAATACCGAGATTTATATGAAAATGAGACGGGCTCTGGGCATTGCCGCCGAGACAACAGCAAGTGGCAAATGAACATTTTGCACCTTCCGGCATTAATTGTTCGTAAGTTTGCCCTAATATTAACCCTGACCTCATTATCCTGAAAAATAATATTTTAAACTCCTTAATGATGAGCGTAGAGACGATCCACAACCTGCAACTGATAAAAGAAAGCGCCAGGGAT
>CAZAXA010000009.1:0-7479 GCA_964488965.1 uncultured Phaeodactylibacter sp. | reverse complement strand
TTTTGCCGAGGCTCACATCCGCCCGTACGTAATGGAATGGGACGAAAGCCAGCATTTTCCCGTCGAGCTGTTCCACCAAATGGGCCAGCACGGCTTTCTCGGCGTACTGGTGCCCGAGCATTACCACGGCTCCGGCCACGGCTATCAGGAATACATCACGGTGATCGAAGAGATCGGCAAGGTATGCGGGTCGGTCGGGCTATCCGTAGCGGCCCATAACTCTCTGTGCACCAACCACATCCTCCTCTTCGGCAATGATGAGCAAAAGGAAAAGTACCTGCCGCGGCTGGCCGGAGGGGAATGGATCGGCGCCTGGGGGCTTACCGAGCCCAACACCGGTAGCGACGCCGCCAGGATGAAGACCGTTGCCGAAAAAGACGGCGACTATTACGTCATCAATGGCGCCAAAAATTTCATCACCCACGGCAAATCGGGCCAGGTGTCCGTCGTCGTCGTCCGTACCGGCGAGTTGCTGGACAGCCGCGGCATGACGGCCTTCATCATAGAAAAAGGAACGCCTGGTTTCTCCGCCGGCAAGAAGGAAAACAAACTGGGCATGCGCGCTTCCGAAACCACGGAATTGATCTTCAACGATTGCCGCGTTCATAAAAGCCAGATGCTCGGGCAGGTGGGCGAAGGGTTCATACAGGCCATGCAGGTACTGGACGGCGGGCGGATTTCCATCGCCGCCCTTTCTCTGGGTATAGCCAAAGGCGCTTATGAAGCTGCCGTGCAATATGCCCAGGAACGCCAGCAGTTTGGAAAACCGATCTCCAGCTTTCAGGCCATCAGTTTTAAACTGGCCGACATGGCCACCAAAATTCAGGCGGCCGAACTGCTCACCCGCAAGGCCGGCTATATGAAAGACCGGGGGCAGAAGACTACCAAAATATCCTCCATGGCCAAATATTACGCCTCTGAAGCCGCCGTGCAGATCGCCAATGAGGCCGTACAGATATTCGGCGGCTATGGCTACACCAAGGATTTTCCCGTGGAAAAATTTTACCGCGACGCCAAACTCTGCACCATCGGAGAAGGCACCTCAGAAATCCAGAAACTGGTTATTTCCAGGGAGATTCTGAAAGGGGAATAACATTCGTCAAAGAACCATCATTCATTGGCCTTTTCCTCGACGGGCGTACCTTCCGGGTCATTGGTGTTGAAGAACAACTGCACGGCGGCTACCTTCCACTTACCGCCCTGCTTTTCCAGTATGCGGGATTCATAAGTGACGGTGCCTTTGTTATCCTGTTCAAAGGTCGCCCAGGCGCCGCCGCCGTAGATGCGGATACGGTAGTTGTACTTCTTTACATCTCCATCGTAGGGAATGGGGTCCGGGCTCTCCTCGAAGAGGCTGAGCACCTCTTTTTCCCAGGCTTCCCAGCCGGAATGCTGGTTTACGCCGCTGTTGGAAGCGGCCGTCCAGATGATGTAAGGTTCATGCACCCAAAGTTTTTTCCAGTTTTTGAAATCACGAGCCCAGAAATACCGGGATTCCTGCTCGATAACCTGTTTGATCTCCTCTTCCTCAGCGGAGGCTTTCTGCTTTTGCCCAAAGGCCAGGGCAGAAGATAATATCAACAGTATTGGGATAAAGGCAGTCCTAAACATAGAGGTTTGTTTTTTATGATCGAATTTTGCTTGCTTTTGCTCAGTTCTTCATCCTCCTAAGCTCAAATGCCAGGGATAGTTTTCGGGAAATACCTGCACGAGTTTAAGCTGCTTTAAAAAAGAAAATTAAGAAAAAAAATCGACAAAAGCCAACGATCTTTAACGATCAGGAAAAACCGCCGCTTACCAGTTGGCCAAGCGGCAGGACAATGGCGCCGGGGATGTGCCGGCGGACGATATAACGGGCAAGGTTGAACCATTGGGGAGCGTTATCCAGAATGACGCTGTCAGAGGAAACGGCAGGCTCTGCCTGGCCGGCCAGCAAGTGGTCAGGGTTGTAGTGAAGCTCGCCTTTCCATGCCCAGTTGTTTTTTTCGGCCAGTTCCATGACCGTTTGTTTCAGCCTCCCGCTATTGGAAACCGGGCGGTCGAAATACCAGGCCGCCCCTTTCACATCCAGTTCCTCAAGGGCCTTTCCAACCAGTAATATGGCTTCTTCTGTCTCCGTCACCCGTTTATAGGTGCCGTGGATGCTGGCTATATCGCGGTAACAGCCGTCTACTCCTTCCAGGATCAGGCCACGGGAAAGGGCGCTCTCAATGGTGATGAGCAGGTTGAAGCCGTCAATGTGAAGCGATTTTCCCTTCATAGCCTCCTCGGGCAAGGCATGAAGGCGGCGGCGGGACGCCGCCTGCCGGGAACAGGAACAACGCGCCACGGCCAGGCGCTGCCGGCCCTGCAAACGGTAGCGGTCCCCAACCAGTTTCAGGGAAGATTTTTCGGCATATCCCCTCGACCATAACCACGACAGGTCTTTGACCGCCTGCTGCAGTTTCGGCAGCTGGCTCCTGCCGAACAATTTGGCGTCGGATGGGTGTTGCCCCCTGTGTTTTCGGCTGTCTGGCATAGCATCAGCAAGATAGCGGGCTTTTTGTTCCCGGAAAACCAAACGGCCACTTTTCTGTCCGTTCATCCCAAAGGGCTCCGCAATTTGCTTCAATTTTAATTACTTTGCAGGCCATGAGTTCGCGTAAACTACCCATACCTTATCTGTAC
The DNA here is from genome assembly GCA_964488965.1 of uncultured Phaeodactylibacter sp. Lineage (GTDB taxonomy): Bacteria > Bacteroidota > Bacteroidia > Chitinophagales > Saprospiraceae > JACJXW01. Next base: position 4,812 of record CAZAXA010000009.1, on the reverse strand, counting down.
GCCATTCTGGCGAGTATCGCACTGGGGTCGCTGGTGGGGCTACGCAACTATCTGTTCATGATGTACTATAATGAGGCGGATAAATTCATGTGGGACCGCGGCTGGTTCATCCATGTGGTCAATTACCTGACCTGGGCCCTCATTCTCCCCCTGGTGTATTACGCCGTAGGGCGCATACATGCCCGCCCCCGCGCCGGCAATGGCGTCCTCTTTCTGAAAATCCTGCTGGCGGGAACCCTGCTGGCCCTTCTGCATGAACTGATCTCCAACCTGCTGTTCTTCCCGACGCTGCATTTCCTGGGAATAAAAAAAATGACCCTCGATACGGTCCGGCATATGATAGGGGTACTCCCGGCGGCAGTCATCACCCGCCTGATCGAATTCGGGATCATCTACGCGCTGATCACGGCCATTGAACTCCGGCGCAAATACCGCGACAAGCAACTGGAACTGGCACAGTTGGAGGGGCAGTTGTCCAGCGCCCAGCTCAATGCCCTGCGCCTTCAACTGCAACCCCACTTCCTGTTCAATACCCTGAATACGATATCTTCCCTGATGGAGTTTGACAAAAAGCAGGCCCAGAAGGTCGTCTCCCAACTGGGCGCCCTGCTGCGCTCCGTCCTCGACCAGAATAAGCGCAACCAAACGCCCTTGTGGGAAGAAGTGGATTTTATCAAAAATTACCTCAATATAGAACAGGCCCGCTTTCCGGACCGCCTGAGGATCGAATACCAGATCGACGACAGAGCGCTCGATGCGCAAATCCCCACCCTTTTGCTGCAACCGCTGGTGGAAAATGCCATCAAACACGGATTCGCCCATCAAACGGACGAAGGCACTATCGAACTCATCTGCAAAAAGATCGAAGGAGAACAGGTGATGATCGTCGTCCGGGATGACGGCAAGGGCAATTCGCGTTCAACGGAAGAATTGCTCTCTTCCGGTATCGGCCTGAAAAATGCAAGGGAAAGGCTGAAGCTGATCTACCGGGAAAATTTTACCTTTAATATCCGGTCGGAAGAAAAACAGGGCTTTGAAGTAACCCTCATCATTCCTTACCAACGGCAACAGCTATGAAGAAGATAAGAACGCTGGTGGTGGACGACGAACCGCTGGCCCGGGCCCGCATCGTCAAGTTGCTGGAATCCCTGGATTACATCACCCTCATCGGCGAGTGCAAGAACGGCCGTGAAGCGCTGCGCGCCATTGCCAACTACCGGCCGGGCCTGGTCTTCCTCGACATACAAATGCCGGACCTGACCGGCTTCGACGTCCTCTCCCGGCAGGAACTCCAGCCCCTGCCCTTCATCATATTCGTCACGGCCTTCAACCAATATGCCCTCAAGGCCTTCGATGTGCACGCCGTAGACTATCTCCTCAAGCCTTACGATGACGAGCGCTTTTTTCGCGCTGTGGAACATGCCCGAAACCAGATCCGCCTCAAAGAAGAGGCCTTCCTGCACCAGAAAATGGTAAAACTGCTGGAAACTCATCAGCACGAGCAAAGTGAAGCTCTCCGCCACCTGGAAGTCAAAGAAAAGGGCAGGGATATTCTGATCAAAATCTTCGACATATGCTATATCGAGGCCGAAGGCAACTACCTGAAAGTGCATACTTCTCAAAAGGCCTACCTGATCCGGCATACCCTGCAATCCATCGAGGAGCAGCTCGACAGCGATCATTTCCTCCGCATCCACCGTTCTCAGCTGGTCAATATCAATTTCGTAAAGGAGGTAAGGTATGAAGGCAATAACCAGTACGCCTTCCATATGAAAGACGGAAGATGCCTGCTGTCCAGCCGCAGTTTTCGGGACGCCATTCAGCAGTACCTCGATGAGGAAGGGATCAGGAAGGGGCGGTAGGTTGCTCCATATTCACACATCCCCCCGTTGAACGGCTTTCCCATCTGCCTTCCTTACCGCATTCTTTATTTGGCGGACGCCCCTTTTTGCCCAACCATCTGTCACAATATGAGCGGCTGGCCACAATTTAATTGCATGCCGTTGCCCGGCCGCTTACCTTTATGACAGAAATCACCCACAAACTGTTATCAGGCGTATGGAGAAAATGGAAGGCGTTGGCCTTTTCCATTTTCTCTTCGCCGAAAAACCCGGCTGTTATGAAAAAAGTACTACACCACTGGAAGTGCCTGTCTTTTGTATTTTTCCTGGCTTCTTTTACCGTACACGCCCAACCTGTCCTCAAGGCGCCTCAGGCCAGCCAGAAGGCGGCGGTGTCGCAGGCCGTAGGCCTCACGGATATTGTTGTCAAATACCACCGCCCGGCAGTGAAGGGGCGGGAAGTCTGGGGCAAGCTCGTACCGATGAATGCAGTGTGGCGGGCCGGCGCCAACGAAAATACGGTCATCAAATTCTCCACTGATGTGCGGGTCGAAGGGAAGAAGCTGCCTGCCGGCGCCTATGGCCTGCACATGATCCCGGGAGAAGAAAAATGGACGGTTATCTTTTCCAGTAATACCAGTTCCTGGGGGAGCTTCGGGTACAAAGAAGAAGAGGACGCCCTGCGGGTCGAAGTCATTCCTCAAAAAACCGGAGCCTTCCGCGAATACCTCACTTACGAATTCGATGACATCGGGCAAAACAGCGCCGCCTGCGTCCTGAAGTGGGCTGACAAAGCCGTGCCTTTCCGGATCGAAACCGATGTGCACGAAGTGGTGCTGGCCAGTATGCGGCAAGAACTGGACGGCATAGCCCAGTTCAACTGGCAGGGCTGGTTCGAAGCGGCCAACTATTGCCTGCAGAACGATATCAACCACGAAGAAGCCCTGGGCTGGGCCAGCCGCTCGGTATTTATGTCGCCCAACCCTCAGAACCTTACGGCAAAGGCCAGCCTGGCCGGCAAGGTAAAAGGGGAAGGCCAGCCTGAAAAAGAAGTGAAGATAGCTATGAAAACCATGCAGGCCGACCTGGAAGCCCTGCCCTGCACCTGGAAGGAATACAATGCCGCCGCCAACTTCGCCCTGCAGCACAAACAATACGAACAGGCAATGGCCTGGTCGGAAAAAGCCGTCGCCATGGCCCCGAACATGACCACCATGATGGCTCAGGCGAAGGCGATGGAGGCTAAAGGCGACAGCGAAGGCGCCAAAAAGGTAAAGCAGGATGCTGTCAGCCGGGGTACTAATGCCGAACTCAACAACTACGGCTACCAACTGCTGTTCAGCGGAAAAACCAGCGAGGCCATCGCCATATTCGAGGCCAATACCAAAAAATACCCGGAAGACCCCAACGTGTGGGACAGCCTGGGCGAAGGCTTTGTTTATGCCGGCGAAAAGGAAAAGGCCGTTAAGGCGCTAAAGAAATCACTCTCCCTCAATCCGCCCGATAATGTGCGCGCCAACTCCCTGAAGCTGCTGGCGCAACTGGGCGTAGATTATGAGGCGCCAAAGCCGTAGGGGTTGGTTGATTGGTTGATTCGCCCCCGGGCGTTCAATAACCCCCTGTCAATACTACTAACCAATCAACCAGGAATTACCCGATTGAAAAATGATGATGTGGCACACGGCGGTTCAGCCTCAGGGAGGCTGGCCGCCTTTTTTATTTCCCTGCCATCCGGTTTTTATTACCTTTGAGGCATGGAAGGCAGGGATATAGTAATCAAAAACTGGGCCCAATTACAGGAGGCGCTGTACACGGATTCCTGGAACGAACAGCTGCACCGCTTTCGTTCTTCTTATGTTTACCGGGGGCTGGAAGACAGCAGCTATCCGCTGAGCTCAACGCTCAACCGGCTGGGGGAATCCCACCTCGAAAAACACCTCCTGCGCAACTTCCGCAAATACAGCCACAAGCAACTCACCGCAGAATACACTTCGGTCTGGAACTGGCTGGCGCTGGCCCAGCACCACGGCCTGCCCACCCGCCTGCTCGACTGGACCTATTCGCCCTATGTGGCCCTGCATTTTGCTACCGCCGACTTCACCAAATACCACAAGGACGGGATCATCTGGGCCGTCAACTATGTCGATTCCAAAGCGTACCTCCCCGACCAGCTGGCCCGGGCTATCGAGGAAGAAGGCTCACATATTTTCACCGCTGAAATGCTGGAGCGGGTCGCCTCCACCCTCCCCGACCTGGGCCAACTCAAAAAGGACGATTTCGCCGTTTTCTTCGAGCCTCCCTCCATCGACGAACGCATCGTCAACCAGTACGCCGTGTTCTCCATGATGTCCAACCCCAATATGCTGCTCAGCAACTGGCTGAAGAACACCGAGGTCAGCTACTTTAAAATCATCATTCCGGCAGCCCTGAAATGGGAAATCCGCGACAAGCTGGACCAGTCGAACATCAACGAGCGGGTCCTGTTTCCCGGGCTGGACGGCCTTGCCCGCTGGCTGAAACGCCACTATCGCGATGTAAGGCTGGAAGTGCCTGATAAAAAGGCCGCGCCGGATGATAAGGAGAAACCCTCGGAGAGTGGATAAGCGGGCGGGGTTGTGAAAGCTGCTATTCCGCCTTAAGCGCTTCGGTGGGATTGGCCCTCGCCGCCCTTACCGACTGCAGGCTCAGCGTCACGAACGCGATGAGCACCGCCAGAGCTCCCGCCAGCAGGAACACCCACCATTGAATGTCGATCCGGTAGGCGTAGTTCTTCAGCCAGGCCCGCATGGCCAGCCAGGCCAGGGGCGCCGCCACCAGGATGGCCAGGGCCACCATCCGGAGAAAGTCGCGGGACAGCAAGCACACGATGCCGGCCACCGAAGCGCCCAGCACCTTGCGGATGCCCACCTCCCTGGTGCGCTGCCCTATGGCCAGCACGGCGATGCCGAACAGGCCCATGCACGACAGGATG